>NZ_JBVIPA010000003.1:277201-428983 GCF_055578365.1 Streptomyces sp. NPDC033131
CGTTCAACCCGCGGGCAATCGTGCCGCCAGGGCGGCACGGGTGGGCGCAGGCGGCACCCCGCCAACGCCCGGCAGCGCGACCCACCCCCGCCGGGCCCCGCCACCCCGCGGGCAATCGTGCCGCCAGGGCGGCACGGGTGGGCGCGGACGGCACCCCGCCAACGCCCGGCAGCGCGACCCACCCCCGCCGGGCCCCGTCAACCCGCGGGCAATCGTGCCGCCAGGGCGGCACGGGTGGGCGCAGGCGGCACCCCGCCAACGCCCGGCAGCGCGACCCACCCCCGCCGGGCCCCGTCAACCCGCGGGCAATCGTGCCGCCAGGGCGGCACGGGTGGGCGCGGACGGCACCCCGTCAGCGCCCGGCAGCGCGACCCACCCCCGCCCAGCGACAGCCGACCCGCACGGACCGAGACGAACGGACCTCCGTCACCCGTCCCCCCGCCCGAACAACGGCGCCAGCAGCAGCTGAGCCGCCCCTTCCGCAACCCCGCCGGAGGCAACCCGCACCGGCACCGCACCCCCACGCCCCCCACGGACCTCGAGAACGCCCGCGACCCCACGTACAAAAGCCTCCGGCGCCGCGCTGACCGTACGGCCGCCGAGCAGGACGAGGTCGATGTCCAGCAGGCCGACGAGGTTCGCGGCGCCCTCCCCCAGGACCCGCGCCGCCTCCTCGACCTCGCCGCGCGCCACCGCGTCCAGACACAGGGTCTCGACGCACCCCCGGTTCCCGCACTCGCAGCGCGGCCCGTCCAGCTGGATGACCTGGTGTCCGAACTCCCCCGCCCCGGTCCGCGCCCCCCGGTGCACGACCCCGCCGATCACGAGCCCGGCGCCGAGCCCCGTACCGAGGTAGAGGTAGGCGAAGGACCCGCCCGCCCCGCCAGCCCCATCCCCGCCGGTCCCACCTGCCTCGCCGGCCCCTTGGCCTTCTCCCGCCACCGCCAGCCCGAGCGCCGCCGCGTTGGTGTCCTTGTCGACGACGACCGGCACCCCGAGCCGCCGTACCAGCGCGTCCCGCAGCGGAAAGCCGTCCCACTCGGGAAACCCGGTGACCCGGTGCAGCACGCCACGGGCGTGGTCGAGCGGGCCGGGGAGGGCCACCCCGACACCGAGAAGGCCGAGACGGGCGCCGCCATCGGCGAAGCCGGGGCAGGGGCGGGCAGCAGGGGCAGCAGGGGCACCACCCGCACCGCCCCCCACCAGCCCCTCGACCTCCCGCGCCACCGCCCCCACCACGGCATCCGCGCCCGCCCCCAGGTCCAGCGGCGCCCGGCGTTCGGCCACGACGGTGCCGTTCAGGTCGACCAGGACCGTACGCAGCTCGTCCCGGTCCAGATGCGCTCCGACCGCGTGCCCCGCGCCCGGCACGAGCCGCAGTACCGTGCGCGGTTTCCCGCCCGTCGACGCCCGGCGCCCGGCCTCCGCGGCCAGGCCCTCGGCGCGCAGCCGGGCCGTGATCTTGCTGACCGCCTGCGGGGTCAGGCCCGTCCGCTCGGCGAGTTCGAGCCGGCTGATGCCCTCCGGGCCGGCCGTGCGCAGCAGGTCGAGCACCAGCGCGGTGTTGTGGCTGCGCAGGGCGAGCAGGTTCACCCCCGCCGCACCGCCGCCCGCCCCTGCGTCCTTGCCGCCCTTGCCGCCCTTCGCCCTGTTCACGCCCCCCATTGTCCCCGGCGCTTGCACTTTGGCAACAGCGTTGCGAAAGTGGAGGTCATGACTGGACGCAAGACTGCTGGTACCCCTCTCCGCGTGGGCCTCGTCGGTTACGGCCTCGCCGGTTCCGTCTTCCACGCCCCGCTGATCGCCGCGACCGAAGGGCTCGCCCTGGACACGGTGGTGACCTCGAACCCCGAGCGGCAGGAGCAGGCCCGCGCCGAGTTCCCGGACGTGCGCCCGGTCGCCACACCGGACGAGCTGTTCGACCGGGCCGACGAGCTGGACCTGGTCGTCGTCGCGTCCCCGAACAAGACGCACGTCCCGCTCGCCACCACCGCCCTGAAGGCCGGCCTGCCCGTGGTCGTGGACAAGCCCGTCGCCGGCACGGCCGCCGAGGCACGCGAGCTGGCGGCCCTCGCGGAGGAGCGCGGCCTGCTCCTGTCCGTCTTCCAGAACCGCCGCTGGGACAACGACTTCCTGACCCTGCGGGGGCTCCTGGCGGACGGCGAGCTGGGCGACGTGTACCGCTTCGAGTCCCGCTTCGAGCGCTGGCGGCCACAGCTGAAGGGCGGCTGGCGGGAGTCCGGCGATCCGGCAGAGGTCGGAGGTCTGCTCTACGACCTCGGCAGCCACCTCGTCGACCAGGCGCTGGTCCTCTTCGGCCCGGCCGCCTCCGTGTACGCCGAGTCGGACGTCCGCCGCCCGGGCGCGGAGACGGACGACGACACGTTCATCGCGATCACGCACACCAGCGGGGTCCGCACCCACCTGTACGCCTCCGCGACCACCGCCCAGCTCGGCCCCCGCTTCCGGGTGCTGGGCGCGAAGGCGGGCTATGTGAAGTACGGCCTCGACCCGCAGGAGGCGGACCTGCGCGAGGGCAGGCGCCCCGGCCGGACCGCCGACTGGGGCTGGGAGCCCGAGTCGCTGTGGGGCCTGGTCGGGGCCGGAGAGTCCCCGCTGACCGGCGGCGGCCGCGCCGAACCGACCCTTCCCGGCGACTACCCGGCCTACTATGCGGCCGTGGCCAGGGCCCTCGCCGACGGCGGTCCCAATCCGGTGACCGCTCTGGAGGCGGCCGCCGCCCTCGACGTACTGGAGGCGGCGCGCCGTTCGGCCCGTGACGGAGTGGCGGTGTCGCTGTGACGCAGAACCAGTCGCGCAACCAGACGCACAACCAGACGCACAACCAGGAGATCACCCCGAAGTTCCACCCGGAACTCACCCCGCCCCTGGAGGAGTTGGAGGCGCAGGAACGCCGTCTGGTCTTCCGCCAGTTCACGTACGACGACGCGTGGGCGCTGGGCTCCCTCATCGTCGACCTGGCCCGCGAACGCCAGGCCCCCGTCGCCGTCGACATCCACCTCGCCGGTCAGCAGCTCTTCCACGCGGCACTGCCCGGCTCCGCCCCCGACAACGACGCCTGGATCACCCGCAAGCGCCGGGTCGTCGAGCGCTACCGCTCCGCCTCCTACCTGGTGGGCGCCCGCTGCCGCGCCAAGGGCACGACCTTCGAGGAGTCCTCCCGCCTGGACCCGGACGAGTACGCGGCCCACGGCGGCTCCTTCCCGATCACCGTGGAGGGCGTCGGCGTGATCGGCGCGGTCACGGTCTCGGGGCTGCCGCAGTTGCAGGACCACCGGTTCGTCGTGGAGGCACTGGAGCAGTTCCTGGGCCTGTGACGGCCTACCTGCGACCGGTCAGACCGGTCAGACCGTCCAAGCAGTGACCCGTCACTGAGGGGAAGATCTCGGGGCACCCTCCGGTTGGCACCGCTGTACAGCACACCGACCGGAGGGAACGGCCCATGAGTGACGCCCTGAAGGAATCCATCGGACGGTACGGCGTCTGGAGCGTCGGTCTGCGCTCGGAGGACCCCGCCCGGCGCGGCGAACTCGCCGAGGCCGCGGCCGAATTGGAAGACCTGGGATACGGCGCCGTCTGGCTGGGCGGCAACAGCTCCGCCGCCAACGCCGCACCGCTGATCGAGGCGACCTCGACGCTCACGGTCGGCACCAGCATCCAGAGCATCTGGCAGCACGAGGCCGCCGACAGCGCCGCGCGGTTCGCCGAGTTGGAGGCCGCCCACCCCGGCCGCTTCGTCCTGGGCCTCGGCGTCAGCCACGCCAAGGTCGCGGAGCAGTACCGTCGCCCCTACTCGGCCCTGGTCGCCCACCTCGACGCGCTGGACGCGGCGGGCGTTCCGGCGGACCGCAGGCTCCTGGCGGCCCTCGGTCCGAAGACGCTGGAACTGTCCCGCGACCGGTCCGCCGGCTCGATCCCGTACCTGGTGACCCCCGAGCACACCGCGTACGCCCGCAAGATCCTCGGCGACGCCCCGGTCCTGGCCCCCGAGCTGGCGGTCGTCCTGGAGGAGGATCCGACGCGCGCCCGCACGCTGGCCCGCGAGTTCCTCGCCCTGTACCTCGGTCTCCCGAACTACACGAACAACTTCCTGCGTCACGGCTTCACCGAGGACGACCTCGCGAACGGCGGCAGCGACCGTCTGGTCGACGCGGTGTTCGCGTGGGGCGACGAGGAGACGGTCCGCGCCCGCATCGACGCGTTCTACGAGGCGGGCGCGGACCATGTGGCGTTGCAGCTGGTGGACGACGAGCCGAGGGACGCGCTGCCGCGGGAGGGCTGGCGCCGGCTGGCCGCTCTGCTGGCGTGAGGTGGACGCCCCCAGGAGGGCGCGGAACTGCGCGGCGGCCACGAACAACCCGTGGCCGCCGCGCAGTAGCAGTCCCCCGCCCTCTAGGGTCTGTCGCGAAGATGGATCTTGTTCGTTGATGATCACGTCCTGTGGCACGTGGGGATCTGACGAACGGCCAGTGGTCGCCGAACCGGCTCGAGCCTCTGCTGCCGACGGGCATCAAGCCGGGTCTGCCGCGGGTGTGGACGCGGCGGCAGCTGACAGACGGCATACGGTGGCGGCCCCGGACCGGTGCTCCCTGGCGGGGCGCGCCCGAACGTTATGGGCCGTGGGACCGGGTCTATGACCCGTTCCGGCGCCGGCAGCGGGACGGCACCTGGGCGAGGATCCTCACCCAGCTCCAGGCCGAGGCGGGCACGATGGGCCTGATCACCTGGGATGCCAACATCGACTCCACCGTCTGCCGGGCCCATCAGCACGCCGCCGGAGCGGCGAAAAGGGGGACCTCCAGAAGGAGCCACCCGACGGGATCTTCGTCGAGCCGGCCGACCACGGCCTCGGATGCTCCCGCGGTGGACTGACCAGCAAGATCCACCTCGCGATCGAGCAGGGGCAGAAGCCCTTGTCCGTCGTGATCACGGCCGGGCAGCGGGGCGACTCCCCGCGGTTCGAACCGGTCCTTGAAGCCATCCAGTCCCCCGGCTGGGGCTCGGCAGGCCGCGCAAGCGCCCGGACCGGGTCCGGGCCGACAAGGCGTACGGCTCGCGCAGCAATCGCTCCTACCTGCGCAGACGGGGGATCAAGGCCATCATCCCGGTTCCGGCGGACCGGGTCCGCAACCGCCTCCAGCGTGGATCGCTTGGCGGCCGGCCGCCAAAGTTCGACAAGGATGACTACGAACAGCGGCACGCGGTCGAGTGCGGGATCAACCGGCTCAAGCGCCACCGGGCCATGGCCACGAGGTACGACAAGCTCGCCGTCCGCCAAGAAGCGACCGCGCTGGTCGCAGCGATCAACGAGTAACTGTGACCAGCACTTTCACAACACCCCCTTGGGCTTGCAGGCGCACACTGGAAAGAGCAAGGCCGTACGACGTGAACCGAACATGGAGGTGGGCCATGAGCACCCTCGAGAAACATGTCGACGTCGGAGTCCCGATCGACAAGGCCTGGGACAGCCTGCACCACGTGGAGAACTACTCACGCTTCGTGGACGGAGTACGCGACGCGCGTGCAGACGCGAAGGGCCGCGCGCATCTTTCCATCGAGGCCGGCGACGACACCCGCGAACTCGATGCCGACTACCACGACCACGCGGAGAACCGCGTGCTGGAGTGGCACACCAGAGGCACCCCCGAGCTGACGGGCTCCTTCTCCCTGCTCCCGATCGACAAGAACCACACCCGCGTCCAAGCACGGCTCGAGTACGACCCGGATGCCGTCAGGGACACCTTCGGCGGCCCGAGAGGCTTCGCCCAGGCGAACACGGTCGAACGCGTGGTCGGCAACGATCTGGAGCACTTCAGGAAATACGTGGAACAAGGACGGTGAGTAACCGGGTCCGCGACCGTCAGAAACTCGCTCCCGAGGCGGTCGGCCACCGACGTTCGACAAGACCGACTACACACAGCGGCATGCGGTCGAGTGCGGGATCAACCGGCTCAAGCGCCACCGGGCCATGGCCACGAGGTACGACAAGCTCGCCGTCCGCTACGAGGCAACCGTGCTGGTCGCAGCCCTCGACGGGTGGCTGTGACCAGCACTTCACAACTGACCCTAGGCGTCCTTGAACTCCTGCCGCTGCCGGCCGAGCCCTGCGATCTCCAGTTCCACCACGTCACCGGCCCGAAGGAACGGCTTCGGCTCGGGTGCTCCGAGCGCCACGCCCGCCGGTGTCCCGGTATTGATCACGTCACCGGGATACAGGGTCATGAACTGGCTGACGTACCGCACCACTTCCCCGACGGGGAAGATCTGCTCGGCCGTCGTGCCGTCCTGCTTCAGCTCCCCGTTGACCCACAGCTTCAGCGACAGATCCTGCGGATCGGCCACCTCGTCCGCCGTCACGAGCCACGGTCCCAGCGGGTTGAACGTCTCGCAGTTCTTCCCCTTGTCCCAGGTCCCGCCCCGCTCGATCTGGAACTCCCGCTCGGACACGTCGTGCGCCACGGCGTACCCGGCGACACACCCCAGCGCCTCCTCCACGGACTCCGCATACCGAGCCGTACGCCCGATGACGACCGCCAGCTCGACTTCCCAGTCGGTCTTCACGGACCCGCGAGGAACCAGCACCGTGTCGTAGGGCCCGACCACCGTGTCCGCGGCCTTGAAGAAGATCACGGGCTCGGCGGGCGGCTCGGCCCCGGTCTCCCGCGCGTGGTCGTGGTAGTTGAGCCCGATGCAGACGATCTTGCCGATCCGTGCGAGCGGCGGTCCGACCCGCAGCCCGGTGGCGTCCAGCGCGGGCAGCGAACCCCCCTCGGCGGCGGCGCGGATCCGGCCGAGCGCGTCCTCGTCGGCGAGCAGCGGCCCGTCGATGTCCGGCACGACGCCGGACAGATCCCGCAGGATCCCGTCGGCGT
Organism: Streptomyces sp. NPDC033131; assembly: GCF_055578365.1. Lineage (NCBI taxonomy): Bacteria > Bacillati > Actinomycetota > Actinomycetes > Kitasatosporales > Streptomycetaceae > Streptomyces > Streptomyces sp. NPDC033131. The sequence continues at coordinate 284,095 of NZ_JBVIPA010000003.1, forward strand.
CGAGCAGCGCGGGCCGTTCCGATCCCGCCGTACCGACTCGCAGCAGCTTCATGGTCACAGTCTCCCTCGATCGCGGGCACGTCGACCGACGGGTGCAGCCATCGGATGACTGGTCGATCGTGCAAGGTCGGCGTCCAGTCCGCAATACCCGGTTCACGGACTGGACCGACCGGGGCCGTGGGGGGCTCAGCGGTACAGCGCCGCCCGCTCCACCGCACTCCACGTCGTGCTCGTCACCACGTACAGCGCGGCCGCCAGCGGCACCACCGCCACGGTGAACAGCGTGAAGAAGGACATGAACGGCATGACCTTGGTCATCGCACCCATCCCGGGCACCGGCCCCGCGCCTTGCGCCGGCACCGCCACATTCGCGGCCATCATCCGCTTCGTACGGCGGAAGTTGAACACGGCCACCACGGCGACGAACGCGAACAGCCCGACGTACACCAGCCCGGCGGCCCCGAACGCCCCGCCGTCGCCGAGCGCGTCCGTCCAGCGGTCGCCGAGGGGCGCGGCGAGCAGTTGGTGCGAGAGGAGTTCGTTGGCCTGTCCGCCGATCCGCGTGTTGGAGAACAGGTGGTAGAGGAGGAAGAACGCGGGCAGTTGGAACAGGCTCGGCATGCAGCCCGACAGCGGCGACACCTTCTCCTCGGCGTGCAGCTCCATCACGGCCTTCTGGAGCTTCGCGGGATCCTTCCCGTGCTTCTTCCTGAGCTCCGCCACCTTCGGCTGGAGCGCGGCCCGGGCCTTCTGCCCCCGCGCGGCGGCCCGGGACAGGGGATGCACGAGGAGTCGTACGAACGCGGTGAACAGGACGATCGCGGCAGCGGCCGCGGTCGCGCCGAACAGCGGCTGGAGCAGGTCGGCGAGGTGCCGGACCAGATCGGCGAAAACGGACATGGGTGAGCCCTCCGGGGGTCTCGTCGTGCCGGGTGATGAACGACGGCATGACGACCCGCGCGGGGCGGCGGTGGAGTGCGGCTGATGCCCTACGCGACGGTCGTCGGGAGGGCGTGCCCCGGCGCTCGGGGCCGGGTGCGCCCCCTGGCGTCGGGGTCGCGTTGCGGCAGGAACGCCGTGCGGCGGGCGCGGTCGCGGATGGCCGTACGTACCCGGGTGGGCGGCACGGCGAGCGCGGAGCGGGAGGCGAGGAGCGAGCAGGCGGCGAACGCGGAACCGGCCGCGGCGGTCGCGGCGAGCGCGACGGTGGCGGAGAGGCTGCCGGCGTCGAGCAGCACGACGTCGAGGAAGAGGATCAGCAGGAGGGCGGCGGGACGCAGATTCGCCAGGCTGCGGATCACGGGGCGGGCCCTCCTCTCGTAAGTCTGCTTGTACGTCTGCTTGTCCTGCCCTTGGTTATACCTGATCGGGCCCGTTCGGTACCTCGCACACCTTCCTCCACAGGTTGAGAAAAGGGCTGTCACAACCCTCGACAACCTCACACACCACACCCGATGCTTCGTCGAGGCACGAACGGGGACAGGCCACGACTCCGGTTCAGGGACCGGTCGTCGATGAATCGGAGATGCCATGATCCGACGTAGAACACTGCTCACAGCCGCGGGCGGGACGCTCCTCGGCAGCGCCCTGGCGACCGGCACCGCACGCGCGGACGCCACCATCGCCGTCAACCCCGGCACCTCGTACGGAACGTGGGAGGGCTGGGGTACCTCCCTCGCCTGGTGGGCCAACGTGTTCGGCGCGCGGGACGACTTCGCCGACGCCTTCTTCACCACCAAGTCGGTGTCGTACAACGGGACGACGCTCCCCGGCCTCGGCATGAACATCGCCCGCTACAACCTGGGCGCGTGCAGCTGGAACAGCGTCGGCGGCGAGACGATGGTGGAGTCGCCCAACATCCCCGCCTTCAAGCAGATCGAGGGCTTCTGGCAGGACTGGAACAACGAGGACCCGGCGTCCTCGGCGTGGAACTGGTCGGCGGACGCGAACCAGCGGGCGATGCTGGTGAAGGCGACGCAGCGAGGCGCCGTGTCCGAGCTCTTCGCGAACTCCCCGATGTGGTGGATGTGCGCCAACCACAACCCGTCGGGCGCGTCGGGCGGCGGCAACAACCTCCAGACCTGGAACTACCGCCAGCACGCCTCCCACCTGGCTGCCGTGGCCCTGCGCGCGAAGTCGAACTGGGGCGTGAACTTCGCGACCGTCGACCCCTTCAACGAACCGGCCGCGTCCTGGTGGACCGCCACCGGCACCCAGGAGGGCTGCCACATGGACCCCGCGGTCCAGGCCGCCGTACTCCCCCACATGCGCAGCGAACTCGACAAGCGCGGCCTCACCGGCCTGCGCATCACCGCGTCCGACGAGACGAACTACGACACCGCCCGCTCCACCTGGGCCGCCTTCAACTCCTCCACCAAGGCCCTGGTCAGCCAGGTCAACGTGCACGGCTACCAGGGCTCGGGCGGCCGCCGGGACCTGCTGTACACGGACGTGGTGACGACGTCCGGCAAGAAGCTGTGGAACTCGGAAACGGGCGACAGCGACGGCACGGGCCTCACCATGGCGTCGAACCTCTGCCTCGACTTCCGCTGGCTGCACCCGACGGCGTGGGTCTACTGGCAGGTGATGGACCCGACGGCCGGCTGGGCGATGATCGCGTACGACCAGAACACGCTCCAGCCGACGACGGTCCAGACGAAGTACTACGTCATGGCGCAGTTCAGCCGCCACATCCGTCCCGGGATGCGGATCATCGACACGGGTGTGGGCTACGCGGCGGCCGCCTACGACGCGGCCGCGAAGCGCCTGGTGATCGTGGCGGTGAACACCTCCACGTCCGCCCAGACCCTCACCTTCGACCTCTCCCGCTTCACCACGGTGACGGGTGGCTCGGGCGGCCTGGTCCCGCGCTGGAACACGGTCACGACGGGCGGCGACAAGTACAGGGCGTACTCGGACACGCGGCTGAGCGGGAAGTCGGTGGCGGTGCCGTTCGCGGCGAAGGCGGTGCAGACGCTGCAGATCGACGGGGTGACGATCTAAAGGGGACGTCCACACCTCCGGGACTCCGGACCAGAGCTCCGGAGCCCCGGAGCCCCGGAGCCCCGGAGGGAAAGTGCAAGGCGTAGCCGGTACGAGCCGGACGTGTCGGACGTGCCGGAACCCACTCCGCCGGTCCACGAGCCGCCGATCCGCTTGCTGGCCTGGGGATACCTCTCCTTTTGTCAGGGCCCGGCAGTACGGTGTCATGCATGCGCCCCGACACGCCTGCCGAGAACGTCGACCACACCGCTGAAGCGGCCCGCCTGGAGCGGACCGCCGGCCTGTATCCCGAGGACGCCGAAGCCCTGCTCCTGCAGGCCGCGGCCCACCTCGAACTCGCCGGCGACCGCCCCGCCGCCAGCACCCTCTACGACCGCCTGCTGTCGTCACCGGAGGGCTTGGAGGACCCCTTTCTCGTACGAGCCCTGAAAGCCTCCAACCTCTGGGAGTACGGCCACGAGGCCGAGGCCAGGGCGATCATCGAGGGCGTCCGGGCGGCGTCCCCGCGCGAGGCGGCCCCCTGGGTGATCGTGGCGGAGGCGCTGGAGGCGCACGACGAGCTGGAGGCGGCGCACGAGACGTTCACGGAGGCGGTGGAGCTGCTCCTCACGGAGGACGCGCAGCCCCCGTACTCGACGCATCCCCTCCTGTTCGGCCGCCACCGGGTCCGCCGCATGCTGGGCATCGGCCACGACGACTGGGACGTCCTGGCGGACACCCTCCACACCTCCCCCGTCTCCCTGGACGAACTCCACGACCCCAAGCGCGTCTGGTCCCTGGGCTCGGACAACCCGGCGGAGCTGGCGGCAGAGATCTCGCGTCTCCGAGCAGAACTCGGCACCTACCGCGAGGCCCTGTCCCGCCCCTTCCCGGTGGCGGTCCTGCACTGGCCGACAGCCGAACTGACAGAACTGGTCTCGACGTACCCGTCGCTGGCAACGGAGTACCCCTCCCACGAGGAACACCTCGCGACCATAGAGGCGTCACTACGCGAACTGGCCTCGTCGGGGACTCCCAACCTGGGCATCGTGACGGGGACCGTCCCGTCGTACGAGGCGTTCGCGGCCTCGGAGGGCGCGTCCCCGGAAGACGCGGCGCTACTACCGCAGTACGCGACGACGCTGGCGGCGCGGGGCCGGGCGGTGGTGTGGCCGCCGCAGCGGGGGGCGGGTTGCTGGTGTGGGTCGGGGCGGGCTTATGGGGAGTGCCACGGGGTGGACTAGGGGACGGCCCCTCTGCTCTCGTGGTCGACCCTTAGTGCGCGTCCGGCGGTCATGCCTCCGTCCACGATGATCTCCACTCCGGTGATGAAGGCGGACTCGTCGGAGAGAGGACATGGCCGTGGGTCTTGCCCAGGTCGGCGGCGAGCTCCGCCCAGCCGGTCGCTGGTGGCGTCGAGACGCCGTCGGCCGCACTCCGGGCGCACGTCAGTGGCCACGACCTGGGCGCCGGCCTGGGTCAATGCCTCGGCTTCGGACGGCGCCGGTGACAACTATGACCTTGCCGGTCAGGCGCTTGTGGGATCGTCGCTTTCGATCATCGCACTCATGACGGACAACATAGCTCCGCCGGGTAACGGGACGTTGATCGCGTGGGTCGGGCACAGCTCTGTTCGGCAGGCATCGGCACGACCAGCAGCGGAGCATGACCGACGACTACGACTGGCGGTGAGGCCCTGATCCCCGAGTGGATCTTCTCCTGCACCTGGCAGGGCAGCCACTTTCGAGGCGCAACGATCGCCAGGCTTCAAGGCGAGAAGATCGCCTACATACGGGAGTATGTGCCCTTGGCACCGCTCTACGACTGGACTAGCACCTGGCGCCATTGGCGGCCACAGGTCTTGATGATTCCTCCCGCGCAGACGGACGCCCCTCCCTCAGCCCCACGCCGGCACAATACTCACGTGCCAGATGCAGTCCCGTCCTCCCCCACCGTTTCCGCCCGCATGAGCCGCCAGAGCTCTCGCAACACAAACCCCGAGGTGGCGATCCGAAAACTCCTACATTCTGCCGGTCTGCGCTACCGAGTGAACGTGCCGGTGCCCGGGATGCCTCGCCGGACGATCGACATCGTCTTCACCAAGACCAAGATCGCGATCTTCATGGACGGCTGCTTCTGGCACGGCTGCCCTGAGCACGCGACCCAGCCCAAGGCGAATGCCGAGTGGTGGCGCAACAAGCTCGACAAGAACATGGCCCGCGACCGCGAGACCACCGCACATCTCCAACAAATAGGTTGGACAGTGCTCCGTTTCTGGGAGCACGAGCGCCCAGAGGACATTGCTCGGACAGTGGCGGAGACAAGGGAGACATCGGAAGCTTCTCGTCACCGTCACGCATAGACATGCTCAGCGCATGCCGAGTCTTGCGACTTCCCGTATGTTGTCCGACCTCCAAGCTACCGTCACCATTGATCGTATTAGTTGACTGTGACCAATAAGGCGAGGCGATGACCACCGACTGGCAGTTCGACGTACCTGTCGCGGGGAGCAAGCATCTTCCCCCTGACGCACGGTACATGGAGGCGCTCAGCAGCCAGGGGTACGGTTTCGACGTGGCCATCGCCGATCTGGTGGACAACTCCATCGACGCCGGCGCCAAGGATGTGGTGATCCACTTCCTCCGAGACGGCGACCAACTCGTAAGCCTCCTCGTCGTGGATGATGGCAAAGGGATGAGCGACGAGGACCTGGACATCGCCATGACCGTTGGCGGCCGTCGCGACTACGGCGACGGAGCTCTGGGCATGTTCGGCACCGGACTGAAGTCCGCGTCCCTCAGTCACGCCTCCGCCGTCACTCTCATCAGCACAACCAAACGTACCCGCGCCGCAGGACGCCGCTGGCGGATGGAACGGGCCGTTTCCGGATTTCAGTGCGACATCGTCGCACCCCAATACGCACAGAACCTCATCGACCGGTATGCCGACCGGCCAATCTTGTGGCAGGGCACGGTGGTGCGTTGGGATGGAGTGAAGGATTTCCCCAAGCACGGCGGAGGCGGCCAGACCGACCGCTACCTTCAGCGCACCATCAACAAGCTGGGCCTCCACCTTGGCCTCTACCTTCATCGTTTTCTCGCCAAGGAGGACTTCAATATCACGATCGCCGTGGAGGATGTTAGCACGGGAACGGTTTATCTGGACTTCGGTGTAGAACCGTTGAACCCTTTCGCTTATCCGGTGAGCGGAAATCACAAATACCCACGCCTATTCACCGCCACTGTCCCATCTGTGGGTGATGTGGTACTCAACGCCCATATCTGGACCCCAAAGTCCAATGTCGACGAGTACAAGGCTGTCGGTTCCGTCATCGATCGACAAGGCTTCTATTTCTACCGAAACGATCGACTGGTCCAGGCCGGAGGCTGGAACAATTTCCGACAACCCGAGCAACACCTCTCCCTCGCCCGCGTCTCAGTGAATCTGCCTGAAACATCCGGCGATGTGTTCCGCCTCACCGTCAAGAAATCCGGAGTCGAGACCTCCCCTGAGTTCACGACAGCTCTGGAAAAAGCCGCAGACACCGCGGGAAACACTTTTCTTCAGTATCTCAGCGACGCGGACACCGTTTATCGAGACTCCCGCAAGAGGTCCAACACCGCGCGCAGAGCGGTCGCGCCGCCAGGAAAGGGAATCGCTCCGGCCGTACGCGAAACGCTCATGGAAGAACTTCCGGTGATCCCTCATATGGAGCCGATTTCGATCCGTTGGCAGAAGCTCGACAACGACCTCTTCTTCCAGATCGATCGCGAGGACAGCACCATCGTCCTCAACCAGCACTACAGGTCGGCGATCCTGAGCGGCCGTCGCGGCGGCCTCAACGATGCACCCCTTCTCAAATCCCTCATGTACATCCTGCTTCATCAAGTCTTCGAGAAGGAGTACAGCGGGAGCCGAGAGAAGGATAATCTGCAACTGTGGCAAGCGATCCTCGTTTCGGCGGCCCGCACAGAAATGAACGGGGTGGTCGACGGTGACTGACAGCAAGCATGTCCAGTGGACAGAGGTCGAATACTTCTTGGGGAAGGGCCAGGCGACCACGTTCCCGCTCTCTCATCCGGCTTCCCGCCCCGAGGTCTCGTATGTCGTCGGCCACGGTGGACAGGAAATAGCTCTGCATGTCGAACTGGACCGCCGACACCGCCCGCCGCGATCCTCCATGCCCACTATCCGAATAGACCAGATCGCAGAGCGCGGCATGCGCCTGGCACGAATCCGGACCACCGAAATAACCTTGATGCGAGACTTTCACGATCTGCTGTCCGCGATCGCCGACAGGATCGTGACTCATGGGCGCACCCTGGATCAGGCCTTCGCGGAAACGATAAGGGCGTGGAGCGCACTCCTGAACCGACCTCATGGGTTCAGCACGGAGAAACGTATCGGCCTCATCGGCGAACTGGCCGTCCTCAACTGCTTTGCCCAGGAGTACGACTGGGCAATGGCCGTCGAGTCATGGACTGGCCCGGAAGGGGAAGAGCACGACTTCGGTTTGCCGGGATTCGACTTCGAGGTGAAGACGACCGCATCTGAGCAACGCCGCCACACGATCCATGGCATTGGCCAGCTCACCCCCACATCGGATCGCCCCCTGTGGTTCGCCTCACTGCAACTCACCCGAGGCGGCACCCACGGTCGCACGCTCGCCGACTGCGTACGCGCCGTGCAGGCCTCCGTGGCCGAGCATGCTCCGGCATCCTTGCGTCGCCTCGACAACAAGCTTGCCGCAGCTGGCTGGTCGGACGACGTCCCCGATGATGAGCGCTGGACACCTCGGACCCAGCCTCTCCTACTCGACGCCTCGGTGGTGCCGCGGCTGGACTCAACGGTTCTTCCCGAGTCCGTCAGCGAACGGGTCTCGAACATTCAGTACACGATCGATGTGACCGGCTTACCGGCGACCACTGCACCTCCGTCCACAGCCCTGGACGAATTCCGCCTTCCGTAATTCCTTAGGAATCTCTCCATGACCGATGCAGAAACCGTACGCCTCACGCTCCACAAGTCGGCCCTCGCAGGAATGCAGGCAAACCGACCGAAGAACCTGCAGCGAGCTCTCGAGTACCAGGCAGAGGACGAGGGACCACAGGCAGAGGCGCACGCCAGCGAAGCGGACTTCCAGGACAAGCTCTACTCCTCCCATTCCACGGACCAGTTGGTGGAGCTCTGGCGCAAGCAGCTCACCCAATGGGACTATGCCGAACAACCCGCGTGGTCGGACACAGATCCACGCACCGATGAACGACGTGCCGCAGTGCTCCATCTGCTGGGTCTGCAGGACGAAACGCGCAAGCTCCTGAACGCGCTGATTCCTGTGCCCAAGGCGGCCGGAGCCGTCGTCATCAGCGATGAGTTCACCCCCTGGTACACGCCACAGTCCCAGCAAGGCCGGAGCTGGTACTGGCCGGCATACAGACACCTGCTGGTCGAGAAAGGGTGGCCGGAGACAGCGGTGGCCGACCTGGACTCGGCCTCAGACCGAGTCGTCGAAAGACTCGCCAATCCGACCGATGCGGTGGCCTACCAGTCCAAGGGGTTGGTGGTCGGCTATGTCCAGTCAGGCAAGACCGCGAACTTCACCGGCGTCATCGCCAAGGCCGTGGATGCGGGCTACCGATTGATTATTGTTCTCGGCGGCACTCTCAACCTACTCCGCGCGCAGACACAGCGGCGTCTCGACATGGAACTCGTCGGACGGGAGAACATCCTGCGCGGAGCAGCCGAATACGAATCCGACTATGCCGACGATCCGGCCTGGTCCAAGGGACAGTTCCTGTCCCACAACGGACTTCCCTCAGCCCTCGGTGGTTTCGACATTGTCCGCATGACCACAAGGGACAACGACTACAAGAGTTTGCTGCAGGGCATCGTGGCACTTGAGTTCGAGAAGCGGGAGCCAGCAGTCCCCCTCTATGATCCGCGAAATCTACACCGGGCCTCTGCACGTTTGATGGTTATCAAGAAGAACAAAACCGTACTCACCAAGCTGGTCAAAGACCTCAACAAGATCAAGACCCCGCTATCCGAGATTCCAGTCCTCATCATCGATGACGAGTCCGACGAGGCCTCCGTAAACACGTCGAATCTCAGTAAACCGGATGCCGAGCGTACGGCAATCAATCAGAAAATCTCAGAACTTCTTGAGATTCTCCCTCGCGCCCAGTACGTAGGATATACGGCTACTCCCTTTGCCAATGTCTTCATCGATCCCAGCGATACCGAAGACATCTTCCCCAAGGACTTCATCGTCTCACTGCCTCGCCCGGACGGCTATATGGGTGTGCAGGATTTCCACGACCTGGACTCCGTGATTCCGAACGAGGAGCGCACGTTCGCAAACTCCAACGAAAAGGCTCATGTTCGGGACATCGTCCTCGATGACGACGAGGACGACACCGCCCTCCAAAAGGCCCTGGACATGTTCGTGCTCACCGCCGCGATGAAGCTTTACCGCGAGGAGCACGGCCTCGGAGATCGGTACTTCCAGCACCATACAATGCTGATTCACGAGTCGGTCAGCACCGCCCATCATCGCGAACTCCTTGGCCGGGTCACGCAATTGTGGTGGAATTCCGGCTACACCAGCGCCAGTGGGCACGAACGTCTGCGCGAACTCTTTGAAACCGATCTCGCTCCCGTCTCCCACGTCCGAGCCGAGGGCCAGGCAGTTCCGTCTTCCTACGACGAGTTGGCGCGCCACATCGGAGCTGCGGCGATTCGCATCGGTGGCGACGATCAGCCGATCATCGTCGTCAACGGCGACAAGGACATCGAAACAGGTCAAGCCGACTTCGACAAACGTCCGATCTGGAAGATCCTCATCGGCGGGCAGAAGCTCGCTCGCGGGTTCACAGTCGAGGGCCTCACAGTCACTTACTATCGCCGCCGTACGAACAACGCCTCCACACTGATGCAGATGGGCCGATGGTTCGGCTTCCGCAAGGGCTACCGGGATCTTGTCCGGCTGTATCTCGGCCGTGAGGAGACGATGGGCACCAAGGACGTCGACCTGTATGAGGCATTCGAAGCGATCTGCCGCGACGAGGAGACCTTCCGCCATGAACTTCAGCAGTACGCGGAGGTGATCGACGGACGTCCTCAAGTGACGCCTGCTCAGGTCCCGCCACTGGTGTCGCAGCACTTGTCGTGGTTGAAGCCGACCAGCCCCAACAAGATGTTCAACGCGCAGTTGGTGGAGAAGCGCTCACCCGGGCAGTGGGAAGAGCCGACTGCCTATCCCACCTCCGCGCCGGCGCTTCGTCACAACACTGGACTGTGGACTCCGGTACTGGATTCCTTGTCGTCCACTTCAACCGAATTCGCCTACAACTTCGACGCCGTCACGCATCGGTTCAACGCGCTGACAGGGCTGGTCTCTTCGGCCGACCTTCTCCCTCTGCTGTGCTCCCTGAAGTGGGGAGTGGAGACACAGTTCGCACCGCATCTCACCTATTTGAAGGAGATCACAGCATCGGCCAAGGTCGAGGACTGGGTAATCCTTGCCCCGCAGCATGCTTCGGGCAACAAGAAGATCATGCTGGGCACTGAGAATCGGCCGTTCTCATGGTTCAGCCGTGCCCGTCGCCGTGGCCCGATCTTCGGTGCGATCAGGGATCCAAAACACGTCGGCGTTGCGCTACGCATCGCAGGAGCGCTGCCCTCCAGCGGCGATCCGGCCACCGAACACTACGTCCACGAGAGCCGCGGCGTTGTCGTGTTGTATCCAATCGTGGAACCGCAACACAAGGCAGAGGTGGAAGCCTCGGCCCAGATCGATCCAGGCAAGCTCGTCATGGCCTTCTCATTCGTCGCACCGGCCTCTGCGCGAAGTAACGACGGCAGGGTCGTCACCTTCACCACGATCGACTCATCAGACGCAGCGATCATCACCAAGGACGGGGAGTGAACCTCTCTCTGTCCTGAATTCTTCGCCGTACTGGACAGCGCTGGCTCTGGTTCACCCAGCGCAACAACTGCTGTCGTCGCTCCCCTTACTCTGGAACCTGCGTGGGTCGGCCCGCGCAGACGGGGAGGGGGAGCCGCACTTGTCCGAGCAGCGATTCACCGCAATCGAACTGTGTGCAGGCGTGGGGGGACAGTCACTCGGCCTAGAACAAGCTGGGTTCGACGTGACCGCAACCGTCGACATCGATCACGACAGTTGCGAAACGCTGTCCCACAACAGGCCTCACTGGTACACGATCCACGACGATCTCAAACGCATTGACCCGCTGGACCATGCCCCGTTGGACCATGCCGATGTTTTGAGTTGTGGTCTGCCACGTACCCCTTACACCGTGGCAGGCAAGCAACTAGCCACAGGGGACAAGCGGGACACCTTGCAAGCCGTGCTGGACATGGCTTCCTTCGTCAGGCCGCGAGTTCTTTTACTGGAGAACATTCCGACATTCCTCAAGGCCACGAAATTTGACGCCGAGCGTCAGAAGGTTCGGGATGCGGTGGAAGACCTGGGCTACGAGGTGATCTCAGCGGTACTCGCTGCCACGGACTTCGGCGTGCCCCAGCATCGCCCCCATGGCTTCATGGTTGCGATGCACCCCCAGGATCTGTCCCACTTCGTGTGGCCCGAGCCCAGCCCCGACCCGTGCCCGACTCTCGGGCAGACCCTCTTCGAATCCATGGCCTCTGGCGGCTGGCCGGAAGCTGCGGAGTGGGCCACCCGCGCGTCAGAACCAGCCCCACTGATCATGGGTGGGGCAACAGGACGCGGTGGAGCAGACCTCGGTGCGAGTCGCGCGAAGGCGATCTGGGAGCGCTGGGGCATCTACGGCGGCAGCATCGGCGACAGTGTCCCAGGACCCGACTTCCGGCTGAATCGGGAGATCGAGCCGCGCTTCGGACTCCCCAAGCTAACGGTGGACCAAGTTGCACTCCTCCAGGGCTTCACCCCTGACTGGAAGATCCTGGGTCGGAAGACGTCCGCCTACCGGCAAATCAGTCAAACGACACCGCCCCCGATCGCCGCGGCCCTCGGATGCCAAATCGCCAAAGCTCTGCGGCAGTCACCCCGCATGCCTTCGTAGCCTCTCGATGTTGGCACGATCACGGAGCGATCGTGAGACACTGGCGGCACATCTGGGTGATCACTATTAGACTGCACCACCATGACCGCCTCCTCCGAATCAGCCACCGGTATGGCACCGGGCGTCTCTTCGATCAAGGTGGTCGACCTGTTCTCAGGCGCCGGCGGCTTCTCCGCCGGGTTCCGCGCATACGAACCGGACGGTCCAGGATCTTCACCGTTCCAGTCCGTCGCAGCCGTCGAGTACGACGAGGCAGCAGCCGCTACGTATGCCGCCAACTTCGGACAATCTCATGTCGCCAACGTCGACATCGCCACGTGGGACCCGGAGCCATACAAGGGCAAAGTGGACGTCATCATGGGTGGGCCACCATGCCAAGGCTTCTCCGCATTGCATCGCAATAACCCCGCCAAGCCCAAAGCCGATGACCCGCGCAATCGCCTTTGGGCCGAGTACGTTCGTGTGGTAGCAGCGATCAATCCCAAGATCTTCGTCCTGGAGAACGTGGACCGTTTCCTCAAGTCCCAAGAGTTCGAAAGCCTCAAAGAGGCCACGACGAACGCCGGACCGCTGGCCGACTACACGCTACGTTGGAAGATTCTCAACGCAGCCGACTACGGCGTGCCTCAAGCGCGCCGCCGGGCCATCGTGATCGCAACGCGAAATGACGTCGGCGAGCCCCTGGAACACCCTCACCCTACGCACTCTCGCGAGGTCGGGTCACTCCAGACGAGTCTCGACGGGGTCGATGAGCCCGAACAACTCCTTCCGTGGCTCACCGTTGGCGAGGCGGTATTCTCACGCACGCCCAAGAATGCTCCCAAAACGGATCTTCCCATTCGCACGGACAAGCCGCTGGGGGTCACTCTTCCTGGTCCGTACGAGACGGAAGAACTCCACATCGGCCGAAATCCAACGCCATTGTCGCTGGCCAGGTACGACGCCATCCCTCCGGGCGGAAATCGTCACGACCTGACTGACCGGTGGACCGAGATTGACGGCGCCAAAGCTTATCTCTCCACGACCAGTTGGGACAATCACAGAACTGGTTCTGGTGACGTCATGGGACGCCTGCACGCGGATCGACCTTCCGTCACGATCCGCACGGAGTTCTACAAGCCCGAAAAGGGACGCTACCTCCATCCCGAGGAAAACCGTCCTATCACCCACTACGAAGCGGCTCTGATCCAGGGCTTCCCTCCCGACTTCAAGTGGTTCGGCAGCAAGGTGCAGATCGCACGTCAGATCGGTAATGCCGTTCCGATCGGCCTGGGTCAGGCCCTCGCGAAGGCGATCCATCGACGTCTAGACGGGTGAGTAGGGCTTGTCCAGGCTGACACCATTTTTCTGTGGCGGCACCTCCGGACCCCGCTCCTTTCCACGCACCGGAGCCTCGGCGAAGAGTTCCTCGAAACGCTTTACAAGTGAATCCACCGAGCCTTGCGGGATGCGTCCGTCGTCTGGACCGTCCGGCAAGGTGTCCAAGGGCATGGGCCCGGCATTCTCGGCTTCGCCAATCCAATAGCGTCGAGCCTCTGCGTCGCCTCCGTCGTCCGGAGCAAGGACGTCGTACATTAGCGTGCTTCCAGCAGCGTTGATCGCCGTACCCAGGCCGTTCACGTCGCGGCCGGTTCGCACCACTCCTCGCTCAAGGAGGCGCACAATCGCTCGGGCTGTAGGACGGTGATCGATGACTTCGAATCGCAGCACCGTGTTCAGTACGTCCTGTATGCCACAGGCAGAGACGGCCGGACCATAGTCGTCCCCGTCCCGAAACATCTCAGCAGCCCACCACAAGCGGGCGAACGTCTGCTTGTAGTGCACGCCGACGAAACGGTCCGCCGTGGCACGTTCTCCCTCCTTGGTGACTCCTTTGTGACGCCAGAGCACATAATCCGGAGCAACCACGAGTGCCAGGAAGTTCCACAGGCCGCTGTTCGCAGCCTCCCGCCTGGTCATCCGCATGGTCGCGTGCAAGCGTGGGGCCAACCACCCGTCAGCTGCGGCGCGGTCGTCCTCGTATCTACGGCGCGCCTCGTCGAGCAGTTGTCGTGTTGGGGCAACTCTCCAACGCGCAGCCGACGGAGCAATGCCCTGTGCCAACCGGAGCAGAGCCAGCTTCGGTGGCGCTTCGCTCCCGGAGAGCACACTGTGTGTCAAGTATTTGGCAGCGGCAATGTCCGGCACCAGGGAAAAGTACTCGGGCAGATCCGCAGGTGAAGGTCTCATCGTTGGCTCCCTACTCCCCACTCTGGTTCAACGCTCGCAGCCCGTTGCCAAGGTTCCTACTGACCTTCGCGCGTCGCGCTGCCGCGTACTGGATTCGCGGCTGGAGGTCCTGCCAGCCTCCCTCGGTTCGGCGCAGATGGATCTCCAAAAGGGCATCCGCCGGCGAGAGCTCGGGGAGAACGTCTGGAAGCATGGAGCGCAACACCCCGTCCTTCCAGCCTGCTGGCCATTGCGGTGTGTCGTCGTCGTCCAACTCGACATCACCCACCGCCGCATGAAACATCGCCGTCCATGCCTCTGTGGCAATCTGCGCGGCCAGCACCCCGCGCACGGCCTTCTCCAATGCTCCACCACGTCCGTTGAGGAATTCGGCAAGGCCCTCGAAGCCGGTATTGAGGTGCACAGTGGGCATGTCCCCCGTGGTTTCCACCAGCCACGGCGCCTCTTTGAACGGTCGAAGCCATTCGTGCGGACCGTCCCGGAAGTTGACCTCCTGAATGTTCAACTCTTGCTTGCGCGTCGGCGTACGTGCGTTGAGCTCAACAGACCAGGTCTCCTCGGCAGTGCCGATGAGCCTCCCTGACTCTCCGTCGACGGTGGCCACCACATTGATCGTGAGCAGCGCGCGTGAGTGGTGATCATCCCGCGCGAATCTCAAGCTGCCAGCCCAGTTGCTGTCGTCGACGGACGAGAGCTTGGCGACTGCACGGGTGTTGGTAGCCGGCTCGGTCAGGATTGCGACGCACACCACATCCCTCCATGCTCCGGATGCCAGCTCCTTCGAAGGCAATACGGCTCTCAAGTCCAGCCGTGCCTCGTCCCATTGGGAGCGCTCAGCCTCATGCAGGGCGACGACCCGCTGTTCACGCGAGATCATGCTGAGAGGTAGGGCCCGACCGTCAAGCTTCGCCCCGGTAACCTCAAATGCGACCTCGCCGGCCAGAGCGGGATAAGGGAACACGATGTTCATGCCGTTACGCCCTTCCCTTTCTGCAGATCCACGATCAGTCGGGCATGGTGCGCGGTCACTGGGTGGCTGGCCACATCAGTGACTCCGCTGAAGGACGCGATGGCCACGCCTGGTTCGAAGTGCAGAACGCCATCCTCCACTCGACAGTTTTCGCCGGCGATGAGCTTCGACCATTCCACCGAGGGTTTGCCGCCGGACCGGACATCGAACTTGGCCACCGGTACGAGTAGCCACGGGTCTTCGCGCCTCGGCAGCTTGACCTCGACTCTGACGTTCCAAGCCCCCCGTGTGTCAACCTCGCCTTCGACATGGCGAACCACAGGGTGCCGCTCAGGTCGACGGGCCTCAGTCGAATGCGCGTCGATGCGCAGCAGTTCTCGGAGTACAGCGGGGCCGCCCTCCTTCCGTGCCTCACGACGGCCCACAAGATTTCGCACCGCCGCCGTCATGCTCTTGCGGAACTCGTCGATCCTTGCGCGGGCGCCGCGGGCATACGTGGTTACGAGGTCTTCGGTCTTGGTCCAGTCGTTGTGTTCCGGAGGTTCGGAGGCACGCAGAAACATTTCCGCCAGTTCGACGTCGTCACCCTTCGCTCCGGTCGCCTTCCCTGCGAGGAGAACCGCTTGGAAGGCATCGGTACTCAGCGGCAGGTCCGCGACTCGGCGAGTCATGACCGTCATGCGGTTGCCTCTCATGCACACAAGGCGGTTGGGCTCCACATCCTCGTCGTCCGCCGCAGTGACCAGGAGAACCGCTTTGTGTTCCGTGCCGGAGCCAGGACGACCTCCCGCATCCTTGCGTGGGGGTACCCACAACGAGACATGAGCCATGGCCACTTGAGTGGTATCCGTACGCTGATCGACGGTTTCGCCGTCAAGAAAGGCCTTCAGCGCACGCGTCCGAGCAGGCTGGTGTCGTGAAGGGTCCACCTTCTCCGCGGGGATGACCACCTGGCCGTTGCGCAAGGTCGTCACTGAGGCTTCCAGTACGGGATGGCCATCCCGGCCGGACGTCATGGCCGCCCAGAAATTGTCGGCCAGTGATCTGACCAACTTCTCGTGCATCTCCTGCAGGCTTTCGGCGTCACCCGCAGCATCATGGGCACCGACGACGAGGAACGATGTACCGGGATCCTGGTTCTCTCGCTCCAGGTGGAGGGACTTCGCTGTCTCCTCATCCGCCCACCAAGAACGGGCAACTCCTTCGCGCCCCGGTTCCGTGTCCGCCTCGCCGAGGCTGGCGAGCCCGGCGTAGGCGCGCCCGTTGCTCTCGTGCCAGGGCAGTTCGAGGCGCCCAAAAAGACGCCGTTCGTGGCGCCCCTCATGCGCGCGAGACAGAGTGCTATTGACAAGTACAAGCCCGAGACGGCTCGTCGCCCAGAGCGTGATCTTCCCCAACCCGTACGAGCCGCCGGCCACACCGCTGCCCTTGTGACTATTGAGTTGGTCCCTGAGCACAGCGGCGAATTTGCTGTCGTCGCCGTAGTCCGGTCCGGTCAGCCCTGTGCAGTTGTAGTCGTCCACTCGAAGCAGCAACAAGGTGTCGGACTCGCGCATCTCGCGCAGACCTTCGGCAATGACTCGACCGACCTTGTGCTTCTGCGTGGCCGCGGCTTGAAGGTGCGGCTCGATCTCATGCCAACGCAGCGCGTCCTGAAAGGACCTGAGATATTCACCCGACAGTTCGTTGAGTGTGTAGCGGACGCGCACAGGCTGATGCGAATCATGCTGCTCATCCAGGCTGTTCTGCGTTGCCTCCCTCGCCAGCACGGCGACATCGGCCTCGAACGCGAAGGCCGCCGCGTTGCCGAACTCTCTACCTCCGTCGGCGTGCGCCGGTCGCGGCATCCATTGGACAGGACGTCGCGTCACAGCATCCGCGGTGCGGCTGTACACCGTCGCTTCGTCCGTGCCCAAGGCGGCGGCTATCGCCCTCTTCCTGTCCTCACGGGGTTCGGCTCGCCCCGTCACCCATGCAGAGACAGCAGCTGGAGTCACGCTGATCATGTCTGCCAAGGCAGTCTGAGTCATGCCCTGTTTGCGCAGCTGTCGATCGAGCCAGATACCGAATTCCTGGGCACTGCTGGTCGCCTCTGCCACCGCATCTCCTTGATGGGTCAAGTCGAAGCGCGATCGTATCAAAGGAAATTTGAATGAGCGTGCGATCAACAAAAGTTGATTGTTTTCAAGATCCAACTCGTCGCCGATGCGGCGCCCTCCGCGATCAACGGAAACCTTTACATCGGCGATCGATGCGACAACGACTTCCGTCTGGCCGGCGAGGCCGGCATGCGCACCGCGCTCGTGCGTCGCTGGGACGTGGGCAACTATCCAGTGGAACAGTCGGGAAGCCAGGGAGCTGCCGACCTGTCGTGTCGACAGTCTGCTTGAACTGCCGGATGGATCCGGAGATTCAACGGCCCAGTGCGCTGATGGTCGTAGAGCCGATCGTCGAGTTCGCGGACGCAGAGGCGGTGCCGCTGTGGAGTCAGCGTGCGGCGGACCTCGCGTACGCGATCCATGCCCGTCACGTACCAGGTGAAGGCCAGTTGATCGAGTGCTCGTCCCGCGTACTCGCAGGCTTGTTTCGGGTTTCCTGGTGCCGCCTCGACAGCTGCCAAGTCGCCCTAAACGGCGGTGCGCTGCTTGTGGTCGCGGGGGACATCACAAAGAGAGCACCATCGCGCACAGCAATGGTGCGCCGTCGAACGGCACGGCATGCCCCACTGCTTCGTACCCCCAAGTCTCATACAGCGAACGCACCTTGATGTGGTCCTTGTGTACAAGCAGCGTGGCCCGCTGCTCCCTACGGGAGGCGAGAAGATCGTCGTGGATGCGCCGCGCTGCACCCGTGCCGCGCCAGGGTGTACGGACCATTAGCTCGGACAGGGCGAAGGTGCGGGCCCCTGTCTCGGCGGTGAAGTCTTCAGGCAGGGGTGGGGTGACCTTGGCCCACCATGTTGTGGACGGGCTCAATGGGGCGCCGTACGCGTAGCCGACCGGCTGCTCCTGGTCATATGCGAGGACGCACGCGAACGCCTCGTGGGCGGACCAGTGGTCGACGAACTTCGCGAAGGCATCACGCCCAGCGAGAGGGTCGTTGCTTGCTTCGTACACCTCGTCGTGGATGTCCAATAGGAGTTCGCGGATCGCTCCAGCATCCTCGTGTCCGTAGTGTCGCAACTCCAGCTCGGTGTGGGTAGTCATCACGTAGGTCCTCCCAGTGGCCGGCTGACTGCGATGACCCGTTCGAGGCGGGCGGTGATGCGACTGCTGGTGATACCGACTGTACGGAGGCCAGCGGCCGTGGTCGCTGCCCTTTCGTAGTCGCCTTGAGCCAGCTGGAGTTCCGCGAGCAGCACGTTGTAGTAAGCGCGGTTCCGGGTGAAGCGTTCATCGAGAAGATCGAGTGTCTGAACTGCGTGTGCCTCTGCACGGCCGTATTGACCCGCGCTCTGATGGGCGATGGCGCCAAGGCCGGAAAGCTCAGCAGGTGTGAGGAATGCGAGCCAGCTGGGGGCACCGGTCGGGTCTGCGCGGTCGTAAGTGCGCTCGGCGGCCGCGAGGTGGCGGCTCATGCCGTGCGGATCGCCTGTCTGGGCAAGGCAATCCGCAAGTCTGGCGTTCAAGAGTGAGGAGATCAACGGCTGACTCCGCAGGTGCCGTTCAGACAGCGCGGCGCGGTTGATGCGAGCCGCTTCGGCGGGGCGTCCTGCGTGTTCGGCTTGAGCGGCAAGATCAGACCAAGCCCTGGTCACCAACACCGGATCGCGTGCCAGGAGTGCGGCCTGCAGTGCGCGGCTCCGTAGTTGGGAGGCCCTCTCGTACTGGCCGCAGTCATGGGCCGACCAGCCCGCACACGCTGCGACCTCCGCCATGGCGCGGTGCATCGCACGTTCGACGCGCTCGCCGTAGGTGCAGTGATCCAGAGCATGTTCAAGACGCAAAAGGTAGTCGGCCGCGACATCGACCAGAGCACCGCCGCCGAGCCCGTTGAAGTGGGCGTCAAGGCGGGTGATCGTACTTCGGATTCTGTCAATGTCGCTGGCACCAAGACGGCCGTACCCCGGAGTCTGGTCGATGCCGAGGGCGGTGACGAGGGCTCCGGCGATGAAGGTACGACGCTGCACCACGCTCGCCCCCTTCGCCGGTGCTGGTCGTGCCGGCGAAGGGAGGGGCTTGGTTGACTTGCGCTGCACGAACCCCATTGCCTCTGGGCTGCGGCCGAAGATTTCCTGGAGCGGGAGAAGGTACCGAGACCACGGCCGTTGGACATCGCCCGCGATCCACCGGCGTACATGCCGATCCGTGCAGTTGGCAGGCTCACCGAACAGCCGCTCGGCCACCCGGTTGACCTCGCCTGCAAGCTGTTCATGGGTATAGCCGAACTCAGCTAACAGGTCCTCGAGACAGATATTTCGCGAACCGCCCACTTCCGCCCCCTCGCGTACGTGGTCCTCTGACGGTAGTCCTACCGGCATCCCTTCCTCGGTAAAACTGTCCGGTCGGCTGTGGGTAACTGCCCCACTTCTGTCCTGATGGCCGACAGGTCGATTCCGGTTTCCTCGTGGATGTGAACAACGCACACGATCGAGGGAGCAACGGTGCCGACGCCAACGGACATGGACAGACTGATCTCTGAATGGCTCGCGGGGGCACACCCGGTGCCCGAGCAAGCTCGGGCGGAGTGGTCGAACCAGGGGGTAGCCCTCTTACCTCTTGGCCGACGGTTCGCCGCGGTAAGGCTCTCGGGGGTGCTGGTCTGCGCTGCCCTGGACACCGAGGACCCGGGCGTGGTGACCGAGGCTCTGTCTGAACGACTGCGCGGGCCCGTCATCCACGACAACCGCGCCGCGGGACCGACGTACTACCCGCTCATCCAGTGGCATGCCGGCCTGGTCTGGGACTACAACCGCAGCGCGCCGTGCCTGCGGGACGACACGTATCTCGGCGTCCCGCGCATCGATCGCCGGGAGCCGCCCGGAACGTACTGGGCCGTTCCGCCTCGCTACGAGGGCAACCTGTGCAGGCCACAGGCGGTGCGAGACCTGGTCGACGCCGGCCACCGGCAGCTCATCCATCAGACGTTGGTCTGACCCGCCCGCTCAGCCGTCTTCCGCCGCGCGGCTTGTCTGCACGACGTCGCGCTGCGGTCTGCAAACCCCCCTCCCCCGAGCACTCGACAGGCATTCGGCACTCGAGGAGAGGGCTGCCCGAAGGTCCACCCCACGGTGAGGTGAATCCATGCCGCACACAACCCCGACCAGACCCGACATGCCACCGGGTCCGACTCCGCCCAGGAAGGGCAGCGCTACGAAGGGAGGCATCCGATGACGACCGCCATTGCCACCGGCGTCCGCACTGGCCGATCCCTCGTGACCGACGCCGAGTTCGACATGCTCGCCGCGTTCTGCGCCGAGGAGTACGGCCTGGAGCGCTGTGTCGCCGACCGAGTCGTCGACCAGGCGCTCGCCATGGTCTTCGTCATGGGCTCGTCCGGCGAGGGCGCGGCCATGGCGCCGTCCCAGCAAGTCGATCCGGGCTGGCACACGCTCATCCTGCACACCGGTTGGTACGCCGACTGGTGCGAGAGGAGCTTCGGCTACTTCCTGCATCACCAGCCGAATTCGAAGGTGCGCACGCGCGGTCTGATGGTCGACGTCGTCGACCAGATCAGGTCCGCGGGATTCGAGGTCGACGAGCGGCTGTGGGGCACGGCCGCGGACTGCAACCCGCCGGCCTGCTGCGGTGACGGCCCCTGCTGCTGACCCCGTCCCCCGGAATGGGCGGGTCGGCCTCCCCGGCCGGTCCGCCCACCTCAGTGCCAGAACGGACCCCGCCCGTTGTCCCTCACCGAGCTCACCGCGACCAGCCGCGTGACCGTCTTCCCGCTCGAAGGTCTCAGCGTCGCCTACACCACCCAGTCCAGTGACGAGCGTTGCCTCGGTGACATCGGACTCGTCACCGTCGTCGACCCGGGTGGCGATGGCGAAGAGCTGTGGCGCCTTGCCTGCGATCTCGGCGGCCATCAGCAACGCCATGCCCAGGCCCAGTGGATTCTCACGCAGGCGAGCCGCGCGCGAACGGTCAATGCGTACACCGATCTGTTGGGCGCGAGCTGGACGGCGTACATCTGTCGGAGGTTCGTACTCGACTCGCTCTTCGCCAACCACGATGTGTTGATGACCGGTCGGATGGTGCTGCCGGGGCTCCAAGCGTGAGCCAGGAACCGTACTCACTTAGTAACGGCGCACCGAGCGCCTTCGCGTCTGGCGCACTGACGAGAGGTTCCTCAGCGGCCCCTTCCGCCGTAGGACACTCCTCTTGGGACAGCAGACAGCAAGGAGCTGACGATCGTGAGCGCACAGTACGTGGAGACGCCCGGGCCTGCGACGCTGCCGTTGAAGACCATCGGTGACATTCGAGCTGCTCTTCGGTCCGGGCATGGCTTTCCGGGTGACCGGGAGTCCTTTGAAGCAGATCTTCAGCGTGCGTTGGAGGCATCGTCCGACACGGATCTCAACGCTGTTGCCACGATGATCGTCGACTACCGGGGCAGGATCCGCCTCTACCAGGATCCCGACTTTGACACTGCCGTGCAGGAGGGCATTGACCTCACGGCTCGGTCGAAGCAGGAGGAACAGGGCCGGTGAGCGGCGTGATCGCGGCGCGGCCGTAACAGCTCGGGTGGCCGATCGGGCGAAGGCTCTCGGAGCCGAGCAAGCACTGGAGACGCTCCGGCAGGAGCTGAAGAATTTCGCGGCCCCAGCGCACCGGCGCGTTCCACGCCTTCAGCAGCGCTGCCTCCTACCTCGGCTCAGGCCGGCCTAGGCGAACCCGCCCACCGACGCGGCCGGACTGTTGGTGATCACAGCCCGGCCCGACCGGGTCCAACTCCAGGCATCTCCGGCGAAGTCCCGCTCAGTGCACGGAAAACCCGCCATCCACAAAGATCGACTGCCCCGTGACATACCCCGACCCCCGCCCCGCCAGGAACACCGCCGCCCCTGCGAAGTCCTCGGCCAGGCCGTTGCGGCCGATCATCGTGCGGGCGGCCAGCGCCGCCACCTTCTCCGGGTCGGAGGAGAGGCGGGTGTTGAGGGGGGTCATGACGAAGCCCGGGACCAGTGTGTTGGCGGTGACGCCGTAGGGGGACCAGGCCTCGGCCTGGGAGCGGGCCAGGGATTCCAGTGCGCCCTTGGAGACTCCGTAGGCGCCGCTGTGGACGAAGGCACGGTGGGCCTGCTGGGAGGTGATGTGGATGATCCGTCCGAAGCCCCGTTCGGCCATGCCGGGTCCGAAGCGTCGGCCCAGCAGGAAGGGTGCCTCCAGGTTCACGGCCATCGTGGTGTCCCAGACCTCGTCGGCCAGTTCGTCCATCGGGGGCCGCAGGTTGATCCCGGCGCTGTTGACGAGGATGTCGGGCTCGCCGAACACCTCGGCTGCCTGGTCCGCCGCCGTGCGCACCCCGTCGCGAGTGCTCAGGTCGGCGCTCACCCAGGCCGCCCGGCAGCCGGCCGCGGTCAGCTCGTCGACCGTGGCGGCCAGTTCCGGCTCCCTGCGCGCCACGATCACCACGCTCGCCCCGGACCGTGCGAGGGCGCCGGCGATGGCGTGGCCGATGCCGGAGCTGCCGCCTGTCACCACGGCGACCCGGCCGTCCAGTGAGAACAGTTCGGAGAGGTAGGTCTGCGAGGTCGTCATCTCCGCACCCTAGACGGCGCCTGCACGACGACCGGTGCCCGGTGCGCGGTGCCCGGTCCACCGAGCGGTTACGGCAGTTGGAACTACGGGCTCGTCGTGCGCACGTACCACCCCGAGGTTCCGCCGCGGGTGGAGTGCGAGATCAGCGAACTGGGACGGAGCCTGGGACCGATGTTCGCCGCACTCTCCGCCTGGTCGGTCAACCTGGACACGGCCGAGGAGGCCCGGCGGGAGTACGACACCAGGGACCGGCCCCGTAGCCGTCGAAGCTGATCCGAAGGTTCACCGAGAACCGGCGCCGCGAGGCACGTCGGGCGTGGCCGGGTGGCGAGCCGGTAGCGGTGGGCGGCGGGAGAAAGCGCGAAGCGCCCGTCCCGCCCGGTGGTGCCGGGGGAACGGGCGCTTGCGTAGAGGGCGTAGAGGGCGTAGAGGGCGTAGAGGGCTCAGCCCTGGAGCTTCATGCCCTCGGGTGAGGTGAGGCCCTTGTCGGGGTGGGCGCGGAACGTCGCCGTCCAGGTGGTGGGCGGGCAGGACGTGCCGTTGGGGTGCTGCTCCGTCAGTTTGGCCCGGGTGCTGTCCTCGACGACCGTGTCACCGCTCTTCACGGACGTCACGGTGAGCCGTACCGGCACGGTGGACGCACCGATGTCGTCGGGGAGTCGGACCGACAGCGAGGCGAACGGGTCGTCCGGGCTGCCCGATGTCCGCTCCTCGCAGGTGTCGTCCACGCACAGCCGGACCTTCGCCTCGTTCGGGCCGCCGCCGAAGTCGGCGGGCTTCCAAACGGCGGAGACCTGCGAGTCCGCGTCGGCTTCGGTGCACAGTGTGCTCTGGCCGAGGAGCGAGCATCCGGTCAGGGCTACCGCCAACAACGGTGTGAGAAGTACGCGGCGCATGTCAGTACCTCGCTACCGTGCCGGGGAAGGCGCTGTTGGCCAACCCGATGTCGGTGAAGAATAGCCAGCACGGGTCGAACAGCCCGCCGCTGTTGTCGTCTCCGCCGCCACGGCCGCCACCGCCGCCGGAGATGATGCCCTTCGCGAAGGCGCGTCCGCTGCTGTCGACGGTGTACACCGGACCGCCGGAGTCGCCGTTGACCGTGCAGGATCCGGACGTCTTCTTGGCGACGACCATGTTCTTGGCCCTCGTACCGCCGGAGTAGGTGAAGCTCACCTGGGTGTCGGTCACCTTCCAGCCGCACTTCTCGCCGGT
This sequence comes from Streptomyces sp. NPDC033131, assembly GCF_055578365.1. Lineage (NCBI taxonomy): Bacteria > Bacillati > Actinomycetota > Actinomycetes > Kitasatosporales > Streptomycetaceae > Streptomyces > Streptomyces sp. NPDC033131. The sequence continues at coordinate 308,256 of NZ_JBVIPA010000003.1, forward strand.
CATCATGCCGCCCGTGCAGACCTTGTCGCCCTCCTGGGCCCAGCGCCGCCAGTACTCACGGCCCGAACATAGGAGTTCGACCCGACGCCGCCCTGCGGTCCACCCCGGCACCGGGGCTCAAGCGCCGCCCAGAACGTAGCCCGACTCATCCGGATCTTGGGCATCGCTACCGCAGCAACAAGAGGCGCTCGACCGTCCGGCAGCGGAGGAGAACCTGCTGGTGTATCGGGCCTGACGTTCAGAGGCCGGTGCCGAGAGCAGCGGTGAGGCTTCGGCTTCGCCTCCTCGCCCGCCCCCGCGGCTTCGGTACGCAGCAGAAAGCGCTTCAACTGTGTCAGTGACCTCTGTTAGCTTCATGCGGCTCGTGCGGCCCACGAGCCTCAACGGTGAACAGGGGTGGGACAGTTGACTGGAAGACGACACTTGGCTGGAAGACGAAGAACCGCTGGAGCGCAGCTCGCGACGATGTGCTGCGCCGCGGCGGTCGTGGTGGCGGGGACCGGCATGTCCGGCACGGCGTACGCGGCGGAGAACCTGCCGCCGAAGCAGCCGCTCGTGCAGGACTTGGAGACGGAGACCAAGGCGTGCGCGACCGGTGACGAGCGGGCGTACGTCGGGGCGCCGCCGACGCTCGGCGCGGTCCTGTACGACCCGGAGGAGGACAACCAGCCCGCCGAGGCCAACCTGGTCAGGGCCGAGTTCGAGGCGTGGTGGACCGACGCGGCCGGAGTCGAGCAGCGCCGTACGTACACGTCCTACGAGACGTTGTCGGGATCGCGGCTGCCGTGGCGGATGCCGGAGGACATCCCGGCGGACACGGTGATCTCCTGGCACGTCCGCGCCGACGACGGCAAGGCGACCTCCGCCTGGAGTTCGCAGGGCGACGGGTCCGTCTGCGAGTTCGTGTACGACGACGCCAGCCCGGAGAAGGCGGTCGTCACCTCGCCCGACTTCCCGGAGGAACAGATCGGGGGCGGCGTCGGCGTCTACGGCGGCTTCACCGTGGACTCCCCGTCATCAGACGTCGTCGAGTACCGCTACAACTTCATCGGCGGCCCGTACGGGACCGTCCGGCCGGACGAGATGGGCGGGCCCGCCACCATCCGGTTCCTGCCGCTCCAGGCCCGCCCGGACTACCTGAGCGTGCGCGCCATCGACCGCTCGGGGCGCAGCAGCGGAACCACCACGTACTTCTTCCGGGTCCCGAGCGGGCGCGCACCCGTCGCCCACTGGAAGCTCGACGACGCGGCGGGAGCCACCAGCGCCGCCGCCGAGCCGGGCACCGCCGCCCGCGCCGGCCGCGGCGTGACCTTCGGCGGTCCGGCACCCCGGGGCACCGGCGCCACCGCCACCGTCGCCCTCGACGGCAGCCGTCACGGCTTCCTCACGCCGGACGCCCCGGCCGTCGACACCGGCAGGACCTTCGCCGTCAGCGCCTGGGTGCGGCCCGCGCAGACCGACCGGACGATGACCGTCGCCGGCCAGGACGCGGGCGACACGGCCGCCTTCCGCCTCGGACTGAGCAGCCCGGACTCCGGACCCGCCTGGACGTTCGGCATCGGGGGCGCACGGGTGTCGGGCGGTGTTCCCGAGACCGGTGAGTGGGCCCACCTGCTGGGGCTCTACGACGAGGAGACCGGCAAGGCGCAGTTGTACGTCAACGGCCGCTCGGTCGGCACCGCCGTCGAGGCCACACCCGCGGGGCCGAACGAGGCGTTCCAGATCGGCCGGGCCCGCAGCGGGTCCGGCTACCACGCGCGGTGGCACGGCGACATCGGTGACGTACGGGCGTACGACAGGGTCGTGGTGCCGGACGAGCTGGCCGAACTGAGCCGCCGCACACCGAAGCTGCTCGGACACTGGTCGCTGGAGACCGCGACGGACGGCGCGAGCCCGGAGCAGAAGGGCGGAGCGCCGCTCAGGCTCGGCACCGGAGCGACGATCTACCGGGGCTCCGACAACTCCTGCATCCCGGATCTCGACCCCGACTGCACCTACGTGCCGCCCGCCCTGGTCGGCGACGGGCATCTGCGGCTGGACGGCGAGAGCGGGCACGCCGTCGCCGAGGGCCCGGTGGTGGACACCGGGGACAGCTTCACCCTGGGCGTGGTGGTACGGCTGGCGGACTCCGAACCGGCCCACCCGATGACCGTGCTGTCCCAGGCGGGCGAGCACACCGACGCCTTCAAGGTGCGCTACGAACCGTCCGAGCACGCCTGGCAGCTGGTCATGCCGGAGAAGGACGAGGTCGGCGCCGCCGAGACGGTGGTGTCGCAGATCGAGATGGCGGACGGCGGCGAGGGCCAGGGCCACCGCCTTGCCGTGGTCTATGACGACGCCACCGACACGGTCAAGCTCTTCCTGGATGGTGAGACCAACGCCCAGGCGACCGGAACCCTGCCGAACGGCTGGCGCAGCTCCGGGGCACTCCAGATCGGCCGGGCGCAGGCCGGCGACGGCTGGGGCGAGTACCTGCACGGTGACGTCGACGAGGTGCAGGCATACGCCGGCGCGCTGAGGGACGCCAGGATCAGCGGTCTGGGCTGGGGAACGGATCCCTGCGTCGACTGCTAGTCGGTGACCGACGGGCTGGGCGTCGGCAGGTCCGACGCCCAGCCCTCAGTCACTCAGTCACTCAGTCACTCAGTCACTCAGTCACTCACTGCTTGGTCCTTGGTCCGCCGGTCCCTCAGTCGCTCCGCCCCGGGGTCCAGGGATCCGCCTTGCGCGCGAGCGTACGGACCTGTCCGCGTACGTCCTTCGGGAGGCGCCGCAGGACGGTGCGGGCGGCGCGGCGGACGGTCGGGGTCGCCGTGGCGTGCAGGAGTACGCGGTGGGGGACGGAGAGGTGGCCCGGCTGGCCCACGGAGAGGCGGAGCTGGCCGTCGGGGCCGCCCCAGGCGGGGTGGACCAGGCGGGACGGGGTGCCGGTCGTGAACGCGCCGGGGCAGGTGGGGGTGCCGGTGAGGCGGATCCGGCGGCCGACGCCGAGGAGTTGCGCGTACGCCCACACCAGGTGCGTGCCGGCAGGCATCTCGGTGCCGCCGGCCAGGGTCAGGGGGTCGATGGTGGTCTCGCCGGTGATGATCACGCGGTGGCGGCCGTTGCCGAGCGGCTGGGTGCGCGGGGCGAGGCCGGTCTCCGGGTACCACCACAGGTTCCGGGTGGCGTCGTGGACGAGGAACTCGCCGCGGGCTTCACGGAGGGGGTGCGGGACCTCCCAGTCCTCGGCGCCCTTGATGTCCGCCAGCAGTTCGGGGTCCAGGAGGAGACGGCCGTAGCGTTCGACGAGGGTGAGGGGTTCGCCGTCGGGGCGGAGCATGCCGATCGTCGTCCTGATGACGAGTTTGTCGTTCCGCTTGCGGATGTGGTCGACCGTGAGCTCGGGCTTGATCTTCTGGGTGCGGTGCGCGAGTTCGATCAGGGAGTCCAGGTTGCCGTCCTCCAGGAGGCGGCCTCTGAGCCTGGTGATCGCGGGGAGTCCGTCCCGTACGCCCGGTGGGTAGCAGTCGAGGGCCATGCGGCGTACGACGTCGAAGTACCGTTCGAGGCTGCTGCCCGTGCGCTGGAGGACGCGGGGTTCGACGACCGGGCGGAGGAGTTCGACGCGGTAGGAGCGGCGCAGCAGGTGGTCCTGGAGGGGGCCCGGTTCGGTGCCCTCCTTGATGGCCTCCACGACGGTGCGCAGGTGGCCGTAGTAGGTCTCGGGGGTGGTGGCGCGTCCGCTGGTGTTGCCTCCGTCCTCGCGGCGGTTCCACACGTAGCAGGGGTGGTCGCCGAGGATGGAGACCCGCTTCGCGCGCACGTACGCGCGGGCCATGAAGAGCTGGTCCTCCAGGCGTACCGGCCCCTCGGGGAAGGTGATCCCCTCGTCGAGGAGGAAGGCCCGGCGGAACATCTTGTGGGGCGTCAGGCTGTCCATGAGAGACGCGTCCTCGACCGTGCAGTGTTCGACGGTGCGCCGGAAGACGCTGCTGGGGCCCTGCATGGTGCCCACGACCTTGCCCAGGACGATGTCGGAGGCGTTGCGGCTGCCCAGGTCGTACAGGCGTTCCAGGGCCTCGGGGGTCAGGTCGTCGTCCTGGTCGACGAACTGGACGTACTCGCCCCGGGCCGTCCGGACACCCACGTTGCGGGGTTTGCCCGGCCAGCCGGAGTTCTCCTGGTGGACCACGCGTACGTGGGGATGCCGGGCGGCCAGCTGGTCGAGGCGGTGCGCGGAGTCGTCTGTCGAGCCGTCGTCGACGTAGACGATCTCGTACGCGTCCCGGCCGATGCTCTGGTGGAGCAGCGAGGGGGCGCAGCGGTCGATGTACTCGCCCGCGTTGTAGACCGGCACCACGATGCTGACCTTGAGCATTAACTCCCCCAGACATGGGCGGACCAGGTTATTTCGTACCCGATCTCACCGTAGTCGGAGCCCTCGATCGCGTCCGGCCAGGCGCGCTGGGAGTGTCGGGAAGTGCCGGGACGTGCCGGGACGCCGGGAAGTATCGGTGGGACTTCGGGATTGTCACGTCCCTCCGTCATGTCCCTCCGTCATGTCCCTCCCTGCCGGGCCTCGGCCTTGCCGAAGCCCGGCGGGGAGGCTGACGGCCGCCGGCTCACCCAGGCCTCGAGGCCGAGCAGGCCGTAGAAGTCCCGGTTCGTTCGCATCGATTCCTCGGACCGGACGTGGATGTCGGGGACGACTCTGCGGACTGTCATCGGCGTCTCTCCTCGCGCTCGTGCGGTTTTCGTTATCGGCTGCCCTTCCCGTTCGTCTCCTCACCGTCCCCCCAGGCACGCGATTCGACCCCGAGGAACGAAACACGTGACACGAGAGATCAGCCGCCGGAGCATGCTCAAGGCCGCAGGCGTCACCGCCGGAGCCGTCGGTATCGGTACCGCCCTCGGCACGGGCACACCGGCCGCGGCGGGCACCGCCGCCCACGCGCATCCCGGCCTCCTGCACACCCGGGCCGACCTGGGCCGCATGGCCGCCAAGGTGAAGGCGGGCGCCGCCCCCTATACGGCCGGTTTCGCCAGGCTGACCGCCAACCGCCATGCGGCGAAGGGCTGGACGGCCAATCCCCAGGCCACCGTGTACCGGGGTGCGGGCTCGCCGCAGAACTACACGATCCTCTACAACGACGTCCACGCCGCCTACCAGAACGCCCTGCGCGGTCACGTCAGCGGCGACAGCGCGCACCTCGACACCGCCGTGGCGATCCTCAACGCCTGGTCGGCCAAGCTGACCAGCATCGACGGCAGCGCCGACCTGTTCCTGGCCGCCGGGCTCTACGGCTATCAGCTCGCGAACGCCGCCGAACTCGTCCGTGACCACGGTGACTTCGAGCTCGGCCGGTTCCAGCAGATGCTCAGCGACGTCTTCGCGCCGCTGAGCGACAGCTTCCTCGCCGATCACAACGGCGCCGTCGTCACCAACTACTGGACCAACTGGGACCTGGCCGCCATGGCCTGTGTCCTGGCCACCGGCATCTTCTGCGACGACAAGGCCCAGGTCGCCCGCGCGGTCGACTACTTCAAGGACGGCGACGGCCTGGGCGCCGTCCGGCACGCCATCCCCGTCGTGCACGACGACGGACTCGCCGAGTGGGTCGAGGCCGGCCGCGACCAGGGGCACGCGCTGCTCGGCGTCGGTCTGATGGGCACCGTGTGCGAGATGGCCTGGAACCAGGGCATCGACCTGTACGGCTACGACGACAGCCGTTTCCTCAAGGGCGCCCAGTACGTGGCCAAGTGGAGCATGGGCGGCAACGTGCCGTACACCGCCAACACCCGCGCGAAGGGTGCGATCAACGGCTGGTCCGGGCAGGAGACCGCGTCCGACGCCGCCGCCGTGGACCCGGCGATGCAGCGCCCGATCTGGGCGATGATCGCCGGCCACTACACCAAGCGGCGTGGCCTGTCCGCCAGCTACCTCACCCGGATCGCCGCGAAGGCCTCGCCCGAGGGTGGTGGCGGGGACTACGGCCCCAACAGCGGCGGTTACGACCAACTCGGCTTCGGCACGCTGGCGTTCACGCGGGACCGGGCGGCGGACACGTCGGCCTCCCCTGGCCCGATTCCGAGTCCGAGCCCGAGCCCGGCGGGCGGTGCGTCCGCCGCCGGCCGCCCGCCGGCCGAGGCGACGGCCGACGCGTCCCCGTCCGCCTCGGTCGCCGGGGGTCTCGCCGCCACCGGTTCCGGCGACGTCGTCGGCTGGACCGCCGCCGCGGGCGTCACCGCCGTCGCCGGCGGGCTGCTCTTCCTGCGGCGGCGGGACCGGGTCCGGCACGACGGCGCCCAGTAGCGTCCACCCGTACCGCCCGAGGGCATTTCGCCCCCGCCGCCCCTTCCCCTCCCGTCCCTGGGGGCTGCGCCCCCAGACCCCCATGTCGCGCTTCGCGCTCGTCCTCAAACGCCGGACGGGCTGAAATCAGCCCCTCCGGCGTTTGAGGAGCGGGGTCTGGGGCGGAGCCCCAGAAGGACGGGAACGGGAAGGGGCGGCGGGGGCGGAATCACCGAGCGTCGGCCGCCGCCGTCAGTGGCGTCGCGATGTCCTCCAGGGAGCGGCGTTCCGCGCGTACGGCGAGGAACGCGGCGACCAGGCCGGCCGCGCACATCAGGGCCGCGCCGATCTGGAAGGCGAGGACCGTGTCGCCGACCTTGCCCGTGCCGGTGAGGTCGGCGAAGAGGATGGGGCCGCTGATGCCGCCGGCGGCGGTGCCGATGGCGTAGAAGAAGGCGATGGACATGGCCCGGGTCTCCATGGGGAAGACCTCGGAGACCGTCAGGTACGCGCTCGACGCGCCCGCGGAGGCGAAGAACAGCACCGCGCACCAGCAGGCGGTCAGCGTGGACGCGCTCAGGGAGCCGCGGTCGAAGAGCCAGGCCGTGCCGAAGAGCAGCAGGCCCGAGAGCAGGTACGTCGAAGAGATCATCACCTTGCGGCCGACCGTGTCGAACAGCTTGCCGAGCAGCAGCGGGCCGAAGAAGTTGCCGACGGCGATGACGGCGAAGTAGTAGCCGGTGTCGCCGGTCGGGACGTCGTAGAACGTCGTCAGGATCGCGCCGAAGCCGAAGGTGATCGCGTTGTAGAGGAAGGCCTGGCCGATGAAGAGGGAGAAGCCGAGGATCGCCCGCCTGCGGTAGTCGGAGAAGACCGTGCGGCCGATCTCCAGGAAGGTGACGCTGCGGCGCTGGTGGATGGTGAGTTCGCCCTCTGCCGGCGGCAGCGGTTCGTCGCGCTCGGCCTCGACGCGCTGTTCGATGGAGGAGACGATCCGTTCCGCCTCCTCGTCCCTGCCGTGGATCAGCAGCCAGCGTGGGCTCTCGGGGACGTGGCGTCGTACGAGGAGGATCACCAGGGCGAGGACGGCGCCGAGGGCGAAGGTCAGCCGCCAGCCGACGTTCGCCGGGAAGATGTCGGTGTCCAGCGCGACGATCGACAGCAGCGAGCCGCCGACCGCGCCCAGCCAGAAGCTGCCGTTGATCATCAGGTCGACGCGGCCCCGGTACTCCTTGGGGATCAGTTCGTCGATCGCGGAGTTGATGGCCGCGTACTCGCCGCCGATGCCGAAGCCGGTCAGGAAGCGGAAGGCGAAGAACCACCAGGTGTCGAAGGCGATGGCGGTGAGCGCGGTCGCCGCGAGGTACACCGCCAAGGTGATCATGAACAGTTTTTTGCGGCCCCAGACATCGGTCAGACGGCCCCAGAACAGGGCGCCTAAGCAGGCGCCGGCCACGTAGAGCGCGGCGGCGATGCCGGTGACCTGGCCGGAGGTGATCGGCAGTCCGCTGCCGGGCTCGGACAGGCGGCCCGCGATGTTGCCGACGACGGTGACTTCGAGGCCGTCGAGGATCCACACGGTGCCGAGACCGATGACGATCGTCCAGTGCCACCGCGACCACGGAAGGCGGTCGAGGCGGGCGGGAATGTCGGTCGTCACGGTTCGGCCTGTCTCGGCCTGCGCGGTGGTCATGGGCCCCCTCCTCAGCTGAGCGAGAACCCGGATCGAGTGCCCTCGGCCAGTGGGGTTACGCCCCCAGTGCCCGCGACACCGTGTAGATCAACAAGCCCACCAGCGAACCGACCACCGTGCCGTTGATCCGGATGAACTGGAGGTCACGGCCGATGTTCGCCTCGATCTTCTTCGTCGTGTGCTCGGCGTCCCAGCCCGCCACCGTGTCGGTGATCAGGGAGGTGATCTCCTTGCGGTAGGTGGTCACGACGTACACCGCCGCGCCCTCCAGCCAGCGGTCGACCTTGGTCTGCACCTTCGGGTCGGCGGCCATCCGGGCGCCCAGGGACAGCAGGGAGGCGCGCACCCGCAGCCGCAGCTCGCTGCGCTCGTCCTCGGCCGCCGAGACGATCATGGATCGTACGGCGGTCCAGGCGGAGGCGATCAGGTCCTGGACCTCGCCGCGGCCCAGCACGTCGCCCTTGAGCCGCTCGACACGCGTGCGCGTGTCGGTGTCGGACTGGAGGTCGGAGGCGAAGTCGGAGAGGAAGCGGTCGAGGGCGCCGCGGGCCGGGTGGGAGGGCATGTCCCGCATCTCGGCGCAGAAGCGCAGCAGTTCCTTGTAGACGCGTTCGCCGACCCTCTTGTCGACGAACCTCGGGGTCCAGCCGGGCGCCCCGCCCTGTACGGCGTCCATCACGGAGTCGCTGTGCAGCACCAGCCAGTCGTGCGCGCGGGACACGATCAGGTCGACGGCACGGCGGTGGCCGCCGTCCGCGACGACCTTCTCCAGCATCTTGCCTATGCCGGGCGCGATCTCCTGCGCGTCGGCCCTGCGCGTGATGGCCTCGCCGACCACCGCCTGGACGTCGGAGTCGCGCAGCACGGTCAGGGCGCCCCGGAGCGCGGCCGACAGCTCGGCCGTCACCCGGTCGGCGTGCTCGGGGTCCGCGAGCCAGGTGCCGAGCCGGCTGCCGATGCCGACGGCCCGCAGCCGCTGCCGTACGACGTCCTCGGAGAGGAAGTTCTCCCCGACGAACTCGCCCAGCGACACCCCCAACTGGTCCTTCTTGGTGGGGATGATCGCGGTGTGCGGGATGGGCAGGCCCAGCGGGTGCCGGAACAGGGCGGTGACCGCGAACCAGTCGGCCATCGCACCGACCATGCCGGCCTCGGCGGCCGCGGCGACATAGCCCGCCCAGGCGCCGGCGCCCTGATGGGAGGCCCACTTGGCGAGGACGTAGACGAGCGCCACGAACAGCAGCATGCCGGTGGCGGTGAGCTTCATCCGGCGGACGCCGCGCTGCTTCTCCTCGTCCGCCTCGCTGAACGTGTTCATGGCGCGGTTCGTGAAGGCGCCGGGCCGGGCATGCTGCCCTTCGGCCCCGGTTGATCCCGTTTCCGTACGTTCCATCCGCTCCACCCGTTCGGTGATCCCTCACACATTGTCCCTTCCTGACCGACTCCTGGAACGGAACAAGAGTTCCCAGCGTCTGTCCGGTCGGGGGAACGCGGCGGGGTCCTGTCAGTTTTCCCCGGCCCATGGCTCATCATGGGCTCATCAGATCGGAGCCTTGGGCTCCCATCGCCCGAGGAGAACAACACAGCATGACCCGGCGTCATGGTTACGCCCTGCTCGCCGCGATCCTCTCAGTGATCGTGGCCCTGTCCGCCGCCATCTACGTCGGAGTGGCAACCGACGACGGTACGAACGAACGCACCACGCTGGCCGGCGGGCCCGCCCCCCACAACTCCGCAGCCCCGGTCTCCACCGGCGTCTGGGTCGGCTCCTGGTCAGCCTCCCCGGTCGGCGGCGAACCCGGCACCGAGACCGACGGCCTGGCCGGCCGCTCGGTCCGCAACGTCGTCCACGCGAGCGCCGGTGGTACGAGTGCCCGCGTCACACTGTCCAATCTCTACGGCCAGTCGCCGCTGACCATCACCCACGCCTCGCTCGCCCTCGCGGCCGGCACCGGCACCGCCGAGGCGGCCGCACAGACCATGCGGCGCCTGACCTTCGGCGGCGACACCGCCGTCGTCGTCCCCGCCGGACAGCAGGTGCTCAGCGACGCCGTCGTCCTGCGCATCCCGGCCGACAGCGACGTCCTGGTCACCACCTACTCCCCCACCCCGTCCGGCCCGGTCACCTACCACCCGCGCGCCCGTCAGACCTCGTACGCCGCCGCCGGCGACCGCACCGAGGACCCGACGGCGACCGCGTACACCGAGCAGACCGAGTACTGGCGCTACCTGACCGCGCTGGACGTGCTCAGCGACGAGGCCGAGGGCACCGTCGTCGCCTTCGGCGACTCGCTCACCGACGGCGTCGGCTCCACCGCGAACGCCAACCACCGCTGGACCGACCTCCTGTTCCAGCGGCTGCGCGCCGCACTCGACGCGGGCCGGGACGTGCCCCGCTACAGCGTCGTCAACCAGGGAATCGGCGGAAACCAGATCCTCGCCGACGGCCTCGGCCGGCCCGCCGAGAACCAGGCCGGCGTCGACCGCTTCGCCCGCGACGTCCTCGGCCGCACGAACGTCAAGGTCGTCGTCGTCGACCTCGGCATCAACGACATCCTGCGCAACCCCCGGCTCGCCGACCCCGACGCGATCCTCGAAGGCCTGCGCGCCACGGTCCGCCAGGCCCACGCCCGCGGCATCAAGGTCGTCGGCGCCACCCTGATGCCCTTCGGCGGCCACCGCGGCTACACCGGCGCCCGCGAGTCGGTACGGCAGCAGATCAACGCCGACATCCGCGCGGGCAAGGTCTACGACGCCGTCGTCGACTTCGACAAGGCGGTCCGCGACCCCTACGACCCGCGCAGGTTCCGCTCCGACTACGACTCGGGCGACCACCTCCACCCCAGCGACAAGGGGTACGCGCGCATGGCGGCGGCCTTCGACCTGGACGACCTGAAGGGGACGGCACCGGCGAAGCTCTGACGCGAGGTCCGGGTGCGTGGGGGCTGGTCGCGCGGTTCCCCGCACCCCTGAGGGGCATCCACCCGCCCAGGAGGGATCAGTACTCCCGGCGCCGCCGGTCCCGCTCCTCCCGGCGCTCCTCACGGCGCTCCTCGCGACGCTCACGACTGCGGTCCCGCAGAAGGTCGTGGCGGCCTTCGAGCATCCTGCGGTGGGCGTCGCGGACGTCGTCCCGGACGGACTCACCCAGCTCCCGAAGCGACGCCTTGCGGTCCAGCTTCTCCTGGCGGCGCTCCTCCTTCAGCCGCTGCCGCTCGGACCGCGTGAGCTTGCGCTCCACACCGACCCCGCCCCAGAAGGCGAAGCCCGTCACGATCACCCGCGGGGCGCCCGGATCACCCGGCACGCCCTCCTCACGCTGGTCGAAGCCGCCCATGATGCCGATGCCCCGCACGACGACCTCGACACCGGGCGGCACGATCACCTGCATCCCGCCCATGATCGCGATGCAGTTGATCTCGACCACGCCGGCCGCGAAGTCCGCCTCCCGCAGGTCGATCTCGCCGCCGCCCCAGAAGGCGAAGGAGTTGAACCGCTTCGGCACCGTCCAGCGACCCTTGCGCTGGAAACCCGACATGATCGCCACGGCCCACGTCGACGACTCCCCCTCGCCGACGATCCGCCCCGCCCAACCCCCGCTCTGCACGGGCCCCTTGGTCATCGAGACCCGAGGAGCGGAGACGACGCCCGCACCGGACGGCAGGTCCCGGGTGATCGGCGCGAGTTCGCCGTACGTGCGCGCCTGATACGTCGCGTCCAGCCGTTCCCCGAACTCCTCCATGTCAAGGCGCCCCTCCGCGAGGGCCTCCCGCAAAACCTCGGCGACTCGTTCACGATCGGCGTCGGAGGCGCGCAGCTCCGGGGCATCCTCGGTCATACCCGCCAGCCTACGAGTTCCGGGCGACGGGCACTACGGCAACAGCCGTCGCAGCCACTACGCGCTCGCCGTCCGCTCCGCGTACATCTTCGCGATCACCGCTTCGATGTCCGGCTCCCGCACGGACAGGTCCACCAGCGGATACTCCGCCGCGATCCGCGCCACCAGCGGCGCCGCCGACGCCGCCGCCGGGAACGCCAGCCACTGCCGGGGCCCCTCCACCTTCACCACCCGCGCGGGCGGCGGCGCCTCGATCGGCGGCAGTTCGCGCTCCAGGTCGACCACCAGGACCCGCTCGCTCTCCCCCACCTCGTGCAGACCGGTGAGCGGACCGTCGTACATCAGACGCCCGTGGTCGATGACCATCACCCGCGAACACAACTGCTCGATGTCCTGGAGATCGTGCGTGGTCAACAGCACCGTCGTGCCGTTCTCCGTGTTCAACTCCCGCAGGAACTCCCGCACCTTGCCCTTCGACACGACGTCGAGACCGATCGTCGGCTCGTCCAGGTACAGCACCTCCGGATCGTGCAACAGCGCCGCCGCGATGTCCCCGCGCATCCGCTGGCCGAGCGACAGCTGCCGCACCGGAACATCCAACAACTCACCCAGTTCCAGGAGTTCGACGAGCCGGTCCAGGTTCTCCCGGTACCGCCCGTCGGGGATGCGGTACATGCGGTGCATCAGCCGGTACGAGTCGATCAGCGGCAGGTCCCACCACAGCGTCGTACGCTGCCCGAACACCACCCCGATACGGTGCGCCAGCCGCGACCGCTCCCGCGACGGATCGATGCCCGCGACCCGCAGCCGGCCACCGCTCGGCGTCAGGATGCCGGTGAGCATCTTGATCGTCGTCGACTTCCCGGCCCCGTTCGGACCGATGTAACCGACCATCTCCCCGCGCGGCACGGTGAACGAGATCGAGTCGACCGCCCGCACCTCACGCCGCTCCCGCTTCATGAATCCGGTCTTCTTCCGCACGTCGAAGACCTTCTCGACGCGATCCAGCTCGATGAACGCACGGTCCACTTCTAGCTCCCTGTACTCCGATACGACCGAAGCCCCGTCCGCCACGCCACACCGGCCAGCGCACAGCACACGGCCGCCACCAGCGGCGAGACGAACGCCGTCCACGCGGGCAGCCCGAGCGGCAGCGGCCGCCCCAGCACATAGGCCGCCGGCACCCAGTTGACGAAGGCGAGCGGCAGCACGAACGTCACCCCCCGCACCAGGTCCTTCGCGAAGATGGTCGGCGGATACTGCAACAGCGTCGTGCCGCCGTACGTGAACGCGTTCTGCACCTCGGAGGCGTCCTGCGCCACGAACTGGAACGCGGCACCCCCGACGAACACCGCGCCGAAGATCCCGGCACCGCCCAGCACCATCACCGGCATCAGCACCAGCTTGAGCGGCGTCCACTGCAGATCGAGCTCCATCAGCGCATACCCCAGCACCAGCGCGCCCTGCGTCACCCGGCCCAGCCTCCGCAGCCCGAACCGGTCGGCGGCCGCCTGCGCCAGCACCGGCGCCGGCCGCACGAGCAACGTGTCCAGCGTGCCGTCACGCACCCGGCGGCCCAGCCGGTCCATCGAACCGATCGCCAGATCGGCCAGCCCGAAGGACACCGACGACAGGCCGTACAGAAAGGCGACCTCCGGCAGCGGATACCCGCCCAGCGCGTCCACCTGCGAGAACATCAGCAGGATCGCCACGAAGTCGAGCGCGGTCGCCGCGAAGTTGCCGACCGTGGTCATCACGAAGGAAGCCCGGTAGGCCATCGTCGAACGAATCCACATCCCCGCGATCAGACGGTACGTCCGCACCCCCTCCGCGACCCGGCCGACCGGGGCCGCCTCCACCCGCCACCCGCCCTCAGCCACCCTGAACCACCACCCGCCGCGTCGCCATGACCTGCACCAGCCGCCCCAGGGCCAGCAACGCCACCGCCCACCCGGCCTGGAACAGATACGTCCCCCACGGATCCGCCTCCCCCAGCAGCACGTCCGCGGGCGCCTGCAACAACGACGACCACGGCAGAGCCCGCACCACCTCACCGAGCGCCCCCGGGAAGACGTTCAGCGGAAAGAGCATCCCCGAACAGAAGAACCCGACGAGCCACGCCATCTGCACCACACCCGTCCCGTCCAGCAGCCAGAACGCACTCAGCGCCACCAGGAACCGGATGCCGTACCCCACCACCATCGCCAGCAGCACCGCGAAGAAAAAGGCACACCACGTCCCCACGTCACCCGGCACCGCGGCCGGGAAGACCAGCACCCCGAACGCGAACGGCACCACACCCCGCCCCACCAGCTGGAACACCGCCCGCCCCAGATCCGCGGCCAGCCACCACAGTTGAAGATCCGCCGGCCGGTACAGATCGATCGCGATGTCACCCGTCCGGATGCGCTCCATCAACTCGTCCTCGACCCCGCCGCCCCCGATCGCCAGCGTCGACAACAGCGCCTGCCCCACCCACACATACGTGACGGCCTGCGCCTGGTCGTACCCGCCCAGATGCGGCCGCTCCTCCCACAGCGCCAGATACGTGTAGACCAGAATCAGCCCGAAGACGGTGTTGGTGAACACCCCCGCGGCCGTCGCCACCCGATACGTCGCGTACCGTCGAAAACCCCCCGCCGCGACGGCCAGGTACAACCGCGCCGTATCCACGGCAAACCACCCTCCTCGCCCGCCCAGCCCGCACCGACACCGAAGCGCAGGAGCCTAGTCCGCGGGCTGTGGGCCACGCCACGCAATTTCCGGGCAAGCGCGTGCCGATTGTCGGGAACGGAACACGCGATGCGAGAGTCTTCATCCGGGGGCGCAGAAGGCGTACGAGGCGTACGGGAACGTAAGACGCGAAACAGGAGTCCGTGCACGACATGAGCGACGAGCCGCAGCCGCAACAGCCGACCGAGGGCTGGGCACCGACAGAGCCCGAAGCGGCAGCCGAAACCGCAGGCAAGCCCAAGCGGCCCAAGCGCACCGGCTGGCGACGGATCATCCCCACCTGGCGCATGGTGCTCGGCACCTTCGTCATCGGCGCGCTGCTCCTGGCCGGCCTGTTCTTCCTCGGCTACTCCCTGGTCAAGATCCCGTCGGCCAACGCCTTCGCCATCAAGCAGAGCAACGTCTACCTCTACGCGGACGGCAGCCAACTCGCCCGCGACGGCGAGGTCAACCGGGAGATCATCCCCCTCTCCAAGGTCTCCAAGGACGCCCAGCACGCCGTCCTGGCCGCCGAGGACCGCGACTTCTACACCGAGTCCGCCATCGACCCCAAGGCGATGCTCCGCGCCGGCTGGAACACCGCCACCGGCAAGGGCAAGCAGTCCGGCTCCACGATCACCCAGCAGTACGTGAAGAACTACTACCTGGCCCAGGAACAGACCGTCACCCGCAAGGTGAAGGAGTTCTTCATCTCGATCAAGCTGGACCGCACCGAGAGCAAGAGCCAGATCCTCGAGGGCTACCTCAACACCAGCTACTTCGGCCGCAACGCCTACGGCATCCAGGCCGCCGCCCAGGCCTACTACGGCATCGACGCCACCGAGCTGGACCCCGCCAAGGGCGCCTACCTCGCCGCCCTGGTCAACGCCCCCAGCGAGTACGACGTCGTCGCCCACCCCGAGAACAAGGCCGCCGCCCAGGCCCGCTGGAACTACGTCCTCGACGGCATGGTCACCAAGGGCTGGCTCAGCGCCTCCGACCGCGCCGGCATGAAGTTCCCGATGCCGAAGGAAGCCACCGTCTCCACCGGCATGTCCGGACAGCGCGGCTACATCGTCGACGCGATCAAGGACTACCTCACCGAGAACAAGATCCTCGACAAGGACCAGCTCACCGCCGGCGGCTACCGCATCACCACCACCCTCGAGAAGAGCAAGCAGAACGCCTTCGTCGACGCGGTCAACGACCAGCTGATGGACAAGCTCGACAAGAAGAACCGCAAGGTCGACACCTACGTCCGCGCGGGCGGCGCCGCCGTCGACCCCAAGACCGGCAAGGTCGTCGCCATGTACGGCGGCATCGACTACGTGAAGCAGTACACGAACAACGCCACCCGCGGCGACTTCCAGGTCGGCTCCACCTTCAAGCCGTTCGTGTTCACCTCCGCCGTCCAGAACGACTCCGTGACGCAGGACGGCCGCACGATCACCCCGAACACCATCTACGACGGCACCAACAAGCGGCCCATCGTGGGCTGGGACGGCGGAACCTACGCCCCCGAGAACGAGGACCAGGGCTCGTACGGCAACATCACCGTCCGCGAGGCCACCGACAAGTCCGTCAACTCGGTGTACGCACAGATGGCCGTCGACGTCGGCTCCGACAAGGTCAAGCAGACCGCCATCGACCTCGGCCTCCCCGCCGACACCCCCGACCTCACCGCGTCCCCCTCCATCGCGCTCGGCCCCTCCACCGCCAGCGTCCTCGACATGGCCGAGGCCTACGCCACCCTCGCCAACCACGGCAAGCACGGCACGTACACGATGGTCGAGAAGATCACCAAAGACGGCAAGGACGACATCCGGCTGCCCGCGAAGAAGACCCGCCAGGCCGTCAGCCGCGAAGCCGCCGACACCACCACCTCCGTCCTGCAGAGCGTCGTCGAGGGCGGCACCGCCACCGCCGCCCAGGCCGCCGGCCGCCCCGCCGCGGGCAAGACCGGCACCGCCGAGGAAGACACCGCCGCCTGGTTCGCCGGCTACACCCCCGAGCTCGCCACCGTCGTCTCCGTCATGGGCCAGGACCCGGTGACCGCCGCCCACAAACCGCTGTACGGCGCGATGGGCCTCCAGCGGATCAACGGCGGCGGAGCACCCACCGAGATCTGGGCACAGTTCACCAAGACCGCCCTCAAGGGCGAGCCCGTCACCGACTTCGACCTCGAACTCCAGCCGGGCGCCGACGTGGTCCAGCCCCCCGTCACCGACGTCCCGTCCGACCCCGCCACGGGCGACGAGAACACCGGCGGCACGACCGGAGACACCACCGGCGGCCAGGACGCCGGAGGCCAGACCGAGGGCCAGACCAGCGACCCCGCCACCGACGGCGGCACCACCGACGGCACCACCGGAGACACGACGACGGGCGGCACCACCGGAGACACGACCACCGGCGGCGACCCGACCACCGACGGCGGCACCACGGACGGCACCACCGGAGACACCACCGGCGGCGACACCGCCACCGGCGGCACCACGGGAGACACCACCGGCGGCGACACCGGAGGCACCACCGACGGCGGCACGACGACCGGCGTAGGCCCCCAGCTCACGACGACGAGAAGGCAGTAACCAAGGCGGTAACCAAGGCAGTAACCCTTCGGGCTAGTGCCCGGAGGTCGCCTTCAGCCCCACCACGGCCACCAACAGCAGACACACGAAGAAGATCCGGGCGGCGGTCGCCGGCTCCCCCAGCACCACCATGCCGAACACCGCCGCACCGGCCGCACCGATCCCCACCCACACGCCATAGGCGGTACCGATGGGCAGGGAACGCGCGGCATACGACAGCAACAGCATGCTCGCGACGATGCCCGCACCGGTGAACAGGCTGGGGACCAGCCGCGTGAAACCGTCGGTGTACTTCATCCCGACCGCCCAGCCGACCTCCAGCAGACCGGCGACGACAAGCAGAACCCAGGCCATGACAGGCACCTTTCGAGACGACGCTTCTGACTTCCGGGCGTCGTCTTTGCCTGCATCCCGGTACGGCGCGTCTCGTCGGGTCACTTTCGAATGTAGCAAAAGGGCAGCAGAAAGGGGCCAGTGACGATGGTCACCAGCCCCTTCAGCCGCTGATTTACAGGTACCGCCGACTCTCCAGACACAGGCCCGTTCTACAGATACAGGCCAGTCGAGTCCTCGGACCCCTCGAACCGGTCCGCGGCCACCGCGTGCAGATCACGCTCACGCATGAGCACGTAAGCGATGCCCCGCACCTCCACCTCGGCCCGGTCCTCAGGATCGAACAGCACCCGGTCACCCGGCTCCACGGCCCGCACGTTCTGGCCCACCGCCACGACCTCCGCCCACGCCAGCCGACGACCGACGGCCGCGGTGGCCGGAATCAGAATCCCGCCACCCGAACGCCGCTCGCCCTCACTGGTGTCCTGCCGCACGAGTACACGGTCGTGCAGCATCCGGATGGGCAGCTTGTCGTGCTGGTCGCTGTGCTGGTTTCTCTTGGCGCTCACACCTCTGAACCTACCTGCCTCCGCCGGCCATGAAGGCCGCTGGGTCGGCCCCCACTCAGCTCCTGCGCCGCCGCGTCCCCAGGGCGAGCAGCCCCACGACCCCGACGACAACCAGCGCGACCGGCACGACCCGCTCCAGCCGAGGCGCGCCTTCCTCGTCGACGAACCGCGCCCTCACATCACTCACGGCCCGATTGGCCCCGACATAGGCCCGCCCGAGCGTGTGATCGATATTGGAAACGACCTTGGCCTTGGCATCGCCCACGATCGTCTTCGGGTGCACCCGCACCCCGATCTCGTCGAGCGTCTCGGCCAGCAATTCGCGGCGGCGCTTGATGTCCGCCTCGATCTGCGCCGGGGTTCTCGTGTCCGACGTGTCCGCCACCGTACGGCCTCCGAAGTCAGCTGATGCTTGCTCCGGACAGTCTGTCAGCTCTGGGCCGGAACGCACCGTCAGGACCCCCCGTTACGCTAGACCGATGAGCGAGCGACTCCAGCCCGGGGACGTGGCCCCCGCCTTCACCCTCCCCGACGCCGACGGCAACCCGGTGTCCCTGTCCGACCACAAGGGCCGCAAGGTCATCGTCTACTTCTACCCGGCGGCCCTGACCCCCGGCTGCACCAAGCAGGCGTGCGACTTCACAGACAACCTCGAGCTGCTGGCCGGCGCGGGCTACGACGTCATCGGCATCTCCCCCGACAAGCCGGAGAAGCTGGCGAAGTTCCGCGAGAAGGAATCCCTGAAGATCGCCCTCCTCGCCGACCCCGACAAGACCGTCACCGAGGCCTACGCCGCCTACGGCGAGAAGAAGAACTACGGCAAGACCTACATGGGCGTCATCCGCTCCACGATCATCGTGGACGAGGAGGGCAAGGTAGAACGCGCCCTCTACAACGTCCGTGCGACCGGCCACGTGGCGAAGATCATCAAGGACCTGGGTATCTGAACGAAACCCAGACGTCAGGAGCCAGGTCGGGCCGCCCGGGCACCGGCCTGGCCCCCTCGACCCACGCATCCCCGACGAGCTCGGCCGCGACCCGCCGCCAGAACCGGACGGCACCGGTGTTCACGTCCTGAAAGGGAATCTCCCACTCCCCGGGATGCCGGGCAACCACCTCCCGTACACCCCGAAGCCCCACCCCACTGCGCCGCACCGCCCGCACGACGAAGAAACTGCTGAGCACCCGGGTCGGACTACCGAGCCCCCGCACGAACGCGAACCCGACGGGAGGCTCGCCGAGGCGGAAGAGATACGGCGCCCAGTCGACGTCACCGGAAAAGGCAGCCTCCAACCGCTCCCTCCGGAACGACCCGTCGGCGTTGGGCAGTTGCCCCCCGAACTCGGACAGATCATGCCGGAAGAGAAGCCAGAGGCGTTCGCCGGTGGGGCGGTCGGCGGGGGTTGCTGTGCGAATATCCAACTCTGCTGAGGCCATGAAAAAAGCCTCCCGAGCGGACAAGAGTCCGCGCCTGGAAGGCCTCGCCGATAAGCATATCAACCGTCTTTACGTTCCGAGCGTGACTGTCGAACAGCCGCTCCGTTACTCCGTACGAGCCACGAACGTGTGGCCGAGATCGGAGGGGAACGATGGGGACCAGTGCGTATCCGAAAGAGCGGCTGGAAGAGGCGGCTCGGGGGGCGCGGACATTGTCGGAAGCATGCGGGAGATTGGGTGTGGACCCGAAGAGTTGGAAGCGGCGGTACATCTCCCAACGGATGAAGAAACTGGGGGTGGATGTCGCGCACTTCGAGCGCGAGGGGGCCAAGTGGACGAGGGAGATCCTTGAGCCGGTGGTCGCAGCATCGTCGAGCGTCAACGAGGTTCTACGGCGGCTCGGGCTCGATGTGGTCGGCGGTCACCACACGCACATCTCGCGTCGCATCAAGGCTTATGGCATCAACACCTCCCACTTCACGCCAGTGGTCCGCACGGAGCGGCAGCGGCACAACCAGCGCCGTCGGACTGCCGAGGAGATCCTCACCGAGGACACGTCCACCCACACCATGCGGGTCCCGAGCAACCGTCTGAAGCGGGCGATGTCCGAGCTGGGCATGGAAGAGCACTGCGCCCTGTGTGGGATCGAAGGAGTGTGGCTCGGAGAGCCGCTCCCCTTGGAGGTCGACCACATCGACGGCAACTGGCGGAACAACCGCATCGAGAACCTGAGGCTCCTGTGCCCCAACTGTCACTCGACGACCGACAGTTACCGCGGACGCGGCAAGGCGCGCGCCTCGTGACCAGGGGCGTGCGGTACACCCACGAGCGCCTGGTCGAGGCAGCAGCTCGGTGTACCGACCTGAACGAGGTCATTGCCTTCTTCGGCACCCGGCCATACGGCTACCTACGCAAGTACCTCACCATGCGATTCGCCCACTTCGGCATCGACATCTCACACTTCGCCCCCTGCGGCCGGTCCGCCCGGCCCACACGGGAAGAGCTACGGGCGGCCGTCACGGAGTCCTCCTCCTTGGCGGAGGTGCTGCGCCACCTGGGCTGCGCGGACAACGGTGCACAGCGGAAGAAGCTGCGCAAGTGGATCGCCGACGATCACCTGACGACGGCACACTTCCTGGGGCAGGCACACCAGAGGGGAAGGCCGGCTCCGAACGCCAAACGGCCCGAAGATGTTCTGGTACGGCACAAGGGCAAACAGCGGACGACGACGAAGCGCCTACGCCGAGCGCTCAACGAGGTTGGTATAGCCGAAGAGTGCGTTAAGTGCGGCACTGGCCCGGAATGGCTCGGCAAGCCCATGACCCTGGAGATCGATCACATCAACGGGGACTGGAGAGACGACCGGCGCGAGAATCTGCGGTTGCTCTGCCCCAACTGTCACGCGATCACCAGCACCTGGTGCCGAGGAGGCCGACGACGCACTCAGCTACGCCCAGTAGAGTAAGCAGCGCTGCGGGCCCGTATCCCAGCTGGCAAGAGGACGCCGGTTTAGATCCGGTGTGTCGTGGGTTCGAGTCCCACCGGGCCCACAGGAAAACAAGGCCCCGCACCTTCGATTCCAAGGTGCGGGGCCTTTCCGTAAACTCAGCCCAACAGCTCCTGCACCACCGGCACCAACCCCCTGAACGCCTGCCCCCGATGACTGATCGCGTTCTTCTCCTCCGCCGTCAGCTCGGCGCACGTCCGGGTTTCGCCCTCCGGCTGGAGGATCGGGTCGTAGCCGAAGCCGTTCGTGCCGGTCGGGGTGTGGCGGAGTACGCCCCGCAGCCGGCCCTCGACCACCCTCTCCGTGCCGTCCGGCAACGCCAGCGCCGCCGCGCAGGCGAAGTGGGCGCCTCGGTGTTCGTCGGCGATGTCGGAGAGCTGGGCCAACAGCAACGCCAGGTTCGCGCGGTCGTCGCCGTGGCGGCCGGCCCAGCGGGCGGAGAAGATGCCGGGGGCGCCGTTCAGGACGTCCACGCAGAGGCCGGAGTCGTCGGCCACGGCGGGCAGGCCGGTTGCCTGGGCGAGGGCGTGGGCCTTGAGCAGGGCGTTCTCCGCGAAGGTGACGCCTGTTTCCTTGACGTCGGGGATGTCGGGGTACGCCTCCGTGCCGACGAGGTCGTGGGGCAGGGAGGCGTCGGCGAGGATCGCGCGGAGTTCGGTGATCTTTCCGGCGTTGCGGGTGGCGAGGATCAGGCGGGTCATGGGGTTCAGTATCCCGGCCCCATGGCCCTCGCTGCTTCCCGGTTTTCCCGCTGACCTACGGCGTGCAGACCTTCGTCAGTTCGCCCGCCGCGTCGGTGATCGGGCTGAGGTCGGGGGTGTTGTCGCCGTTCTCGACGGAGGTGCGGACGTTGGTGACGGCCGCGCCGAGGTCGTCGACGGCCTTGTTGACGTCGGCGTTGTCGGTCTTGTCGCCGATTTCGTCGAGGTTCTTGTCGATGGAGTTGAGGGACTCCTCGAGCTGCGTCGGGTCGTTCGACGCGCTCTCCACGGCCTGCTGGAGGTCGGTGACGCTGTCGGCGATGGCGTCGGCGGTCTGGACGCAGTCCAGTGCCTTGCTGACGGCGTCGCAGCCGGTGGTGAGGCCGGTCGTCAGTCCGACGGCGGCCACCGCGGCGACGATGGCGATTCGGCGACTTGGGCGGCGTCGGCTCGCGGCCATGGATCTGTTCCCTCCGTTGGCAGGGCCCCAGGTCGTGTCCTGGCCGGCCCTCGTGCTGGCCGGGCGCACGGCGGTGAGCCGTACGCCCGTACCGGTAGTGACGCGAGGACGGTCGGTTGGGTTGCGACCGGTGGCCGTCCTTCTTGGTGCGTCCTTTACTTTTCGAGGACGGTATCAAGTGCCTTGCGCTGGAGGGCTGCCAGGTCGGTGCAGCCGGCGACGGCGAGGTCGAGGAGGGCGTTGAGTTCGTCGCGGGCGAAGGGTTCGGCTTCGGCGGTGCCCTGGACCTCGACGAAGCGGCCGTCGCCGGTGCAGACGACGTTCATGTCGGTCTCGGCGCGGACGTCCTCCTCGTAGCAGAGGTCGAGGAGTGGGACTCCGCCCACGATGCCGACCGAGACGGCGCTGACGGTTCCGGTGAGGGGCTGGCGGCCGGCTTTGATGAGTTTCTTGCCCTGGGCCCAGGTGATGGCGTCAGCGAGGGCGACGTAGGCGCCGGTGATCGCGGCGGTGCGGGTGCCGCCGTCGGCCTGGAGGACGTCGCAGTCGAGGACGATGGTGTTCTCGCCGAGGGCCTTGTAGTCGATGACGGCGCGGAGGGAGCGGCCGATGAGGCGGCTGATCTCGTGGGTGCGGCCGCCGATCTTGCCGCGGACGGATTCGCGGTCGCCGCGGGTGTTGGTGGCGCGGGGGAGCATCGAGTACTCGGCGGTGACCCAGCCTTCGCCGCTGCCTTTGCGCCAGCGGGGGACGCCTTCGGTGACGGAGGCGGTGCAGAAGACTTTGGTGTCGCCGAAGGAGACGAGGACGGATCCTTCGGCGTGCTTGCTCCAGCCGCGTTCGATGGTGACCGGGCGGAGTTGTTCGGGGGTGCGGCCGTCGATTCGGGACATGGCGTCGAGCCTAGCCGTACATGGGGAAGGGGCCCGTCCCGTGGTGGGAATGGGCCCCTGCCGGGTGAGCGCGCGGCCTTGGCGGGCGCGCGGGCTCACATCAGATCTTCGATTTCCGCGGCGATGGGGTCGGCGTCGGTGCCGATGACGACCTGGATGGCGGTGCCCATCTTGACGACGCCGTGGGCGCCGGCGGCCTTCAGGGCGGCTTCGTCGACCTTGCCGGCGTCGACGACTTCGGTGCGGAGGCGGGTGATGCAGCCTTCGACTTCTTCGATGTTGTCGATGCCGCCGAGCCCGGCAACGATCTTCTCAGCCTTGGTGGCCATGTTCTTTCTCCCTGATCCGAGCCGCTTTGTCGCAGTAACCCACAGTTGATCCGTCTTTGCGAGCGATCGCGCTGTACGTCCCGAAGGATGACGGCACAGCTTCGAAATCGTCCGTAGCTGGTCTACACCACCTGGCAGGCGGTCGCCAAGCCTTGTGTGCCGTAGCCGTTTCGTCACCGAAATCGCGGGTTCCTTATCCGCCCTTCACCGTGCTACAACAGGTCTACACCACTGAGTGGTGTAGACCATGCGGTCCCCCCGCGTGGCAAAGAGACGCCGCCGTCCCCCTTCCCCTGTCCCCGGGCGGCGCCATGCCCTCTGGAGGAAGTTGTGACCACGGCCAGCGCCGCTCCCGCGGCCGACAAGAAGAAGGGCGCGGGCGTGATGGCTGTCATGCAGCGTATCGGCCGCAGCCTGATGCTGCCGGTGGCCGTCCTGCCCGCCGCCGCTCTCCTGGTCCGTTTCGGCAACCCCGACATGCTGGGAGACCCGGAGTTCCCCGCGTTCATCACGAAGATCGCCGGCTTCATGGCGGCCGGCGGCAACGCGATCCTCGACAACATGGCGCTGCTGTTCGCCGTGGGTATCGCGATCGGCTTCGCCAAGAAGTCGGACGGCTCGACGGCCCTCGCCGCCGTGGTCGGCTACCTGGTCTTCAAGAACGTGCTCGCCACGTTCACCGACAAGAACCTGCCGAAGGTGGCGACGGCCGTCGACGGCAAGGTCGTCATGGTGGACGCGCCGGTGGACGCCAAGGTCCTCGGCGGTGTGGTGATGGGCATCGTGGTGGCCCTGCTGTACCAGAAGTTGTACCGGACCAAGCTGCCGGACTGGGCGGGCTTCTTCGGCGGCCGTCGTCTGGTTCCGATCGTGTCGGCCTTCGCGGGTCTGGTCATCGGCATCGTCTTCGGATACATCTGGCCGGTCCTCGGCACGGGCCTGCACAACCTCGGCGAGTGGCTGGTCGGTTCGGGCGCGGTCGGCGCCGGCATCTTCGGTGTCGCCAACCGTGCGCTGATCCCGATCGGCATGCACCATCTGCTGAACTCGTTCCCGTGGTTCCAGGCGGGCGAGTACGAGGGCAAGAGCGGCGACATCGGCCGCTTCCTGGCCGGTGACCCGACGGCGGGCCAGTTCATGACCGGTTTCTTCCCGATCATGATGTTCGCGCTGCCGGCCGCGTGCCTGGCGATCGTGCACTGTGCTCGTCCGGAGCGCCGCAAGGTCGTCGGCGGCATGATGTTCTCCCTCGCGCTGACGTCCTTCTTCACCGGCGTGACCGAGCCGATCGAGTTCACGTTCATGTTCATCGCGCCGGTCCTGTACGGGATCCACGCGCTCCTCACCGGTGTCTCGATGGCGCTGACCTGGGCACTCGGCATGAAGGACGGCTTCGGCTTCTCGGCCGGCGCGATCGACTACGCCCTGAACCTGGGCATCGCGACCAACCCGCTCGGCCTGGCCGTGGTGGGCTTGTGCTTCGCGGTGGTCTACTACGTCGTCTTCCGCTTCGCGATCATCAAGTTCAACCTGCCGACACCGGGCCGCGAGTCCGACGAGGAACTGGCGGAGTTGCAGAAGGCGGAGGCCAAGTAGGCCGTAGGCCGCCTCCGCACGCAGGAAGGCCCCCGGAGCACCGAGCTTCGGGGGCCTTGTGTCGTTCGGGGACTCAGATCTCGTACGACTTCCTCGGCGCCGCCAGTTCCACCGGGCCGTCGTACACCGTGCGCGCGTCGGCCAGGTTGGTCTGGGGGTCGGTCCACGGGGGGATGTGGGTGAGGATCAGGCGGCGGGCTCCTGCCCTGCTCGCCGTCTCGCCCGCCTCGCGGCCGTTGAGGTGCAGGTCGGGGATGCTCTCCTTGCCGTGCGTGAAGGCGGCCTCGCACAGGAACAGGTCGGTGTCGCGGGCGAGTTCGTCCAGGGCCGGGCTGATGCCGGTGTCGCCGGAGTACGTCAGTGACTTCCCGGCGTGCTCGACGCGGATGCCGTACGCCTCCACGGGGTGGGCCACGCGTTCGGTGTGGACCGTGAACGGGCCGATCTCGAAGGTGGACGGCTTGACCGTGTGGAAGTCGAAGACCTCGCTCATGGAGGAGGCGGTGGGGGTGTCGGCGTAGGCCGTGGTGAGGCGGTGCTCGGTGCCCTCGGGGCCGTAGACCGGGATCGGGTCGCAGCGGCCGCCGTCGTGGCGGTAGTAGCGCGCGACGAAGTAGGCGCACATGTCGATGCAGTGGTCGGCGTGCAGGTGGCTGAGGAAGATCGCGTCGAGGTCGTAGAGACCGCAGTGGCGCTGCAGCTCGCCGAGGGCACCGTTGCCCATGTCGAGAAGCAGCCGGAAGCCGTCGGCCTCGACGAGGTAGCTCGAGCAGGCCGATTCCGCGGACGGGAACGACCCCGAGCAGCCGACGACGGTGAGCTTCATAAAGCAGAAACCTCCGCTGGCGGGAACTTTTCTGGGAAGGAGACGGGGGTCGTGCGGTGCGTCGAGCGTAAGGCGCAAAACTCATGGTCGCTCCTCCACCAGGGGCTGTTGTGGGGGAACTCACCTGTGGTGTCACCGGTTCGGCTGGACCCGGGGGCGTGCGGCGCACGGGAAGGGCGCGCATAGGTGATCGCACGCCGGTAACGTCAGGCCCATGGATACGTCCTGGTGGCTCGCGCTCGCCGCGGTGGTACTGCTCGCGGCGGTCGCCACGCTCGTCGACGGCTGGGGGCGCGGCCGGCGTCCGGCGGGGCGGCGGACGCGTCCGCCGGGGCGGCCGGCCGGGCCGCGCGGGCGGGGTGGGGCGCGGCCGCGGCCTGCGGAGATCTGGTGGGCGAACGTGCCGTACGAGGACGGGCCCGGGAGTAAGGACCGGCCGTGTCTGGTGCTGGTGGTGCACGGTGAGCGGGCGACCGTCGCGAAGATCACCAGCAAGGGCCGCGACGAGCGGGCCGGGGTGATTCCGTTGCCGCCGGGGTCGGTGGGCGACGCCCACGGGCGGGCGAGCTTCCTGGAGACGGACGAGCTGCGCGAGGTGCCGGTGCGGGAGTTCCGGCGGAGGGTGGGGGTGGTGGACCCGGTCCTGTGGGACCAGGTCCGTCACCTGGCTGCGTAGGGGCTGCTCAAGGGCTTACGCCCGTCGAGGGCTCAGGCCCAGAGCTGGCCCTGGAGGGTCTCGATGGCCTCTTCCGTGGTGGCCGCCGTGTAGACACCCGTGGACAGGTACTTCCAGCCGCCGTCGGCGACGACGAACACGATGTCCGCGCTCTCGCCCGCCTTGACGGCCTTGTTGCCGACGCCGATCGCCGCGTGCAGGGCGGCGCCGGTGGAGACGCCCGCGAAGATGCCCTCCTGCTGGAGGAGCTCGCGGGTGCGGGTGACCGCGTCGGCTGAGCCGACGGAGAAGCGGGTGGTCAGGACGGAGGCGTCGTACAGCTCCGGTACGAAGCCCTCGTCGAGGTTGCGCAGGCCGTAGACCAGGTCGTCGTAGCGCGGCTCGGCGGCGACGATCTTGACGTCCGGCTTGTGCTCGCGGAGGTAGCGGCCGACGCCCATGAGGGTGCCGGTGGTGCCGAGGCCCGCGACGAAGTGGGTGACCGAGGGGAGGTCGGTCAGGATCTCCGGGCCGGTCGTCGCGTAGTGGGCGCCGGCGTTGTCGGGGTTGCCGTACTGGTAGAGCATCACCCAGTCGGGGTGCTCGGCGGAGAGCTCCTTGGCGACCCGTACGGCGGTGTTGGAGCCGCCGGCGGCGGGCGACGGGATGATCTCGGCGCCCCACATGCCGAGGAGTTCGCGGCGTTCCTGTGAGGTGTTCTCGGGCATCACGCACACCATGCGGTAGCCCTTGAGCTTGGCGGCCATGGCGAGGGAGATGCCGGTGTTGCCGGAGGTGGGCTCGAGGATCGTGCAGCCGGGGGTCAGGCGGCCGTCCTTCTCGGCCTGCTCGATCATGTGCAGGGCGGGGCGGTCCTTGACGGAGCCGGTCGGGTTGCGGTCCTCCAGCTTCGCCCAGATACGGACGTCGGCGGACGGCGAGAGCCGCGGCAGGCGCACCAGGGGGGTGTTGCCCACCGCGGCCAGCGGGGAGTCGTAGCGCATGGGGGGCAGCGGGCCTTAGACCATGCCGCCGGCCACGGCCGGCAGGATCGTGATGCTGTCGCCGTCGGTGAGCTTGGTGGTGATGCCGTCGAGGAAGCGGACGTCCTCGTCGTTCAGGTAGACGTTGACGAAGCGGCGCAGTTCCCCGCCGTCCACGATGCGGGCCTGGATGCCCGCATGCCGGGTCTCGAGGTCGGTGAAGAGCTCGGCGAGGGTGTCCCCGGTGCCCTCCACGGCCTTCTGGCCGTCGGTGTACTGGCGGAGGATGGTCGGGATGCGGACCTCGATGGCCATGGCTGAGGGCTCCTGTCGGAAGGTGTCTGGTCGGTGGGCGCGCGGCAGCGCTGGACAGCGGGGGTGGTGCGGGTCAGGCGCCGCGGCTCACGGCCGTACGGCGGCAGGGCAGCGTCAACAGATGGCGCTGGCGAGCCTGCACAGGTCGACGTGCAGCCGCGCCACGAGCAGCATGCCCGGCGTCTTTTCGCTCACGTCGTGGGAAACCATGGGGTCATCGTATCGATTCCCGGTCGGGGTCCCGGAATGTGATCCCACATTCCGGACGGTTTCCGGCCGGGGAGTGAGACCGCCCTGTTCAGGCGGACCCGCGCAGGACCAAGCGGGTCGGTACGACGACGGTGGCGGGGGCCTTGATCCGCTCGGCGTCGAACAGCAGCCGGGCCATCAGACGGCCCATGCCGTCGACGTCCTGGTGGATGGTGGTCAGGGGCGGGTCGGTCGACTCCGTGATGCCGGTGAGGTCGTCGAAGCCGACGACGGCCACGTCCTCGGGCACCCGGCGTCCGTGGGCCCGCAGTGTCTGCAGGGCGCCGGAGGCCATGAGGTCGGAGGCGACGAAGGCGGCGTCCAGGTCGGGGCGCCGGGCGAGGAGCGCGGCCATCGCGTCGGCGCCGGCCTGGCGGGTGTAGTCGGCCCGTTCGGTCAGGTCGGGCGGGGCGTCGGGCAGGACGTCCCGGTAGCCGGCGAGCCGGTCGGCGGCGGAGGTCTCCTGGTCGTAGGGGCCGGTGACGGTCGCGATGCGTGTCCTGCCGAGCGAGACCAGGTGCTGGACGGCCTGCCGGGCTCCCCCGCGGTTGTCGCCGTCGACGTGGGCGTGGCGGTGCGCGGTGTCGCCGTCGCGCAGCAGTGGCCGGCCGCCGAAGACGGCGGGCAGGCCGATCCGGTCGATCATCTCGTGCAGCCGGTCGCCGGGGCGCAGGGAGAACACGATGGCGCCGTCGACGTGGCCGCCGCCGAGGTAGTCGGCCACGCGCGGGTAGTCGTCCGCCTCGTCCAGGAAGAGCAGGACCGCCTGGGCGCCGTGCTGGGCGAGTTCTCTGCGGATGCCGCGCAGGAGGCAGTCGAAGAAGGGGTCGAGGAAGAGCCGGTTGTCGGGTTCGGTCGCCACGACCGCGATCGCGTGGGTGCGGTGGGTGACCAGTTGGCGGGCGGCCTGGTTCGGGACGTAGCCGAGCTCGGTGATCACTTCCCGGACGCGGTCGGCGACCTCGGCGCGCACCTTGGGCTCGTCGTTGATTACTCGTGACACCGTGGACTTGGAAACGCCCGAGCGGCGGGCGACGTCCTGCAGGGTGGGGCGCCGTGGGTTCGGCCGCTGCGTCAACACCATCTCCGATACGGCGAGTTGTTCGCGGGCGTACGGCGGTCAGTATGCCTCGACGACCTTGATCTCCTCCTCGGTCACCTCGCCCTCCACGATCCGGAACGAGCGGAACTGGAAGGGGCCCGCCTCGTCGGTGTCGGCCGTGGAGACGAGGACGTAGTGGGCGCCCGGCTCGTTGGCGTAGGAGATGTCGGTGCGGGAGGGGTAGGCCTCGGTCGCGGTGTGGGAGTGGTAGATGACCACCGGCTCCTCGTCGCGGTCGTCCATCTCGCGGTAGAGCTTGAGCAGGTCCTGCGAGTCGAACTCGTAGAACGTGGGCGAGCGGGCGGCGTTCAGCATCGGGATGAAGCGCTCGGGGCGGCCGGTGCCCTCCGGGCCGGCGACCACGCCGCACGCCTCGTCGGGGTGGTCCTCGCGCGCGTGGGCGACGATCTGGTCGAACAGGGCCTGGGTGATGGTCAGCATGCTGGTCAGCATAAACAGAAGGGCCGCCCCGTACCGGAGGGTGGTACGGGGCGGCCCACATCGTGAGCGGAGGGGTCAGCCGACCTTCTCGAACTCCGCTTCGCCGCCGCGCTCGGCGATGTGCGGGTCGCGGCTCTTCAGGATCCGCCAGCCGATGGCGAGGGCGGTGAACCAGCCGGCCATCACGTAGAGGCAGACGCGGGCGTCGGCGTCGTACGCGATCAGGCCGGTGACGAAGAGCAGGAAGGCGATCGCGACGTAGCTGCACTTGGAGCCGCCCGGCGCCGGGAAGGGCGAGGCGGGCAGGCGGCCGGCCACGACCGCGCGGCGGTACAGGACGTGGCTGATGAGGATCATGAGCCAGGTCCAGATGCCGGCCGCGGTGGCGACGGAGACGACGTAGCCGAAGGCCTTCTCGGGGACGATGTAGTTCAGGATCACGCCGATGCCCATGAAGGCGACGGAGACCGCGATGCCGACGGCGGGGGTCTTCGTCGAGGACAGCTTCTTGAAGGCCGCGGGGGCCTCTCCGCTCTCGGCCAGGTTCCGCAGCATGCGGCCCGTGGAGTACATGCCGGAGTTGCAGGACGACAGGGCGGCGGTGAGCACGACGAAGTTCACGATGGCGGCGCCCGCCGGGATGCCGATCTTCGCGAAGGCCTCGACGAAGGGGCTCACGCCCGGTGCGAACTCGGTCCACTTGACCACGCACAGGATGACGGTGAGGGCACCGACGTAGAAGAGCGCGATGCGCCAGGGCAGGGTGTTGATCGCCTTGGGGAGGGTCTTCTCCGGGTCCTCGGACTCGCCGGCCGTGACGCCGACCAGTTCGACGGCGAGGTAGGCGAACATGACGCCCTGCAGGGTCATCAGGGACGAGCCGACGCCCTTGGGGAAGAATCCGTCGAAGGCCCAGAGGTTGGAGACGGCCGCGGTGTCACCGGCGCTGCTGAAGCCGAAGGTGAGGACGCCCAGGCCGATGACGATCATGCCGATGAGGGCGGTGACCTTGACCATCGAGAACCAGAACTCGAGCTCGCCGAAGACCTTCACGGAGATCAGGTTGACCCCGAAGAGGATCACCAGGAAGACCAGGGCGGTCACCCATCGCGGGATGTCGGGGAACCAGTAGTTGACGTAGATGGCGGCGGCCGTCAGTTCGGCCATGCCGGTGACCACCCACATCAGCCAGTACGTCCAGCCGGTGAAGTAGCCGAAGAACGGGCCGAGGAACTCGCGGGAGTACTCCGCGAAGGAGCCCGAGACCGGGCGGTAGAGCAGGAGCTCGCCGAGCGCCCGCATGATGAAGAAGATGATCACGCCTGCGAGGGCGTACATGAAGATGAGGCTGGGTCCGGCCTTGGCGATGTTCGCCCCGGCTCCCAGGAAGAGGCCGACGCCGATGGCGCCGCCGATGGCGATCATCTGGACCTGGCGGCTGCCGAGCCCGCGTTCGTACCCCTCTCCCTCGGGGGTCTTCTCCGTGTCGACCTGCGCTGAGGTCATGTGTGGTGCGCCTTCCTCCATGCCGAACCGGGCCTCTCGTCGGCCTCGGATCGGGTTCCGATCCCCCCGGACTGATGGAGCTGAGTGGGCCTCGCGGCCCGCTCGTGCCTGGCCGGCGATCCGCCGGCTCGGTGGCGCACCCGGCCGAACATTCGGGTGGTGTTCGCCGGGCGGTCGTGAAGATTTATCACGGCCGCAATGATGATCGCCTGAGCGACGTGTGGCGCAGCACACAGGGAGAGTTGGACAAAAGCCACCCTGGAGGGGCATAGGTGGCCGTCGCGGTGACGCGATCGTTATCCGGATTTGAGTGTCCTCTGAGCGAACACAGAACCGTCACAAGTCAGGGCATGAGTGTCGAAACGAGGGTCTCCTGGAGCCCTCCGAGCCACAGGTACGCCATGACCATCGGCTTGCGCGGGTCCTCGTCGGGCAGCCGGTAGAGGAGGTCGGTGTCCTCCTCGGCCGCGATGTCCAGCCGGGAGCCGATCGCCAGACGCAGGTCGTTGAGGGCGCCGAGCCACTGCTGGGACTGCTCGGGTGACAGCTTGAGGACGGCCCCGCCCTCGCCCGCGCCCCTGAGCTCGTTCAGCGTATGGATCACCACGAGGGCGTTGTCGCGCTTGCCGGCCCGCAGGTCGTTCTCGGTGTAGCGGCGGAACTCGGAGGAGTACGCCCGCTGCTGCTCGGTCTCCTTGGGCCCCGGGGTGCCCTCGGGGTCGCTGTAGGCGTCCGGGAAGAGGCGCATCAGGACGGGGTCGGCGGGCGGCTCGCTCGGGCCGTCGGCGAAGAGCTCGGCGAGCGGGTCGTCGGGGGCGCCCCCGGCGGGGCCGGGGCCGATGAGCTCCAGGAGCTGGACGGCCAGCGACCGGATGATGGAGATCTCGACGTCGTCGAGGGCGACGGCCGCGCCGCCGCCGGGGAGCGGTTCGAAGTGTCCTGGCATCAGGGGGTATCGCTACTTCCGGTCCTGTTGGAGGGTGGCCCACAGGCCGTAGCCGTGCATCGCCTGCACGTCGCGCTCCATCTCCTCGCGGCTGCCGCTGGAGACGACGGCCCGGCCCTTGTGGTGGACGTCGAGCATGAGCTTGGTGGCCTTGTCCTTGGAGTAGCCGAAGTACGACTGGAAGACGTACGTCACATAGCTCATGAGGTTGACGGGGTCGTTGTGGACGATGGTGACCCAAGGGACGTCCGGCTCGGGGACGGCGAAGACCTCTTCCGCCGACTCGGTGCGTTCGATCTCTACGGGAGCGGGTGACGTCACATGGCCATGCTGCCACGCACGCCACAAATCGTCACACTGACACAAATGGGGGTAGCATCTGTTGCCATGAACACAGCGGACCTTGGGCTGCCGGTGGACGTTCCCTCGACAGCGCTCTTCACGGACCAGTACGAGCTCACGATGCTGCAGGCCGCCTTGAAGGCGGGTACCGCCGAACGGCGCAGCGTGTTCGAGGTCTTCACCCGGCGGCTGCCGGAGGGGCGCCGCTACGGCGTCGTCGCGGGCACCGGCCGGGTGCTGGACGCGGTCGAGAACTTCCGTTTCGACGCGGACGTCCTCGGCTTCCTGCGCGACGGCGGCATCGTCGACGACGAGACTCTGGACTGGCTCGCCTCCTACCGCTTCTCGGGTGACATCTGGGGCTATCCGGAGGGCGAGGTGTACTTCCCGGGCTCGCCGATCATGCGGGTCGAGGGCTCCTTCGCCGAGTGCGTGCTCCTGGAGACCGTGATCCTGTCGATCCTCAACCACGACTCGGCGATCGCCGCGGCCGCCTCCCGCATGTCCTCCGCCGCGGGCGAGCGCCCCCTGATCGAGATGGGCGCCCGCCGCACCCACGAGCTCGCGGCGGTCGCCGCCGCGCGCGCCGCCTACGTCGGCGGCTTCACCACCACCTCCGACCTGGCGGCCGGCTTCCGGTACGGCATCCCCACGGTCGGCACGTCCGCCCACGCCTTCACCCTCCTGCACGACCAGGAGCGGGACGCCTTCCAAGCCCAGGTGAACTCCCTCGGCCGGGGCACCACGCTGCTCGTGGACACCTACGACGTCACCGAGGCCGTCCGGACGGCCGTCGAGGTCGCCGGACCCGAGCTGGGCGCGGTGCGCATCGACTCCGGCGACCTGCTGCTCGTCGCGCACCGGGTACGGGACCAGCTGGACGAGCTGGGCGCCACCAACACGCGGATCATCGTGACCTCGGACCTCGACGAGTACGCGATCGCCTCGCTGGCGGTGGCGCCGGTGGACGCGTACGGCGTCGGCACCCAGCTGGTGACCGGCTCCGGGCACCCGACGGCCGCGATGGTCTACAAGCTGGTCGCCCGCGCCGAGTCCGCCGACCCGAAGGCCCCGCTGGTGCCGGTGGCGAAGAAGTCGACCGGCGGCAAGACGTCCGTCGGCGGCCGCAAGTGGGCCGCCCGGCGCCTGGACGAGCACGGGGTCGCGGAGGCCGAGGTCGTCGGCACCGGACCGGTGCCGGGCGAACTCGTCGAGAGGCAGCTGCTCGTCGAGCTGGTCAAGGGCGGCGAGGTCGTCGCGCGGGAACCGCTGGACGTCGTACGCGACCGGCACGCGGCCGCCCGGGCCGGGCTGCCGTTGTCGGCGACGCAGTTGTCGCGCGGAGAACCGGTCATCCCGACGGAGTACGTCCAAGGGCGCTCGGGTAGCTAGAGCAGGTGCCCCGCTTCCCGCACCCGCCGTACCACCGCCGTCCTTGCGCCGTACCGTTCCCGCCCGTCCGCCCCGCCGTGCGCCCCCTCCCGCCCCGGCTCGCGAGTCCGTAGGCTCGGTAGCTCACCGGCCGGGCTCGCACCCCTCCCCCTCCCCGACCCCATAGTCGAAGGACACCGACCATGCGCCGCGCCTTGATCGTCGTTGACGTGCAGAACGACTTCTGTGAGGGGGGCAGCCTCGCGGTGGCCGGGGGCGCCGATGTGGCCGCCGCCGTCACCGAGCTGATCGGACAGGCGGCCGGCTCCGGCTACCAGCACGTGGTGGCCACCCGCGACCACCACATCGCCCCCGGCGGCCACTTCGCCGACAACCCCGACTACACCCACTCCTGGCCCGCGCACTGCGTCGCCGGCACCGAGGGCGTCGGCTTCCACCCGAACTTCGCCCCGGCCGTCGCCTCCGGCGCCATCGACGCCGTCTTCGACAAGGGGGCGTACGCGGCGGCCTACAGCGGCTTCGAGGGCGCCGACGAGAACGGCGTGACGCTCGCCGACTGGCTGCGTGCCCGGCAGGTCGCCGAGGTCGACGTCGTGGGCATCGCCACCGACCACTGCGTCCGCGCCACCGCCCTGGACGCGGCCCGCGAGGGCTTCCGCACCCAGGTGCTGCTCGACCTCACGGCCGGGGTGGCCGAGCAGACCACCGACCGGGCGCTGGAGGAGCTGCGTGCGGCGGGCGTGGAGCTGACCGGGAAGCCGATCGTCTAGAGACCGTCTAGAGACCCGGGAGCCCGGCGGAGTCAGCCGGTGCCGCGGGTCGCCGCAGCAGGGCCCTGATCGGGTGCCAGAGCTCCTGGACCAGTTCCGCACCGACACCGTTGTCAGGTGCCGTGCGCCATATGAGGCCGTCCGGATGGTGCAGAACCGCCGTGATCTCGTCCGGTGTCGGTGGGGCGGAGTTTCCGCGCAGGTAGACCGCGCGCATGCCCAGGTTGCGCAGCCTGGTCAGGGCGCGCGCCCGGTTCTGGGCGTGCACGAGGACACGCACGCAGCCCGTGCCGTGAGTGGTGGGGCTGGGCAGGTTCAATGCCACCACCACGCTGCCGGTCGGCAGCTTGCAGAAACCTCCTACGGCCATACGGTCACACCCCCGTGCGAGTCGACGTCAACATCCGTGTCAATAAGACAGCCACAGGACGCACCTAAACACGATCGGCGGCAACCCGCCAGGGGGTCACCGTCGATCGCCTTCTGACCTGCGAAAACGTTGACTACTTCGCGGAGGGTCCGACCTGGAGCGTGATCGTCGAGCCGCTCAGCGGCTCCTTGACGATCTTGATCCGGGTGTTGGTGTCAGTGACCTTGACCCCAGCGAGCGGAGTCGACGCGTCGTAGTACGCCGACCTGCCGTCGTCGAAGACCGGAACACCGGGACGCGACTTGATCTTCGTCGCGACGTCCGCGTTGTGGAGCGTGAGCGCGTCCGTCGGGTACCGGCTGAAGGTCGAGTCGAAGGACTGTATGCGGTTGCGCATCAGCGAACCGTCGGACCACTTCAGCGGCGTCGGGTGCGAGTCGACCGGCAGGATCAGGCCCTCACCGGGGTGCTGGCTGGTGTTGTCGTCGGCCTGGGAGGTGTCCCACTTCCAGATCAGCAGGCCGTTCTGGTACGCGTAGTGCTCCACCCAGTCCGGACGGGTCGTCGAGAAGCCGTAGTTGTACGGGCCGACCTTGAGGGTCTTGTCGTAGGACACGTACTGGCGGTTCTCGGCGATGTAGTACTGCGCGTAGTCGTCCGAGATGGACGCGCCGATGCGGGAGAAGCCGTTCGCCGTCCAGGCCGCGTCCGCCGACTCGGCGTCGTCGGAGAAGAGGGCCGCGCCGTCCGCGGTCACCGTGATCTCGTCGGCCGCGAAGCCCATCTGGGACACGCCGCCGTCGGTGGCGTAGCGGAAGCGCACGTCGACCTTCCGGCCCGCGTAGGCGTCGAGCGGGTAGGTCAGCTTCTGGTAGGCGTCCACCGTGCCGGTGAGGGCGGGCTTGCCGCTGCCGTCGCGCGTGATCGCGGTGCCGTCGGCGAGACTGCCGTCGATCGGCGTCCAGTTGGTGCCGCCGTCGGTGGAGACCTCGGTGTAGAGGTAGTCGTAGTCGGCCTCGATGTCCCACCAGCCGTCGAGGGTCAGCGACGCCGACGACGTGCCGGTCAGGTCGACCGTGCGGGCCAGGGTGTTGCGGAGGTTGTCGGCGCTGCCGCTCCACCACTGGGTGGCGCCCTGCGCCGGGGTGACCACGTCGGTGGTGACCGCCTTGTCGGGCAGTTCGACGATGAGGGCCTGCGGGTTCTTCGTGTTGTACGCCGAGACGCCCAGCGTGTGGACGGACTTGGTGCCGGCCTTGGCCACGTCGTAGTCGAGCCAGCCCAGTTGCAGCTTGTCCCAGGCGTTCATGTCGCCGGGCAGGTCGCCGATGGAGTCCTTGCCGGTGCCGAGCCAGGAGCCGGACGACATCAGCGTCCAGAAGCCGGTGGAGTTCTCGCCGCCGCCCGAGGTGTCGTACTCGTCGGGCAGGCCGAGGTCGTGGCCGTACTCGTGGGCGAAGACGCCGAGTCCGCCGTTCTCCGGCTGGATGGTGTAGTCGCCGACCCAGATGCCGGTGTCGCCGATCTGGGCGCCGCCGAGCTTGTTGGTGTCGGGGCCGGTGGAGCCGGCGTCGGTGCCGAAGGCGTACCAGCGGTGGGCCCAGATCGCGTCCTCGCCCTGCGCGCCGCCGCCGGCGGACTCGTCCTCGCCGGCGTGCACGATCTGGAAGTGGTCGATGTAGCCGTCGGCCTCGTTGAAGTCGCCGTCGCCGTCGAAGTCGTAGCGGTCCCACTGGTCGAACTCGGCGAGTTCCGCCTTGATCTCGGCGGCGGTGTCACCGGCCGCCTCGCGCTCGGCGACCCAGGCGTTGACGCCGTCCTGCACCGCGTACCAGGCGCCGGTGGCGGCGTCGTTGGAGCCGTAACGGGCCTCGTTGTAGGGGACCTTGACCCAGTCGGTCACTTCGCCCTCGACCGAGTAGCGGCCCGAGGACTGCTTCTCGTAGTACTTCTTCAGCGACTCGGTGTTCTTGCCGGTGCCGAAGTACAGGTCCTGGAAGTGCGCCTGGTTGTAGTCCGCCTGCCAGGCCGTGCTGTTGTTCACGGCGCGGTCCGGCTGGGCTATCTCGTTGTGGAGCGGGCCGGCCGTGCCGCCGTAGCGGCTGTCGATCTGGTCGCCGAACTCGACGAGGATCGTGAAGATCTTGTCGGTCTTCTCGCGGCCGAGCTCGACGTACTTGCCCTTGCCCTTGGAGCCCTTGAGCTGGACGACCTTCGAGCCGTCCCGGTCCTTGACCGTGGCGGCGCCGGAGATGACCTGGTCGAGCGCCTCTTCGCGCTGCGCCTCCTGTGTCTTGGACAGGGGTCCGTCGAGGTCGTGCTCCCTGCTCTTCGCCGGTTGCGGGTCGTGCCCGTCGACGGCTGCGGGTGCGTCGGCCGGATCGGCCTGCGCGACCGCGTAGGTGGAGAAGGTGGCGGTCGCCGCGGCGAGTGCGACGGCTGTGGCCGCCACTCGGAACTGCCAGGGTCTGCTGGTCACTTGAGATCCTCCCCCGCGTCCGGGCACACGGAAGGAAGGGGGGACTGTCTGGGGGGTCCGCGTGCACCTGATCAACGCGTGTAGTCAAGTGACGTCATTTGACTAGACGTTGAGGAGAAAAGACAGATCTTGACTTGGGCACGCCAAGTACGTTATGCGGAAGTGGAGTTCACTTTGCGGACACATGACGGCCGACCGAACAGGCGCGCGGATCCGTCCGCCTGGTGGACGTCATGACTCCGTGCGCCCCCCGTGCTCCGGCACTGTTGGTCAGGTCACGCTTACCGTTCGTTCCACTCGGGCATGCAGGCGATTAGAGTCGATTGGCGGAACGCCCGGAATACGGCGGAAAGCCAGGCCGACACCCCCCGTGGACCCCACTTCCGAGGACACGATTGACATGCCTCGTCCGACTGTCACGCCTCGCCCGACGGCCGCACAGCTCGCCTACGGCTCGTGCACCGTGATCTTCTCGACGCTCGCCATGCTGCTGCTGTCACAGACGAGTTCGGGCGTGGGGATCGCGATCATCGCCGTCTCGGCACTCGCCCTCGGGCTGCTGGTGGCCATGACCGTTCCGAAGCCGAAGTCGCGCGTCATCGCGATGCACCGGCCCGCCGCGGAAACGGCACAGGCACCCGTGCCGGCCTCGGTCGCCTCCATGGCCTCCGAACAGCCCGTGCACGAGCGCGCCGCGTCCTGACCTCTGTCCGTCCGTTCCCGGAATCGGTGCCGACGTCGGTGGTCAGTCGGTCTTGACCACCACCGTCTTCGCCGCCTTGTCGTGCAGGCCCTGCTTGTAGGGCTTGTCGAAGAAGCTCCAGCCGCCCGAGATCGCGGTCCAGACACAGGCGCAGCAGAAGGCGAACGGAATCCACAGCACCGCCGAGCGCAGCAGTGTGCTCTGCACCGACGGCGTGGCCCTGTTGTCGAGGTTGGCCACCCGCATGCCCAGCCACTTCTTGCCGAGCGTCTGCCCCGACTTGGCGATCATGAAGGTGTCGTAGCCGATGTAGAGCAGGGCGGCGACCAGCGACTGCCCGAGCGACTCGCCGTACTCGACGTCGTCGTCGGCCACGTCGTACTCGTTGACGCCGAAACCCCAGGTGAGCAGCCAGACGACGATGCCCACGAGGATCATGTCGATGATCCGGGCAAGCGTGCGCCGGCCGCTGTCGGCGAGCGGGGGCATACCGGCCAGCGGATCGCCGGGGTACCCGCCGCCACCGCCGTACGCGCCGCCGCCACCGCCACCGCCGTACGGGCCGCCGCCGCCACCGCCGTACGGGCCGCCGCCGCCACCGCCGTAGGGGTCACCGCCGCCCTGGTGGGGCGGTGGCTGGTCGCCGTACGGCGATCCCGGGCCCTCGGCCGGCGGGGGCTGCTTCCTGAACGGGTCGTCCTCCGGTGGCTGCTGACCGGAGCCGGGAGGCGGTTCGCTGCTCATGGCCCGAGTCGACCGCGAACCCTCCCGTCCCGCATCCGGCAGGCGGCCGTCCGGGCTACGGAATCCCGTACGGCGTTCGCCGTACGCCGTCAGCCCGCCACGAACGTATGGGCCGCCTTGTCGTGCCAGCACTGGTGCCACGGCCTGTCGAACAGGCCCCACGCGACTCCCACGACCCCGATGCCGAGCAGACCGGGCACGCTGTAGACGAGCCAGCGACGCAGGGCCCCGCCGAAGGTCGGCGGCTCGCCGCCCTCGATGTCCCGCACCTCCAGGCCGAACAGCTTCTTGCCGAGGGTGCGGCCCCACTTGGCGGTGGGCAGCGCCTCGTAGAGGACGCCGAAGAGCAGCAGGACGGCGAGGATGATCCCGAGGTAGACCGACGTCGTGCCGTCCAGCAGCCAGACCGTGACGGTCTCGCCGGACAGCTTGGCCGCGTCGATCTTCTCGTTGACGTGGTCCATCGCCCTGCTGCCGAGCG
Source organism: Streptomyces sp. NPDC033131 (assembly GCF_055578365.1). NCBI lineage: Bacteria > Bacillati > Actinomycetota > Actinomycetes > Kitasatosporales > Streptomycetaceae > Streptomyces > Streptomyces sp. NPDC033131. The sequence continues at coordinate 347,493 of NZ_JBVIPA010000003.1, forward strand.
GTACGGCGGCAACGGCGGTGACCGCTCCGAGGACCAGGGTGTCCACCAGGCGGGCGGCCAGCCGCTTGCCGAGGTTCGCGGGGCGGGCCGACGCCTGGCGCCGGGCGGCCGCCTGGAAGATGTCCTCCACCGGCGGCTTCCAGGGCGTGACCGGCTGCTCCTCGTCGGACGCGAGCCGGTGCACCTGCTGCGCCCAGGAAGGCTGGCCGCCGCCCGAGCCACTCGTCATCGGGGCGCCGGAGGAAGCGGCGGCGGGCTGGGGCGCGCCGGACTGCTGGGGCACACTCGGGGCGGCCTGCTGCTGTGGACCGCTCGCCGGGGGCGCCTGCTGAGGGCCGGAGGGAGCGGCGGGAGCGGCAGCCTGGGCGGCACCCGGACCGGCCGTGCGCGCAGCTGCGGCCTTTCCGGCACCGAAACCGGGCGCCCCGGGGGTGTCACCGGACGCCGCGGGCCCGGCGGGCGGACCGTAGCCCTGCGCGGCGCCTCCGGCCGCGGACGGGGCACCGCTTCCCGGCGTGGACTGGGGGCCGTGGCCCTGTGCGGAGGGTCCGGCGGAGGGCTGGGGGCGGAGGCCTGCCGCCTCGGCGTCGGCCGCTGTCGTGCCCGTGCTCCCCCGCTGCGCCCCCGCCGCCCCGTGCTGCTGCGCCGTGCGCGGGGAGAGCGCGCGGAAGGTCATGGTGCCGTCGTCGTCGCGAGGGCCCCCGGGGCCCGGGACGCCGGGAGTCGCCGGGGCCGTACGGCCTGTCGCGCCCTGGCCGGAGCCGTCGGCAAGGTTGCCGGCCGCCGCTCCCGCGGGCCCCGCCGTGGCCCGGCGGAAGACGAACGTGTTGCCGGAGGCGACGTCGCCCTGGTCCGGCTCGGCGGGCGGGATCGTCGCCGTGCCGTCCGTGCCGACGGAGCGGCCGTCCGACCGGGCCGGGCCGTCACCGGGCAGCGCGGCGTGCGGCAGCCTCGGGTCGGCGCCCTGAGGGGCACCGGCCCCCTGCGCGCCCTGCGGCGAGCCCCATGAGACGCGGCGGTCCTGGTCGCCGCCGAAGCCCGACTGGCGGGAACGGTCGGCACCCCAGGCGGACGCGGGCTCGGGCCGGCTGCCGTGCTGGGCGTCGGCCGCCGAGGACGGGCCGGGCTCGCCGGAGGGGTCCTCGTCGAAGAAGTGCGGGCCCGTCTCCTCGACCGGGGCCCGGCCGGGGCCGGACGCGGGCTGGGCGCCCGCCGGTGGGGCGAGCGGCTCGCCGTCCGCGGGGGCCGGGCGGCTGGTGCCCGGAACCCAGGCGGCACCGTTCCAGTACCGGACATATCCAGGAATGGACGGGTCCGGGTAATACCCGTCGCGGGGCCTGTCGTCACCGGGGGCCGGGGTTGGGGCGCTCATGTCCGTCGTCCCGTATCTGCTCGGGGGCCAAATGGGGGCCTCCACATCTATCAGACCGGCGCAACCCCCACCGCCAGTCCCACCGGACCCACTCCTTTTGAGCACCCTCGTGACGCTGCCGGGAAAAAATTCCGCGAAACCGCGTAATGCTTCCGGCGCCACCCCCTCTCTCCTCGTACGGGCCCACCGCGGGCCCCCGCACGAGGCGCGAGGAAGGACACCCGCCATGGATCACACCGTCGTGGAGCGCGAACTCGAAGTCAGGCTCGTCCTGTCGCCGGAGCGCAGCATCCCGGTCCCGGCCCTGCTGAGCTATCACACCGACGACCCGTACGCCGTCCACATCACCTTCCACATCGACTCCGGTCACCCGGTGGACTGGACGTTCGCCCGCGAACTCCTCGTGGAGGGGGTGTTCCGGGCGTGCGGGCACGGGGACGTGCGGGTGTGGCCGGCCAAGGTGGGGAGCCGCAGCGTCGTCCTGATGGCGCTGAGTTCACCTGATGGTGACGCGCTCCTGGAGGCGCCGACTCCGCAGGTGTCCGCCTGGCTGGAGCGGACGCTGAGGGCGGTGCCCCCGGGGGCGGAGGGGGAGCAACTCGGTATCGACGAGGCGCTCGACGAGCTGTTCGCCCGGTGACCGTGCCGAAGGCCGAGAGAAGGAGGGTCAGAACAGCTTGCCCGGGTTCAGGATTCCCAGCGGGTCGAACGCCGCCTTGATCGCCCGCTGCATCTCCATGCCGACGGGGCCGATCTCGCGGGCCAGCCACTCCTTCTTCAGGACTCCCACGCCGTGCTCGCCGGTGATCGTGCCGCCCAGTTCCAGGCCGAGGGCCATGATCTCGTCGAAGGACTCGCGGGCGCGCCGGGACTCGTCGGGGTCCTGGGCGTCGAAGCAGACGGTCGGGTGGGTGTTGCCGTCACCGGCGTGGGCGACGACGCCGATGGTGAGCTGGTACTTCTCGGCGATCCGCTCGGTGCCCTCCAGCATCTCGGCGAGCCGCGACCGGGGCACGCACACGTCGTCGATCATCGTCGTGCCCTTGACCGCCTCCAGGGCGGAGAGGGACAGCCGCCGTGCGTGCAGGAGCAGTTCGGACTCGGCGGCGTCGTCGGCCGGGACGACCTGGGTGGCGCCCGCGGCCTCGCACAGCGCGCCGAGGGCGGCGAGGTCGGCGGCCGGGTCGGCCGTGTCGAAGGCGGCCAGCAGCAGGGCTTCCGTGCTCTCCGGCAGCCCCATGTTCGCGAGGTCGTTGACGGCCTTGACCGTCGTGCGGTCCATCAGTTCGAGGAGGGACGGCACGTGGCCGCCCGCCATGATCCGGCACACGGCGTCGCAGGCGGCGGCCCCGGACGCGAATTCGGCCGCCAGCACGAGCTGCTCGGGCGGCTGCGGCCGCAGCGCCAGGGTCGCCCGTACGACGATGCCGAGCGAGCCCTCGGAGCCGACGAAGAGGCGGGTGAGGTCGTACCCGGCGACGCCCTTCGCGGTGCGGCGGCCGGTGGACATCAGGCGGCCGTCGGCGAGGACGACGTCGAGCCCGAGGACGTACTCCGCCGTCACCCCGTACTTCACGCAGCACAGCCCGCCGGAGGCGGTGCCGATGTTGCCGCCGATCGTGCACATCTCCCAGCTGGAGGGGTCCGGCGGATAGCAGAGGCCGTGTTCGCCCACCGCGCGGGAGAGCGTGGCGTTGACGACCCCCGGTTCGACGACGGCGATGCGGTCGACCGGGTTGATCTCCAGGATCCGGTCCATCTTGGTCAGGGACAGCACGATGCAGCCGTCGGAGGCGTTGGCCGCGCCCGACAGGCCCGTGCGGGCGCCCTGCGGGACGACCGGGACGCGCAGCTCGGTGGCGGTGCGCATGACGTGCTGGACCTGTTCGACCGTGCGCGGCAGGACGACCACCGCCGGGGCGCCGGACGGGCAGAAGCTGGCCATGTCGTTGGCGTAGGAGGCCGTGACGTCCGGGTCGGTGAGGACCGTCTCGGCGGGCAGAGTGCTCAGCAGACGGTCGACGAGGTTGCCGGTCGCCGCTGTGTCTTCGGCGCGGGACGCTTCGCTACGGCTCATGATCACAGCTTCGCACCGGGGGCCATCGGTGTGAACCCCGTGTACGGCAGCCGCCGTACGGCGGATCGTGCTCGTCGTGTTGACGCACAGTGAGCGCCATGGAGAACCAGCAGGAGGCTCCGGAGCAGGCCCCGGAGGAATCGGCGGTACGGCGCTCGCGGCCCGGCCGGCGGGCGCTGATCGCCTCCGTCGCCGGGTGTGCCGTGCTCGGCGGGGTACTGATGCTGCTGCCCTGGGAGCGGACGGTGACGCGGGCTCCCGCGCCGGCCCCGGGCGCGCAGGCGCTGACGGCGGTCACGGCCGGGGTGCCGGCCGCGCTGCCCGACCTGGCGGAGCTGATCGACGACCGCGAGAGCCATCTGCGGGCGCATCCCCGGGACGCGCAGTCGTGGGCGGTGCTCGGGTCGGCGTATGTGGAGCAGGGGCGGCGCACCGCCGAGCCCGGGTACTACCCGCGGGCCGAGAAGGCGCTGCGGACCTCGCTCAGGGTCGCCCCGAAGGGGAACGCCGAGGCCCTCGGCGGTCTCGCGGCCCTCGCGAACGCGCGCCGGGACTTCCGGGCGGCGCGGACGTGGGCGGAGGCCGCGCGGAAGCTGGAGCCCAAGCGGTGGACGACGTATCCGCTGCTGATCGATGCCCACACCGGCCTCGGCGACTACCAGGCCGCCCACGCCTCCCTCGAGCGGCTGCTGGAGCTGCGGTCCGGGCCGGCCGTGATGGCGCGGGCCGCGGCCGTCTACCGCGACCGGGGCTGGCGCGAGGACGCCGCCGCCCAGCTCGCGGACGCGGCGGCGGGGGCCGAGGCGCCGGCCGAGCAGGCGGCGTACCTGGAGCGGGCCGGGCAGCTGGCCTGGGAGCGCGGCGACCGCGAGGTCGCGCTGCGGCACTTCCAGGAGGCGGTGCGCATCGACCCCGACCAGCGGGCCGCGCAGGCCGGGCAGGGGCGGGCGCTGGCGGCACTGGGCCGGCCGACGGAGGCGCTGAACGCGTACCGGGCGGCCCTCGCCAAGCAGCCCTGCCCGCAGTACGCCCTGGAGCTGGGCGAGTTGTACGAGACGCTGGGGCTGGGGCAGGCCGCGCGGGTGCAGTACGACCTGCTGCGGGCGCGGGTGCTCGGCGCGGCCGTCGGTGGAGCCGACGAGGAGCTGGTGCTGGGGCAGTTCGAGGCGGACCACGGCGATCCCCGGGCGGCGGTACGGCGGTTGCGGGCCGAGTGGGCCCGCCAGCCGGGGATCGCGGTGGCCGACGCGCTGGGCTGGGCGCTGTACCGGGCCGGGGAGCACGAGGAGGCGCTGCGGTTCGCCGTGACGGCGACGGACGAGGCCAAGGGGGGTGGCGTACGCAGTGCGCTGTACGCGTACCACCGGGGCATGATCGAGCGGGAGTTGAAGCGGCAGGGGCCCGCGCGGCGGCATCTGGAGGAGGCGCTGCGGATCAATCCGTACTTCTCGGCGGTGCGGGCGCGGGCGGCCCGGGCGGCGTTGGCGGAGTTGGGTGAGCCGTCCTCGGAGGAGTTGCCGGTGATGGACGCCAAGGGCGGGTGAGCCGTCAGGTCAGCGGCTTGTAGTAGATCGAGAACTTGCGCGCGCCGGCCGCGCCCGAGGCGAGTCCCAGGCACAGCCGCGGCTCGGGGGTCGGGCGGATCGCGAGGCCCTCCGGTTCCCGGTAGTCGAGGGTGTGGCCGGCTCCCGTGCGCTGTCGCTGGACCAGCTCGCCGGTGCGCAGGTCGAGGCAGGACAGGTAGGCGTTGCCGCGTTCGGCGGGCGGGTTGGTGCTGTCGTCGTAGGCCGTGCCGGCGAGCTGGTAGACGTGGTCGCCGTGCAGGGCCCATCCCTGGAACGCGACCGCGGGGTCGGGGTGCGCGCCCGGCTGGGAGATGTCGGCGATCGGGTCGGAGTAGTCGTGGGCGGCGAAGGCGTCGAGGTCCCAGACCCGGTAGCGGGGCGTGCCGCCCATACGGTGGCGGACGGCGATGCGGTTCGAGACCGGGCAGACCGAGGGCTGGTTGCTGGTGGAACCCGGTATCGGCTTGCGTATCTCGACGTCCTCGCCGGTGCGGACCGCCCCGTCGACGAAGCGGAAGCGGGTGACGCCGCGGCCGTAGCCGCCGCGGGAATCGGCCTCGGTCCAGATCCAGACGGTGCCGTCGGACGCGTGCTGCACGCCCATGCTGACGCCGTGTCCGAAGCCGTGCAGGTACATGTGGCCGAGGCGGTTGCCGTCGAAGTCGAGCTTGTTCAGGCACAGGTTGCCGGCAGCGCCGCCGCCCCGTCTGACCTGAAGGACGTACAGCCGCTTGTGCACTTCGTCGAAGGCGAAGGACTGCAGGACCGTGGACTCGCGTAACGATCCCTTCTTCCACAGCCAGCGGACGGCCGGCGCGGCCAGGTCGATGCGTTCGTCCACGGTCCCCCCTGATACCGGCGGGGTCCAGGTACGTCCCTAGAGGTTGCCCCGCTTCGCCTGCTCACGTTCGATCGCCTCGAAGAGCGCCTTGAAGTTGCCCTTGCCGAAGCCCATCGAGCCGTGTCGTTCGATCAGTTCGAAGAATACGGTCGGCCGGTCCTGGACCGGCTTGGTGAAGATCTGCAGAAGATATCCGTCCTCGTCGCGGTCCACCAGGATCTTCAGCTCGCGCAGGGTCCCGACGGGGACGCGGGTGTCGCCGGCCCACTCGCCGAGGGTGTCGTAGTACGAGTCGGGGGTGTCGAGGAACTGCACCCCGGCCGCGCGCATCGTCCGTACCGTGGCGACGATGTCGTTGGTGTTGAGCGCGATGTGCTGGACGCCGGCGCCGCCGTAGAACTCCAGGTACTCGTCGATCTGGGACTTCTTCTTGGCGATCGCGGGCTCGTTGATCGGGAACTTGACCTTGAGGGTGCCGTCGGCGACGACCTTCGACATCAGCGCGCTGTACTCGGTCGCGATGTCGTCTCCCACGAACTCCTTCATGTTGGTGAAGCCCATGACCTTGTTGTAGAAGCCGACCCACTCGTTCATCCGGCCGAGCTCGACGTTGCCGACGCAGTGGTCGATCGCCTGGAAGGTGCGCTGGGCGGGCGGCTCGACGATGGGGGCGGCCGTGACGTATCCGGGCAGGTAGGGGCCGTCGTAGCCGGTCCGCTCGACGAGCGTGTGGCGGGTCTCGCCGTAGGTGGCGATCGCGGCGAGAACGACCGTGCCGTGCTCGTCCTTCAGCTCGTGGGGCTCGGTGACCGGGCGGGCGCCGTGCTCGATCGCGTAGGCGAACGCGGCGCGCGCGTCCGGGACCTCGATGGCGAGGTCGACCACGCCGTCGCCGTGCTCGGCCACGTGCTGGGTCAGGAAGTGGCCCCAGGGGGTGGCGGGCTTGATGACGGAGGTGAGGACGAAGCGGGCGGAGCCGTTCTCGAGCACGTACGAGGCGGTCTCACGGCTGCCGGTCTCCGGTCCGGAGTACGCGACCAGCCGCATGCCGAAGGCGGTGGAGTAGTAGTGCGCCGCCTGCTTGGCGTTGCCCACGGCGAAGACGACCGCGTCCATTCCCTTGACCGGGAAGGGGTCGGCCTGCCGGGCGGTGTCGGGAGTGTGGTGTGTGGTCTGCGTCATGCCGGAAGCGTCACCCGCCGAGGCAAGGTGCGCAATAGTTTGCGAATGTGCTGGGCAATCTGCTCAGTGTGCCGCCCGTTCCCGCGGGCCTTCTGTACAGGATGACCAGCGCCGGGAGGCTGCCGTGGTGACGACCGACGGGATCGACGGGCTCGACGGACGGATCATCGTGCTGCTGGCGCGGGAACCGCGGATCGGGGTGCTGGAGATGTCGCGGCGGCTCGGGGTGGCGCGAGGGACCGTGCAGGCGCGTCTGGACCGGCTTCAGTCGAATGGCGTCATCCGCGGATTCGGTCCGCAGGTGGACCCGGCGGCGCTCGGCTACCCGGTCACCGCCTTCGCCACCCTGCAGATCCGGCAGGGGCAAGGTGCCGACGTGCGGGCACACTTGGCGACCGTGCCGGAGGTGCTGGAGTTGCACACGACCACCGGCAGCGGGGACATGCTGTGCCGGCTGGTCGCCCGCTCCAACGCCGACCTCCAGCGGGTCATCGACCGGGTTGTCGGTTTTGATGGGATCGTCCGGGCCTCCACCGCGATCGTCATGGAGAACCCCGTTCCGCTGCGGATCATCCCGCTGGTGGAGCAGGCGGCGGAGGACCGGGAGCGATCCTGACGGCGACCTGAGGTGAGCGCTGGTGAACTTCTGGGAGTACCTCGGCAACCGGCACCAGCAGTTGCTGACGGACGCCTACCAGCACGCGAGCGCCGTGTTCCAGTGCATGGTCGTGGCGACGCTGCTCGGGGTCCTGATCGGGGTCGCCACCTATCGCAGCGAGTGGGCGGGCGCCTTGGCGACGACGACCACCTCGACCATTCTGACCGTCCCGGCGCTCGCGATGATCGGTCTGCTCATCCCGATCGTCGGCCTGGGCGTCCCGCCCACGGTGATCGCCCTGACCCTGTACGGGCTGCTGCCCATCGTGCGGAACGCGATCGTCGGCCTGCGCGGGGTCGACCCCGCGCTGGTGGACGCCGCGAGGGGCATCGGCATGTCCCGGCTGCTGCGGCTGGTGCGGGTCGAGCTGCCGCTGGCCTGGCCGCCGATCCTGACCGGGATCCGGGTCTCGACACAGATGCTGATGGGCATCGCGGCGATCGCCGCCTACGCCTCCGGACCCGGCCTCGGCAACGTCATCTTCCGCGGTCTCGGTTCCCTCGGCAGCAAGAACGCGCTCAACCAGGTGCTCGCGGGCACGCTCGGGATCATCATCCTGGCCCTGCTGTTCGACGCCGCGTACGTCCTGCTCGGACGGCTGACCATTCCCAGGGGGATCCGTGTCTGAGACATCGACGAGCGGGGCGACGACCGGCGCCACCATCGAGCTGGTGAACCTCACCAAGCGGTATCCCGGCAACCCCGGCCCCGCCGTCGACAACGTCAACATGGAGATCAGGGCGGGCGAGATCGTCGTCTTCGTCGGCCCGTCGGGCTGCGGCAAGTCCACGACACTCAAGATGATCAACAGGCTGATCGAGCCGACCGGCGGCCGGATCCGCATCAACGGCGAGGACGTCACCGACATGGACCCGGTGCGGCTGCGCCGCAAGGTCGGCTACGCGATCCAGGCCTCCGGCCTCTTCCCGCACATGACCGTCGCCCAGAACATCGCGCTCGTACCGAGGATGGCCGGCTGGCCGAAGGCGCGGATCAGGAACCGGGTCGAGGAGATGCTCGACCTGGTCGGACTCGACCCCGGCGAGTTCCACGGCCGCTACCCCCGCCAGCTCTCCGGCGGCCAGCAGCAACGCGTGGGCGTGGCGCGGGCGCTCGCCGCCGATCCCCCCGTGCTGCTGATGGACGAACCGTTCGGCGCGGTCGACCCGATCACCCGTGACCACCTCCAGGACGAGCTGATCCGGCTCCAGCACGAACTGCACAAGACGATCGTCTTCGTCACGCACGACTTCGACGAGGCGGTCAAGATCGGTGACCGGATCGCCGTGCTGCGCGAACGCTCGCACATCGCCCAGTTCGACACCCCGGAGGCGATCCTGACCAACCCGGCGGACGACTTCGTCTCCGGGTTCGTGGGCGCGGGGGCGGCCCTGAAGCGGCTCAGCCTCAGCCGCGTACGGGACGTGGAGATCACCGACTACCCGACGGTGACCGTCGACGACCCGCTCCAGGAGATCTTCGGCAAGCTCCGCTCCAGCCACACGAACGAGATCCTGCTGCTCGACAAGCGGGGCCGGCCCTACAAGTGGCTCAGGCGCGGCGACCTGATGCGCGCCAAGGGCTCGCTGGCCCGTGCCGGGACGCTGGTGAGCGACACGGTGGCCCGTGACGCCACCCTGCGGGACGCGCTGGAGGCGGTGCTCACCGACAGCTCGGGGCGGGTCGCGGTCACCGGGCGGCGCGGCGAGTACACGGGCGTGGTCGACATGGAGGCGCTGACGAACTCCGTGCACGACCTGCTGGAGGCGGACCGGCTGGAGGCGAGGGAGCAGCGGCACCGTCTGGAGGAGTTGCGGGCCGCCCAGACGCACGCCGAGCAGGAGGGCGCCGGAGGGGGAGAGAAGGCGTGACCACCCCCGAGCTGGACGAAGAGGACCGGCACGAGGTCGAGGCCGAGGCCCCGCCACCACCGCCGGCTGCGCCGAAGCCGCGCATCACCTGGCAGAAGCTGACGCTCCTGCCCGCCGTCCTCGTCGCCGTGCTGCTGGCGACCTGGCTGTGGTTCCGGCAGGCCGACCTCGACCCGCTCACCGAGAACGCGCTGTCAAACGGCCAGGTGTCGAAGGCACTGTGGCAGCACATCGAACTCACGGTGATCTCGACGTTCTTCGTTCTGATCATCGCGATCCCGCTGGGGATCCTCCTGACCCGCAAGGCCTTCCGTAAGGCGACCCCGGTGGCGATGACGTTCGCCAACATGGGCCAGGCGACCCCGGCGATCGGCCTGCTCGCCCTGCTGGTCATCTGGCTCGGCACGGGCATGAAGGCGGCCCTGATCGGCATCATCACCTACGCCGTGCTCCCGGTGCTGTCGAACACGATCGCCGGACTGAAGGCGAACGACCCGACGCTGCTGGAGGCGGCCCGCGGGATCGGCATGTCCCCCACGGGGGTGCTCAGGAAGGTGGAGCTGCCGCTCGCCGTCCCGCTGATCCTCGCGGGCGTCCGCACGGCCCTGGTCCTCAACGTCGGTACGGCGACCCTCGCGACCTTCGGCGGAGGCGGCGGCCTGGGCGTCCTGATCACCACCGGCATCACCAACCAGCGGATGCCGGTGCTGGTCCTCGGCTCGATCCTCACCGTCGCCCTCGCCCTGCTGGTCGACTGGCTGGCGTCGCTCGCCGAGCTGCTGCTACGGCCGCGGGGGCTGGAGGTGGGGACATGAGAGGGCGGACGTTTCTGCTGCTGGCCGGGATGCTGGTGTCGGCGAGTGCCTGCGGGCTGACCAGCGGCTCACCGATGGTCGACGACGTGCGGCCCGGCTCGATCGGCAAGGGGCTGCCGCTCAAGGGCGCCGACCTCACCGTGACCTCGAAGGAGTTCACCGAGCAGCTGATCCTCGGCGCGATCATGGGCATCGCCTTCGAGGCGGCCGGCGCGGACGTGCTCGACCGCACCGGTATCCAGGGTTCCATCGGCGCCCGCGAGGCGGTCAAGTCCGGTGACGCCGACGGCATGTACGAGTACACGGGCACCGCGTGGATCACGTACCTCGGCAACAGCGACCCCGTCACCGACCCGCGGGAGCAGTGGCAGGCGGTCCGCGACGCCGACCTGGAGAACGGCCTGACCTGGCTGACCCCGGCGTCCCTCAACAACACCTACGCCCTCGCGACGAACCAGGCCAACCACAGGAAGTACGGCACGAGGACCCTCTCGGACGTCGCCGCCCTGGCCAGGAAGAACCCCGGCGCGGTGACCCTGTGCGTGGAGAGCGAGTTCGCCAACCGCGCGGACGGGCTGCCGGGCATGCAGCAGGCGTACGGCATGAACGTCCCCGCCGGGAACATCACGCAGATGGACACCGGGATCATCTACACCCAGGCCGCCAAGGGCAGTTGCGCCTACGGCGAGGTCTTCACCACCGACGGCCGCATCAGGTCCATGAACCTCGCGGTGATGCGGGACGACGAGAAATTCTTCCCTAACTACAACGCGGCACCCGAGATCAACACGAAGTCCCTGAAGAAGTGGCCGGCCATCGCCGACGTCCTCGGCCCGATCACGAAGAAGCTGGACAACGCCGTGGCCCAGGAGCTGAACGCGAAGGTGGACGTCGACGGGGAGGACCCCCACCAGGTGGCGCTGGACTGGCTGACGGAGGAGGGGTTCGTCAAGGAAGGGTGAGGACGTACGGGACCGAGCGGTGACGAACGCCCGGCCGCCGGCCGGTCAGCCGGTCTGCCGGTCTGCCGGTCAGCCGGTCTGCCGGTCAGCAGCTCGGTACGGAGCCTTTCCCGCTCTCCAGTGCCGTCAGCGCGTTCACCGCGCCCTTCAGCGTGGTCACCGGGATCAGCCGCAGGCCCTTGGGCAGTTCGGACTCGGCGTCCGAGCACTCGTCCTTCGGCACCAGGAACACCGTCGCCCCGTCCCGTCGCGCGGCCTGCGTCTTCAGGGCCACTCCCCCGACCGCGCCGACCTCCCCGTTCGCGTCGATCGTGCCCGTACCCGCGATGGTGCGGCCGCCCGTGAGGTCGCCCCCGCTGCCGTCGCCGTCCAGCTTGTCGATGACACCGAGGCTGAACAGCAGACCGGCGCTCGGGCCGCCGACGTCGGCGAGCTTCAGGGTGACCTTGATGTCCCGGTCGGCGAGGTCCAGGTGGTTCAGGGCGGCCTCGGTCGCGGCGTCCTGGGACTCCTTCATCTGCGCGGTGTTGTGCTGCTCGATCTCCTTGACGCTCTGACCGCTCGGATAGACCGCGTCGCGCGGCATGACGGCCCGGTCCGTGGCGAACCAGGCGTCGAGCACGTCACCGAGAAAGACGTCGGTGTCCGGATTGGTCGCCTCGATGGTCGTCATGCGCAGCTGACCGGACGTGGCGCGGGTCGGGGCGCCGGAGATCGTGATCACCGGGGTGCCCCCGTTCTCACCGAGGACGTTCGCCGTCATCCCGGGCTGCGTCAGCGAGAAAGGCAGCGGCGCGAAGGCCGCCGTGGCGAGCAGGCCCACGACGGGCAGGACGCAGACGGCGACGGCCCGGGGGCGTGTGAGGCGAGAGAGCACAGGATCAATCTAACGCGACGCCCCTTTCCGTCCCGGAGCCGGTCAGCCCGCCCCGGTCAGCTGCGGGCAGTCGTGCCGCTGGGGCGGCACGGGTGGGCGCAGCGGCACCCCGCGGCGCCGGGCTGCGCACCCACCCGCACCAGCCACTGCTCAGCGCACGTCAGCGCAGAGCCTCCGCAACCTCGCGCGCCGCATCCACCACCCGCGGCCCCACCCGTTCCGGCACCGCATCGGCCAGCATCACCACTCCGACGCTGCCCTCCACCCCCGTGACCCCGAGCAACGGCGCGGCCGCCCCACTGGCTCCCGCCTCCAGCTCCCCATGGGTCAGGGTGTATCCGGCGTCGTCCCCGGCCTGCTGTCGCGCCGCGAGAATCGCCCGCCCCGCGGCCCCCCGGTCCAGCGGGTGCCGGAACCCGGCCCGGTACGCCACGTGGTAGTCCGTCCACGTCGGCTCGACCACGGCGACGGCCAGCGCCTCCGCCCCGTCCACCAGCGTGAGATGCGCGGTCGCTCCTATGTCCTCCGCCAGCGATCGCAAGGCCGGCAACGCCGCCTCCCGTACCAGCGGATGCACCTGGCGGCCCAGCCGCAGCACGCCGAGCCCGACCCGGGCGCGACCGCCCAGGTCACGCCGTACGAGCGCGTGCTGCTCCAGGGTGGCGAGCAACCGGTACACGACGGTCCGGTTCACGCCCAGCTTGTTGGATAGCTCGGTGACGGTCAGCCCGTGGTCCGTATCGGCCAGCAGCTTGAGGACCCGCAGTCCCCGGTCGAGCGTCTGAGAGGTCTCCGCGGTCACGACGCCCACTCCTCCAAGTGGTGAGGTCGGCAGCCCCCTGGCTGGTCAGATGCGTCACCGAGTCCCGTCGGCGACGCGCTTCAGAGGCCGCCGATCGGCCGGCGGCCCGGCCAGTTGCCGGACCGCGTCGCTTCACGGCTGCGCTCCGCGGCGGCGCTGCCACGGGGCGTGTGCGTAGCCGGACAGTAGCGAAGGCGGTTCGCTGAGCGGAAGGCTACGTCCAGAATCCGGGCACTGAACGGGAGAAAATACGTCACTTTGTCCGCATACGTCCGGCGCATAGCACCCGGCGTGCACCACACCCGCACAGAGCGCACACGCCCGGGCAGAGCGCACACGCCGCAGCTCACGCCCGCACCGAGGCGAGCACGTCGGGCATGCGAGCACGTCGGGCATGACATCCCCGGGCCGACCGCGTCCGGCGTCACCGCATCCGCGTGGCCCACTCCTGCACCTTGGCGATCCGCTGCCGCAGCTGCCCGGCCGTGGCCTCGGCGCTGGGCGGCCCGCCGCACACCCGCCGCAGCTCGGTGTGGATCACACCATGGGGCTTGCCGCTCTGATGGACGTACGCGCCGACCATCGTGTTGAGCTGCTTGCGCAGCTCCATCATCTCCTTGTGCGAGACGACCGGACGCCGCTCGGCGGGCAGTTCCAGCAGGTCGGCCTCCTCGTCCGGCTTCTTGCGGCTGTGCGCGATCTGCCGGGCCTGCCGCTTCTGGAGGAGGAGCTGCACCTGGTCGGGCTCCAGCAGCCCGGGGATGCCGAGGTAGTCCTGCTCCTCCGCACTTCCCGGGTGGGCCTGCATGCCGAACTCGGCACCGTCGTAGAGGACGCGGTCGAAGACGGCCTCGGACTCCAGCGCCTCGAAGGAGAACTGCTCCTGCTCTCCGGTGTCCTCGTCCTGCTCCTTGTTCGCCTCCTCCATCTCCTTCTCGGACTCGGCGTACGGGTCCTCCTCGCCCTCCTTCTTCGGCTTGTCGAGGGCGTGGTCCCGCTCCACCTCCATCTCGTTGGCGAAGGTGAGCAGGTCGGGGACGGTGGGGAGGAACACGGAGGCGGTCTCGCCGCGCCGCCGGGACCGTACGAAACGCCCGACGGCCTGCGCGAAGAAGAGGGGAGTCGAGATGGTGGTGGCGTACACGCCGACCGCGAGCCTCGGGACGTCGACGCCCTCGGACACCATCCGCACCGCGACCATCCACCGGTCGTTGCTGCTGCTGAACTCGTCGATCCTGTTGGACGCCCCGGCGTCGTCGGACAGCACGAGTGTCGCCTTGTTGCCCGTGATCTCCCGGATGAGCTTGGCGTAGGCGCGGGCGGAGTCCTGGTCGGAGGCGATGACGAGCGCCCCGGCGTCCGGGATGCCCTTCCTCACCTCGGTCAGCCGCTGGTCGGCGGCGCGCAGCACGCTGGGCATCCACTCGCCGCGCGGGTCCAGCGCCGTACGCCAGGCCTGGCTGATCGCGTCCTTGGTCATGGGCTCGCCGAGCCGGGCGGCGATCTCGTCGCCCGCCTTGGTCCGCCACCGCATGTTGCCGCTGTAGGACAGGAAGATGACCGGCCGGACGACCCCGTCGGACAGAGCCGACCCGTAACCGTAGGTGTAGTCGGCGGCGGACCGCCGGATCCCGTCGTTGCCCTCCTCGTACGCCACGAAGGGAATCGGGTTGGTGTCCGACCGGAAGGGCGTACCGGTCAGCGCGAGCCGTCGCGTCGCCGGCTCGAAGGCCTCCAGACACGCCTCACCCCACGACTTGGAGTCACCGGCGTGGTGGATCTCGTCGAGGATGACGAGGGTCTTGCGCTGCTCGACCCGGTTGCGGTGCAGCATGGGCCGCACGCCGACACCGGCGTACGTGACCGCGACACCCTGGTAGTCCTTGCCGAGCGGGCCCGCGCTGTACTCCGGGTCCAGCTTGATCCCTATCCGGGCGGCTGCCTCGGCCCACTGCTTCTTCAGGTGCTCGGTCGGCGCGACGACGGTCACCTGCTGCACGACGTGGTGGTGCAGCAGCCAGGACGCCAGCGTCAGCGCGAACGTCGTCTTCCCGGCGCCGGGCGTCGCGACGGCGAGGAAGTCACGCGGCTGCTCCTGGACGTATCTCTCCATCGCACCCTGCTGCCAGGCTCGCAGCTTGCCGGCGGTGCCCCAGGGGGCCCGGCCGGGGAAGGCGGGGGAAAGGTGGTGGGAGGAGGCGGCGGTGGTAGTCACGGTCTCCGTCGGTGGGTGGTCGGGCGGCTCGGCGGAACTACTGGGACGGCTGGGCTACGTATGACAACCGGGCCACCCTACCGGCGGCCCGGTGGTGTCAACGTGCGGACAAGCCCGGGTGGCCCGTGGGTGGGACCCACGTCACAGCAGTCGCAGCCGCCCGGCGATCGCCGAGACCTCGCTCTCGTTCCCGGAGGCGACATCGATGACCAGGTCGTACGCGGTGTCCTGGTCGCAGTGTTCGAGATCGACTCCGTTGACCGCGAGGAAGGTCGCGGTGGCGAGCCAGGCGGTGCGCTTGTTGCCGTCGACGAGCGGGTGGTTGGTGGCGATGGCGTGGAGGAGGGCGGCGGCCTGCTCGTACAGGTCGTCGTACGCCGCCGTACCGAACATGCGGGCGCGTGGCCGGTGCACGGCGGAGGCGAGCAGCCCGGGCTCCCTGGCCTCGGGGGGCCGCCCGCCGAAGGCGACCTCGGCGAGTGCGGTGACCTCCGCGACGGTGAGGTGCCGGGTCATTCGCCGAGCCTCTTCAACAGACCGGCGTGCGCCGAGGCGAGCCGCTGTCCGGCGGAGCGCACGCGCCGGGCCTCGTCGTCCAGATGGCGCCGTACGGCCTCCCGCGCGAGGTCCTCGGGGAGGCGCCCGGTGGCGTCCGCGAGGTCGTCGAGGTCCCGCCGTGCGTCGGGCGGGAGGGAGAGGGGCAGGGGGAGGCCGGACTCGTGCATGCCGGTCAGGATAGGAGTGTGCCCGGGAACCGGCGAGCGCATTACGGCTCGGCGCTCCGGCACCCGCATGGTCACCGCACCCGCACGGTCACCGCTCCCGCACCCGCGTGGTCACCCAAGCCCCCAGCAACGCCACCCCCGCCATCGGCAGGAACACCGCGGCGAAGGCCGCCGGATGGGACCCGGACGCCTCCGTGGCCGTGTGGCTCACCGTCCCTCCTCCCAGGGCCGCGAACGCCGCGCCGCCGATCGCCAGGAGGATCACGTTGGACAGGCCGTCGGACATCTGGAGGGCGGCGGAGTTGGTGCCGGCCTCCTCGGGGGCGGAGAGGTGGAGCAGGAGCACGCTGGTGGAGGAGATCACCAGGCCCATCCCGAAACAGCCGAAAGCCCAGGCCACGGCGAGGGCCCAGGCGGGCACGGCCGGGATCAGCACACTCGGCGCGGCGGCGATCGCGGCGGCGACCAGCACCATCCCCGCCGTCATCAGACGCTCCCGGTACGGCTCCACCCGCCGGCGCGACTGCACCCACGACCCCAACGCCCACGTCCCCCCGCCCGCCGCGAGGGAGAACCCGGCCATCGTCGGCGACAACCCCCGCTGGGTGACCAGCATCAGCGGCACGAACGACTCGGCGGCGATGAAGGACCCCGCCGCGACGCCCCGCAGCAGCACGACGGAGGGCAGCCCGCGCGCCGCCCGATAGGTCCCGCGCGGGAGCAGCCCGAGAACGGCCGGCACGAGCAGTGCGACGCCGACGGCGGCGGGGAGGAGCGAGAGGGGGCGCAGCTCCTGGGCCGCGTACTGGAGGAGTCCGGCGCCGAGCGAGATCCCGAGGGCGAGCCGGATGCGGCGCCGGTCGACCGAACCGCTCCCCGCGCCCCTCTCCACCGCCCCGGAGGCCCGCCGCCGTATCTGCGGCAGCGCGAGCGCCAGCGGAAACACCACCAGCACCGGTATCCCGACGAACACCCACCGCCACCCCAGATGTTCGGTCACCGCCCCCGAGGCGAGCGGGCCCACGATCGACGGCACGACCCAGCTCGCCGCGAACGCCGCCATGATCGCGGGTCGCAGCCGCTCGGGATAGGCCCGCCCCACCACGACGTACAGCGCGACGATCACCAGTCCGCCCCCGAGCCCCTGCACGGCCCGTCCGAGGATGAACAGCCACATCACCCCCGCCGTCCCGGACAGCACCAGCCCCGCGGCGAAGGCCCCGATGCCGGCGGTCAGCGGTCCGACCGGTCCCCCGCGGTCGGACCACTGCCCGGAGAGCACCATCCCGAACAGAGAGGTCGTGAAGTACCCGGAGAACGCGAACGCGTACAACGAGACGCCGTCCAACTCCCGCGCGGCAACCGGCATCGCCGTACCGACCGCGGTCGCCTCGAAGGCGATGAGCAGGACGACGGAGACGATCCCGACGCTGAGCGCCCGGTACGGCCGGCTCAGCACCGTCTCGTCGACGCGGGGCAGGTCAGGGCTTTCCACGACGCCGTTGTCACGCGGCTCCAGAACGGTCATGGTCGCCAGCGTAAGGGCCACGAGGGTGTTTGACCCCTGTCGGGAGAAGGGCCCGACCCGGGACCTTGGTCGTACGACCACCCCCACGTACCGCCCTTTCATGAACGGCGTGTGGCAGTCCCGTTGCGGCACCCGCGATTCCCTTGAGCCCCCTCCCCGCCCCGCCGTACGGTCGTCTCACAAGTCCGGAACGGAGCACCACGCTCCACCGACCCGGCCGTATGCCCGAGTGGTTCAGGGGCTCGCCTGCAAAGCGAGTTACGTGGGTTCGAATCCCGCTACGGCCTCTGTGGCTTCACCAGGAAAGGCAAAAGGGCGGCATCCCTGAGAGGGGACCGCCCTTTTGGTCTTCCGTCTCGGTTTCCGTCTCGGTTTCCGCCTCGGTCTCCGCCTCAGCCGGCTATATCACGTTGTGGGAGAACCAGCCGTGGGAGCAGCTGCCACACCTGCCGTTACTGCCACGGGTCCATCCGTCGCACACAATGCAGGCCAGGCAGTTCAGTATGTCCGTGCCGTCCCCCAGCCCCGCTCTCTCCAGGCGACTCAGCACCTTTTCGTGCACCTCGTCCAGCTGGGGCTGCAGCTTTTCCAGATCGTCCGCGTTCTCCTCGAGCGCCTTCTTCTGCACGTCGGTCAAGTCAGTGTTGAGGTCCACCGTCTTCCCTCATTTCACACTAGAGAAGCCGTGCATGTGTACCGATTGTCACTCAAGCGAGACGGGGAAGCATCCGGAGCAATCACCGCGTCACGGTCAACTCTTTCCTCGGTGAAACGGTGAAACGGCGAAGAATCGACTTCGTCGGTCACAGCGCCCCGCCCGCCTCGCCCCGGAACCGCTCCGTCCAGTAGTGCCGCCCCGGCGGCGTCGTCGTACTCGTCGGGTCGACGGTCGACAGCACCTGGATCATCATCGCGGCCAGTTGGTCGCGGGTCTCCGCGGTCAGGCCGTTGGACGGGTCCTCGTCGATGGCTCGCTCGCGGTGGAGCAGCCAGAGGGTGAAGCCCAGCGTGGAGGCGTCCGTGTTGAGGGGGTACAGGGCCGCCTCGGGCTCGCTCCAGTTCAGGACCGCGCCCGTCTCCCCGTCGATCACGAGGCTGTTGTCCTCGACGAGGTCGCCCAGGCGTATCAAGTGGGTGGCCCGGTCCGGGAGTTCCATGGACGGATCCTCGGCGTAGTACTCGGCCAGTGTCGCCAGCGGCACGTCCGTGTCGAGGTGGAAGAGGAAGGCGTCCTCGGGCAGGCCCGTCTCGCGCAGGAAGCGGCGGGTCGGTTGGTGTGTGAGGGTCGCGGGGAAGTCGACGTCCTCGAAGCGGGCGACCTTGCCCCGGCCGAACTCCTGGTCGAGGAGGCGGGCCGGGAGGTCCAGGGCGAGTCCGGCCGGCGCGCCCGGTCCCGCGACCAGGGAAAGGGGCCGGATCAGGGCGGCCATCTTCCAGAACGGCGGCACCTCGCCGCCCGTCCCCTCCTTGAACACGGCCAGCAGCTGACGCGACGCCTCGGCCACCGCCTTGGGCCCGAAGCGACCGTCGTACGACGCGAACCGACCTCGCAGCGCGGCCAGTTCGTCCGTCGCCGTCGCGAACCTCACCAGCCTCTCCAGCGAGGACGCGAGCGGGCGACGGCCCATCAGGCCGGGGCGGTCGTGGAGCAAGCGAGTCGTGGAGATCTCGCCGGTCGCGCCGTCCAGCAGGACCGACTCCGTCGCTCGGCCGCCCGGCCCCAACAGCCCGCCTATCACCAGCTGGTCGCACAGATCCGGCGCCGGACAGTCCATGTCTCCGGTCGAGTCCGCCACCGTCCGCAGCCCCTCCCGGCGCAGCTCCGCGAAGGTGAACAGGCCGCTGTCACCCGGCAGTCCGGGCCCCGTCAGCCAACGGCGCGTAGACGCGTGTGTGACGTACGGATCCAGTTCGGCCTCGGTCAGCGTGATCGTCGCCGGGCCGGCGTCGGTCGTGCTCATGTGTTCCCCCGCATGTGCTTCTCTCACGGTCCCCGTGCAGGGCACGCACAGCCGACCGATTCCGGTGGCCGTCCCAGCCGTCCCCCACTGCTCAGAACACTACGCGCCACCACTGACAACGCCTCCGGACCAAGCCCCCCGCCCAGGAGACGTCAGACCGCCCTCGCCCGTTCCCATCCGGCCGGGATCTCCTCCACGGACTCCCCCACCATCGGCCCGAGGAGTCCACCCACAGCCCGGTGCGCGGCGTCCGTGTCCGCAGGACCCGGTCCAGCTCCTCGACCGTCCAGGCTCCGCAGCCCGTCTTCACCCGTCCCGTCCCGCCTCCCGCGCCGCGACGGCTCCGGGTCGGGGTCCGGGTCCGGGTCCGGCGCCAGGACGATCACGTGCAGTGGGCGGGCGCGCACCAGCCGGACGTACGCCGTGAGGTCCGCGCCCAGCACCACGTCCTGGACCACCGCCGTGAACCCGGCTTCCGCGTACGCGTCCGCGCTCGCCGCCGACAGCCGGTACCGCAGCCAGGTCGGGCCTCGCCCTCGCCGTCGTCGCCGGGCTCGTAGTCCTCGCGCCCGGACACGATCATCCGCCGAAACGGTTCGCAACGGACATGCGCCGCTCGCGGCCGTCTCCCCGCCGGTACCCGGGCGGCGGCCGTCGACTTCCCGGCCGCCATCACCCGGTGATCAGCGGCCCCGGGCATCACACGAGGTAGACGCCGCCCAGCACCACGACGATCGCCGCGAGCGGGAACAGCAGGACCCCCGTCGCCAACCCGCCCACGCCCGGCGCCGGTTCGTGGCGCGGCTGTTCTCCGGTCGCGGGCCGCGGCGTGCTCACTGTGCCGTCACCACCGCGGCCTGCGGCCGGATCGGGAGTCGGTTGACCGGGCGGCCGGTCGCGGCGCGGACGGCGGAGGCGATCGCGGCGGGGGACGTCACCACCGGCACCGCGCTGACCGCCTTCGCCCCGAAGGGGGCGACCACGTCACGTTCCTCGACCAGCTTGACGATTTTGATCTCCGGCGCGTCCAGGGCCGTCGGCAGGGCGTACCCGGTGAGGTCGGGGTGTCGGATCAGCCCGCGCGCGCTGCGCAGGTTCTCCGTGAGGGCGATGCCCACCCCCTGGGTGACGCCCCCCTCGATCCGGGCCACCAGCTGGGTCGGGTTCAGGATGCGGCCGACGTCCTGGGCGAGCGCCAGCTCCACCACCCGCACCGAGCCGAGTTCGATGTCGACGTCCACCACCGCGCGGATCGCGCAGAACGCCAGGCCCACGAAGGCGTCGCCCTGGCCTGCCTCGTCCAGCGGCTCGGTCGGATGCGGGCGGCACTGGGCGGTCGCCCACAGCTCCTTGCCGTCCATCGCCTCGGTGACGGTGGTCGACAGGACGCCGTCGTACGACGTGATCTTGCCGTCGGTGATCTGGAGCAGCTCGGTGGACATGCCGAACTTGTGCGCCAGGGGCTGCAGAAGCTGGGTGCGGACCATCTTCGCCGCCCGCTCCACCGCGCCGCCCGACACCCAGGTGTGGCGGCCGCGGCAGCCCGGACCGGCCGGCGGCTGGTCGGTGTCGACCGGGGCCACGTGGACCTCGTCGATGCCCAGGGTCTCCTGGACGATCTGCCGGGCCAGGGTCGTGAAGCCCTGCCCCGTCTCGACCGCCGCGCACAGCACCGTCGCCACGCCGTCCTGGACCCGGACCGTGGCCGTGGAGACCTCGTCCGCGCCCTCCGCGCCCAGCATGTGCACCATGCCCAGGCCGTAGCCGACGCCGCGGCGTACCGCGCCCGGTTCGCCCGCGCCCTCAAAACCCCCGGGCAGCAGCCACTCGTCCTCGGGGGTGTCCTTGGGAAGCGTGGGCAGCGGGAAGTCCCGTACGGCCTGCACCAGTTCGGCGACCGGGGCCGGGCAGGTCACCGTCTGGCCGGTCGGAAGGACGTCTCCGGTGGCCATCACGTTCTGCAGGCGCAGCTCCGCCGGGTCCATGCCCAGCTTCTTGGCCAGCTTGTCCATCTGCGCCTCGTAGGCCGCGCACACCTGCATGGCGCCCTCGCCGCGCACGTGGCCGGAGGGCGGGTTGTTGGTGCGTACGGCCCAGCCCTCGATGAACGCGTTCGGGACGACGTACGGGCCGCAGGCGAACGAGACGGCGGCGGCCAGCACCTCCGACGAGGTGTCCGCGTAGGCGCCCGCGTCCAGGAGGATCTGCGCCTCGACCTTCACCAGTCTGCCCTCGGCGTCGGCGTGGTGGCGGTATCTCAGCAGGGTGGGGTGGCGGTGGATGTGCCCGAGGAAGGACTCCTCGCGCGTCGCGGTCAGCTTCACGGGGCAGCCGGTCTTCAGCGCCAGGAGGCCGAGCGGCAGTTGGAAGCCCTGGTCCTCGCGGTCGGCGGTGGCGCCGGGCACGCCGGTGACGACGACCTTCACGCGCTCGGGCTCCAGGCCGTAGCAGGCGGCGGCCGTGTCGCGGTCGGTGTGCGGGTCGGTGGAGGCGACGTAGAGCTCGACGCCGCCGTCGGGGCGCGGCACGGCGAGGCCGGCCTCGGCACCGATCGGGGCGGGGTCCTGGCGGCCGATGCGGTACAGGCCCTCCACGACGATGTCGCCGGCCGCGTCCGGGTCGCCGTGGCGCAGCGGGATGTGCCGGATCAGGTTGCCGTCCGGGTGCAGGGGTTCGGCCTCGAAGGCCCGCTCGGGGTCGGTGACCGGGTCGAGGACTTCGTACTCGACGATGACGGCAGCCGCCGCCATGCGCGCGGTGTCGGGGTGGTCGGCGGCGACGGCGGCGATGGGCTCGCCGTGGTGGCGTACGACCTCGGAGGCGAACACCGGGCGGTCGGCCTTGCCGCGGCCGTGGACCGGGCTGCCGGGCACGTCCTCGTGGGTGACGACGGCTCGCACGCCGGGCATCTCGCGCGCGTGGGTGGTGTCGATGGACACGATGCGGGCGTGCGGGTGCGGTGAGCGCAGGACGGCCGCCCACAGCAGGCCCTCGGCCCACAGGTCGGCCGCGTAGGGGAAGGTGCCCTCGGTCTTCGCACGGGCGTCGGCGGCCGGCAGTGCGGCTCCGAGGCCGTGCGGAATCGGTTCGGGGGCGGGGGCTGCCTCCGCGGCGGTGGTCGCGGTGGCGGCTTCGTTGCTCACGCCTGGCCTCCGTCCTGTCCCTGTCCGTTGCCGTACGAATGGTCATGCCGTTCGGCCGGTTCGAACGCCGACGGGTGGACCCCGCCCGCTCCCGGACCCGCCTGGTGCGGAATACGTGCTTCGTCCGCGTCCGTCTCAGTGCCCGTCGCGGAATGCGACTCGCGTTCCGCGACGACCTCCTTGACGGCTTCCACGACCCCCCGGTAGCCGGAGCACCGGCACAGGTTGCCACACAGCGCCTGGCGGGTCTCCATCTCGTTCGGCGCCGGGTTGCCCTCCAGGAGGTCGTGCAGGGTCATCGCCATGCCCGGCACGCAGAACCCGCACTGCACGGCGCCGCACCTGGCGAGCGCCCGCTGCACGTCCGAGGGCTGTCCGTCGACGGCCAGGCCCTCGACGGTACGGACCTCGCTGCCGGCCGCGGTCACGGCGGGCACCAGGCAGGAGGCGACGAGCCGGCCGTCGACCTGCACGTTGCAGGCGCCGCACTCGCCCTGCGAGCAGCCGTCCTTGGCGCCCGCGAGACCGAGCCGCTCGCGCAGCACGTAGAGCAGGGATTCGCCGATCCACGCGTCGGTGACGGGGCGGTCGACGCCGTTGACGCGCAGGACGTAGGAGGCGAGGGGGTGTTCCTCGCCGGACGGCGGGGGTGCGGCCTCGCCGTCGGGAGTCTCCGCGGCTACGGCGGTGTCCTCGCCGGCGTCCGCCTCCGTGGCCCCGTCGACGGCCTCGGCGGCCCCGTGGGCCTCCTCGGGCGCCCCGTCGGCTTCGTGGCCCTCACCCCCACCATGAGCGGGCTGTGAGGCGGCTACGGCGGGTTCGGCGGGCGGTTCGGGCGCGTGCGAGCGGGGCTGCTCATGGTCGTGTCCGGCCGGGCCGGGCTCGACGGGGGCGGGCGCGTCCGGTGCGAACTCCTCCGGTGCGTACGCGTCCGGCGCGCGGTCGCCCTCGCGGGGCGCGTACGCGGCCGGCGGCAACGGGTACGCGGCGGGCTGCTCGTGCGCGTGCCCCGCCTCCGCCTCCGCCGATGGTTCGGCAGGCTGCTGGTCCCAGGGCTGCCCCGCGGCCTCCGTCGCCCAGGGGGCGGCCGCGCCGCCCGGCAGGGTGGCCGGCGGCGTACCGCCGCCCCACTGCTCGACCAGGGACGACGTGGTGAACTCGCCCGATTCGTCCGGGATATCCCCGCCGGCGACGGGGATCGACCACTGCCCGGTCACGTCGTGGCCGGGCGCCGGAGCCGCCGTCTCGTCGAAGTTCCACTGTCCCGTGGCGCCCGGCTCGTAGGTGAACCGGTCGTTCCCGGCGTCCTGGGGCACCGCGTTCGGGTCCGGCCACCGAACGCCCTCTGCGGGCATCGCCCACGAGCCCGTCGACGCCGGGTCGGTGCCCGCGGTGGTGGCCGGCGTGACCGTTATCTGCGGCGGCACATAGCCATGCCCGGGTGCGGCGAGCGGGTCGGCGGAGGCGAGGAGGGCGTCGACGCCGCCTTCGGGGAGTTTCACGAAGGCGGTGGCGCCGTCGTCGTAGTCGCCCTGGGGCAGCGGGTCCCAGCGGCCCGCGCCGCGGGGCCTGCCCTCATCCTGCTGGTCGTCGGTCACGACAGTGCCCTCCCCAGTGCTCGTCGGGCCAGCGCGGCGACAGTGCGCCGCAGGTGCTGTACGGCGGGCGGAAGCTGCTGTGCGGAGCCGTCCTCGGCCGGGCCCGGCTCGGGGATGCAGGCCGCGGCGACGTACTCGCCGAAGGCGCTGAGCGCCTCGGGGACGACCGCGCGGCTGTTGTCCCAGTCGATCAGCCGGGCGACCCACTGCTCGGCGTCCAGGGGCCTGAGCGGCATCGGCGCTATGGCGCCCACCGCGCACCTGACTCCGCGGCGGGCGGGGTCGAGGACCAGGGCGACGGACGCGAGGGCCCGGCCCGGGCCGGTGCGGCCGGTCGCCTTCAGGAAGACCTGCGGGGCGTGCAGCAGCGGCACGCGCACGTAGCCGATGAGTTCACCGGCGCGCAGCATCTCCATGCCCGCCAGCAGGTGCGACACCGGGATCTCCCGGCGGGCTCCGCCCTGGCCCGCGACGATCAGCGTCGCCTCCAGGGCGGCCAGCACCGGAAGCGCGTCCCCGGTGGGGGACGCCGAGGCGATGTTGCCGCCCAGGGTGCCCGCGTTGCGGATCTGCGGCGGGCCGGCGGCGCGCGCGGAGGCCGCGAGCGCCGGGATGAGGGCGGCGAAGTCGGGGCGGCCCATGCGTGCGTGCGTGAGGCCGGCGCCGAGCAGGGCGTGGCCGTCCTGGTACTGCCAGCCGCGGATCTCGCTGATCCGGCCGAGGCCCACCAGAGCGGCGGGCCTGAGCTGCCCGGAGTTGACGGCGGCCATCAGGTCGGTGCCGCCGGCCACGGGCACGGCGGCGGGCATGGCGGCCAGGGCCGCCACTGCCTCGTCCAGCGTCGTGGGCAGCGTCACGGCCTGCGCCGCCTGCGGTGCGTGCGTGGTCAAAACCGGCTGCCCCTTCCCGCTGCCCCACCTGGTCCCACCTGTGTTGCCGTACGGTACGTGCTGACAGGGCGGACGTGGCAACTCTGGCACATCTTCGCAGGACCCGAACGCGGGGGTCCGCTAGGAGGCATTCGCCCACCTCACCAGGGAAATGGTCCGTTTTCGTACGGCATCACCGGTGCGTACCGATTGACACTCTTCGGTGACTCTTGCGGGTTTTCCCCCTTACCTGTTCGGGGGCGGTCCCTCGATGGGACGGCCGAGCACCCCGGGCCGCCGCTGCCACGGCAGGGGCCCGGTCGGCGGCCGGTAGGCGACTCCCAGGGCGTCGAGGCGCCGGTAGTGGACGGCCATCCGGCGCTCGAAGTCGGCGAAGTCCCGTTCCGCCGGGGCGGGCAGGGAACTCCAGGCCACCTCGGCGAAGGCCGCGAGGCGGGGGAACGTCTGGTAGTCCACGCGTGCGTGGTCCTCCATCACCTCGGTCCACACGTTGGCCTGCGTGCCGAGTACGTGTCCGGCCTCCTCGGGCGTCAACTCCGGTGGAACGGGATCGAACCGATAGACGTCCTCCAGAGTGCGGACGTAGCCGATGGGGACCGGCTCGTCCGCACCCGCGTCCTGCCGGTGGTCCAGGTACACCTGCTGCTCGGGGCACATGACGACGTCGTGACCCGCGCGGGCCGCCGCGATGCCGCCCTCGTAGCCCCGCCAGGACGAGACGGCCGCCCCTTCGGCCAGCCCGCCCTCAAGGATCTCGTCCCAGCCGATGAGCCTGCGCCCGCGCGCGGACAGCCACGTGTCGAAGTGTCCGATGAACCAGGACTGCAACCCGTCCTCGTCCGCGAGGCCGAGTTCCCCGATACGGGCCTGGACGAGGGGCGACTGCCGCCACTGCTCCTTGGCGCATTCGTCGCCGCCGATGTGAACGAACTCGGAGGGGAACAGGTCCAGCAGTTCCTCGAACACCCCCTCGTAGAAGCGAAGGGTGTTGTCAGTGGGTGCGAGTACGTTCAAAGAGATGCCCCAGCTGTCCCAGACCGTGAGGGAGGTCGTGTCGATGACGTCGGTGTTGCCGAGTTCCGGGTACGCGGCGATGGCGGCCTGCGAGTGGCCGGGTACGTCGATTTCGGGGACGACGGAGATATGCCGTTCGGCGGCGTAGGCGACGATCTCCCGGATGTCGTCCTGGGTGTAGTAGCCGCCGTGCGGCTTCTCCTCCCACAGCGGTGAGGCCCGGTGACCGAATTTCGTGCGCGCCCGCCAGGATCCGGTCTCGGTCAGCTTCGGGTACCGCTTGATCTCGACGCGCCATCCCTGGTCGTCCGTCAAGTGGAAGTGGAAGACGTTGAGTTTGTGTGCCGCCATCAGATCGAGGTAGCGCAGGACACCGTCCTTGGGCATGAAGTGCCGGGCCACGTCGAGCATGAGGCCACGCCAACGGAAACGGGGGGCGTCCTCGATCACGACCGCCGGCACGAACCACTCCCGGCGGGCCGGGTCGATCGGTGCCCGCCGGTACGCGTCGGGGCCCATCAGCTGGCGGAAGGTCTGCGCACCCCAGAAGACGCCGGCCGCGCTTCCGCCGTCGACGCGGATCGCGTGGCCGTCGATGACGACGCGGTACGCCTCCCCCGCCAGCTGCGGGTCCACGCGCAGCACGATGCCGTTGTCGCCCCGGCCCTCGGCGAACGGCAGGCCGGTGGCGGCACCCAGCGCGCCGCGCAGCCAGCGCGCGACCCCCTCCGTGCCGGGCTCCGCGTGCAGCACGGTCTCCTCGTCCACGGAAAAAGCCCCGTGCGTCGGCGGCACCCACCAGCCCTTGCCGGGAGCAGGAATCAGATCCTCGAAGCCCATGTCGTCAGTCCTTCACCGCTCCGCCCAGCCCGGAGACCAGCCGTCGCTGTACGAGTACGAAGAAGATCAGTACCGGAATGGTCATCACCGTGGAGGCGGCCATCACACCACCCCAGTCGGGGTCGTCCGGCTTGTAGAAGACGAGCAACGCCATCGGCAGGGTCGACTGCGAGGTGTCGCTGATGATGAAGGACTTGGCGAACAGGAAGTCGTTCCAGGCCGAGATGAAGGAAAACACGCTCGTGGCCACCAGGCCGGGGAAGACCAGCGGGAAAAGGATCTGCCACAAAAAACGCGCCCGGCTCGCCCCGTCGATGTACGCGGCCTCCTCCAGCGCCTCCGGTACGGCTTTCACGAAACCGCGCAGCATCCAGATCGCGAAGGGCAGCGAGAAGGCGATGTGCGGCAGGATCAGCGAACCCAGCGTGTTCAGCTGCCCGAAGTCCCGCATGAGGAAGAACAAGGGGATCGTCAGGGCCTCCACGGGCACCATCTGGGCCACCAGAAACATGATCAGCAAGGTGGTCCGGAAGCGGAAGCGGAATCGTGTCACGGCGGTCGCCGCGAGAAAGGCGATCAGCGCCGAGATGATCACGACGCTGCACGCCACGATCAGGCTGTTGAGGAAGTAACGGCCGAATTCCTGCTGTTCGAAGACGCGCCGGAAGGAGTCGAGGGAGGGCGCGAGCGTCCAGGGCCTGGGCTCGGTCGACTCGATCTCCCCGGCCGGTTTGAAGGCGCTGAGCACCATCCAGTAGAGGGGGAAGGCGACGACGACCGCGATCAGCAGCGCCGACGCCTCGGCGGCCAGCCGCCACGGGCGCCGCACCCGAAGACGAAGAAGGTTCACAGTTCCTCTCCCTGCCGGCGCAGCAGCCGCAGGTACACGAGCGTGACGGCGAGCAGGATCAGCAGCATCACCACGCCGATCGCGGAGCCGAGGCTGTACTGCGAGGACGCGAAGGCCTGCTGGTAGGCGTACACGTTCAGGACGAGGTTCTGGCCGGCGATGCCGCCGCCGTTCGTCATGACGTAGATCTGGGTGAAGACCTTGAAGTCCCAGATGACCGACTGGATGGTGACGACGGTCAGGATCGGCCGGAGCATCGGCGCGAGGACGGACCTCCAGATCCGCCACTGCGAGGCGCCGTCCAGGGCGGCGGCCTCCAGCACCTCGCCCGGGACGGCGCGGATGCCGGCGTACACGGTGACCATCACGAACGGGAAGGAGCACCACACCACTTCGAGCAGGACGAGGAGGAAGGCGCTGTAGCGGCCGTACGTCCACGAGTGGTCGCCGAGCCCCAGGACCCGGTTCACGGGCCCGAAGTCCGGGTCGAACAGGAGCAGCCACACCGTGGAGCCGGTGACGGCCGGGGTCGCCCAGGCTCCCAGCGCGGCCATCATCAGGACGAGCCGGGGCAGGGCGCGTACGCGGGTGAGGAGTACGGCGAGCGCGCAGCCGACCGCCAGCGTCGACGCCACGCAGGCCGCCGCGAAGAGGACGGTCGCCAGCAGCACCTGCCAGAACTGCTCGTCCCCGAACAGTTCGGCGTAGTTGCCGAATCCCTCGAAAGTGGTCGGCTCGCCGCCGCTCACCTGGGCCTGGGTGTACTGGAAGAACGAGATCAGCCCGAGCTGGTAGATGGGGTAGACGAGCAGCCCGCCGAGGACGACGAGAGCGGGGGCGAGATAGAGCCAGGGAGCCTTTTGACGCCGCCCGCCTCGGCGCCCCGAGGGGCGCGACCAGCCACGAACGGCCCGCCCCCGCCAACGCTCCGCGCCCCCCGAGCCGACTGGCACCGGCGTCACCCGGCGGAGCCGAACGCGTCGTTCATCTTCGTCGCCGCGTCCTTCGAGGCCGCCGCCGCGTCCTTCTTGCCGCTGATGACCTCCTGGAACATCGTCGGCAGGACCAGCGAGGAGTCGATCTGCGACCAGGCCGGCGAGGCGGGCACGAACTTGGTGCCGGCGGACAGGGTCTGCACGAACGGCTTCACGAACGGCTCCTTCGCCGCGACCTGCTGCCGGACGTCCCCGAAGGTCGGCAGGAAGCCCATCGCGTCGAAGAGTTCGGTCTGCGTCTTCTTCGAGGCGAGCTGTTCCATCAGGTCGACGGCGAGGGTGCGGTGCGAGGTGCTCTTCAGTACGCCGATGTTGTTGCCGCCGGCGAACGCCGGGGCGATCGAACCCGGGCTGACACCGGGCAGCGGCACCACCGCGTACTTGCCCTTCACCTTCCCCGCCTCGACCGCGGTGTGGCTGAAGTCGCCGCCGATCGCCATGGCCGCCTTGCCCGCGGCGAACGCGGTGATCGTGTCGTTGCCGCCCATGCCCGCGCACTTGGCGGCGGGACAGTTGTCGTCGCCGAAGAGGGACGTGTACGCCTTGATGCCCTTCTGCGCGGCGGCGCTGTCGATGGCGGAGGCGTACGACCCGCCCTTGCCGGTGGCGAGTTCGCCGCCGTTGGCCCAGACGAAGGGCATCGCGCCGTACATGTAGGCGCCGCCGACGACGAGGCCGTACAGGTCGGGGCGGGCCGCGCGGATCTCGCGGGCCGTGGAGGCCAGTTCGGCCATGGTCTTCGGGAGCTTCAGTCCCAGGTCCTCGAAGACGTCGGTGCGGTAGTACAGGGCGCGGACACCGACGTAGAAGGGCGCGCCGTAGAGCTTGCCGTCCACGGTGACCGACTGTTTCGCGGTGGGGTCGGTGTCCTTGGCCTCGCTCCAGTCGCCGAACTCCTTGGTGACGTCGAGGAGTCCGCCGTCCTTCACGTAGCCGGCCGTGTCCGTGTTGCCGTACTCCATGACGTCAGGAGCGGACTTCGGGTCGTTGAAGGCGGCCTTGACGCGCTGGGCGCGGGTCTCGACGGGGATGTACTCGACGTCGACCTCGGTGCCCTTGTGGGCCTTCTCGAAGGCCGTGACGACGGAGTCGACGACCTTTTCCTTCGGCTTGTTGCCGACCTCCTGGAAGAGCCAGACGCGCAGGGTGCCCGTCTCCTCGTCCTTGTCGGAGGAGGCGTTGTCGGACGTCTGCGGGGCGCAGGCCGTGATGACGAGAGCGGCCAGAAGAAGGGCGGGGAGTCGGGGGGCGAGCTTCATGGAGTACTCCTCCGAGCGTTGCAACATATGCAATGACGGTTTCGCTCTGCACAACACAACGGAGGCTAAGTACTACATGAACACGCCGACAAGAGGTCTCAACCACTCTGTGACCAGCCGACGCATCCCTTGCAACGACAAAGGACGACAAAGGCCCTCGGGGCGCGCAAAACGCGCCCCGAGGGCCTCGTGAACCTCAGACGGACTCAGACGGACTCAGACGGACTCAGACGGACCTCGGCCGGACCTCGGCCCGGAAGGACTACTTGTCGCCGCCGCCCTTGCCCTTGTCGTCGCCACCGGCGCCCATGGACTCGTAGATCTCCTTGCACATGGGGCACACCGGGTACTTCTTCGGGTCGCGGCCCGGCACCCAGACCTTGCCGCACAGCGCCACGACGGGAGTGCCGTCGAGGGCGCTCGCCATGATCTTGTCCTTCTGGACGTAGTGGGCGAAGCGCTCGTGGTCACCGTCGCCGCGGGACACCTGCGGCGTCGGCTCTACGAGGGTCCCCGTACCAGTCCCGCGCTGCGGCTGGGTCTCAGGCTCAAGAGTGCTCATAACAGCCAAGGGTACTGAAGCTCACACCCATCAGTTGAGCGAAGGGTCGTCCGGATAGGTGGCCACCATCGCCAGCTCACTGCGCTGGCGGCGCAGGACCTCACGCCACAGCCTTTCCGGGCACGGCGAGGACACGTCGCCGGGTTCCGACTCGACGACGTACCAGGCGCCCTCCCCCAGCTCGTCCTCCAGCTGGCCCGGCCCCCATCCGGCGTAACCGGCGAAGATCCGCAGGCTGCCCAGGGCCGAGGCGAGCAGCTCAGGCGGGGCCTCCAGGTCGACCAGGCCGATCGCGCCGTGCACCCGGCGCCAGCCCAGCGGGGCCCCGTTCACGGACGCGCCGCCCGGGATGACGGCGACCCCGAGGGCCGAGTCCAGGGAGACCGGGCCGCCCTGGAAGACGACACCGGGTTCCCCGGCGAGGTCCGCCCAGCCCTCCAGGATGTCGCCCACGTCCACCGGGGTGGGACGGTTGAGGACGACACCGAGGGAGCCCTCCTCGTCGTGGTCGAGGAGAAGCACCACCGCACGGTCGAAGTTCGGGTCCGCCAGGGCGGGCGTTGCCACGAGCAACCGCCCTGTGAGCGAGGACACCTCGGTCATGCCAGACATGATCCCGCATCCCACCTGCGCATGGGTAGGCGATACGAAAACGGGCGCCAGCACATGATGCACCGACGCCCCCGTGCACCCGTAGGGAACGGTTCGTGTTTTGAACCCTCCCCAGCTGACGCCGGGGATTCCTGGCTCACGCTGCTCGACCGCTCAGCGAACGGCCAAGGCTCACACGATCAGCACCAGCCGGGTTGGAACCAGCCCGGTTGACATCAACGTCATTCAAACGTGCGCGGCGCTTGGTTCTCGCACCGCACACCAGCAGCTTAGTCGATTCCGTGTGCGGCGATTACCCTTTCCCATCTGGCCCCTGCCCCACTCATCGGAACGCGAGATACATGACCGTCAACGGCAATGACGACGTACTGCTTGTCCACGGCGGAACCCCGCTGGAGGGCGAGATCCGTGTCCGTGGTGCGAAGAACCTCGTACCGAAGGCCATGGTCGCCGCCCTGCTGGGCAGTGAGCCGAGTCGACTGCGCAATGTTCCGGACATCCGTGACGTGCGCGTCGTACGCGGTCTGCTGCAACTGCACGGCGTGACGGTCCGTCCGGGTGAGGAACCGGGCGAGCTGGTGATGGACCCGACCCACGTGGAGAGCGCGAACGTCGCCGACATCGACGCCCACGCGGGTTCGAGCCGTATCCCGATCCTCCTGTGCGGTCCCCTGCTGCACCGCCTGGGCCACGCCTTCATCCCCGGCCTCGGCGGCTGCGACATCGGCGGACGGCCCATCGACTTCCACTTCGAGGTGCTGCGGCAGTTCGGCGCGACGATCGAGAAGCGGGCGGACGGGCAGTTCCTGGAGGCGCCGCGGCGGCTTCGGGGCACGAAGATCACACTGCCGTACCCGTCCGTCGGCGCGACCGAGCAGGTGCTGCTCACCGCGGTCCTCGCCGAGGGCGTCACCGAGCTCTCGAACGCGGCCGTGGAGCCGGAGATCGAGGACCTCATCTGCGTCCTGCAGAAAATGGGCGCCATCATCGCGATGGACACCGACCGCACCATCCGCGTCACCGGTGTGGACCAGCTCGGCGGCTACAACCACCGCGCCCTCCCGGACCGCCTGGAGGCCGCCTCCTGGGCGTCCGCGGCGCTCGCGACCGAGGGCAACATCTACGTCCACGGCGCCCAGCAGCGCTCGATGATGACGTTCCTGAACACCTACCGGAAGGTGGGCGGCGCCTTCCAGATCGACGACGAGGGCATCCGCTTCTGGCACCCGGGCGGCCAGTTGAAGTCCATCGCCCTCGAAACGGACGTGCACCCCGGCTTCCAGACGGACTGGCAGCAGCCGCTGGTGGTGGCCCTGACGCAGGCCACGGGCCTGTCCATCATCCACGAGACGGTCTACGAGTCCCGCCTCGGCTTCACCTCCGCGCTGAACCAGATGGGCGCCCACATCCAGCTGTACCGCGAGTGCCTGGGCGGCTCCAACTGCCGCTTCGGCCAGCGCAACTTCCTGCACTCTGCGGTCGTCTCCGGCCCCACCCGGCTCCAGGGCGCCGACCTGGTCATCCCCGACCTCCGCGGCGGCTTCTCCTACCTCATCGCCGCCCTGGCCGCCCAGGGAACGTCCCGCGTCCACGGCATCGACCTCATCAACCGGGGCTACGAGAACTTCATGGAGAAGCTCGTGGCGCTCGGCGCGAAGGTGGAGCTGCCGGGCAAGGCACTCGGCTGACCGTCGCTCATCCGCCACTCCGGCCCGGGGCAACCGCCGCCCCGGCCGGGGTCCGGGGGTCGCCCCCTGGCAGAAACAGCATCGCTCATACCGCCCGTACCCGCGTTTGTACGACGATGGGGCGGCCACCCTCGCCGGGTGGCCGCCCCATTCGCGTTGCTGAGCCTCGTACGCAGGTTCCGTCGCGTACGCGAAGGCTTACTTGCCCTTGGCGGCTTCCTTGAGCTTGCTGCCAGCGGAGACCTTCACGCTGTAGCCGGCCGGGATCTGGATCGGGTCGCCGGTCTGCGGGTTGCGCGCGGTGCGAGCGGCACGGTGGGTGCGCTCGAAGGTCAGGAAGCCGGGGATGGTGACCTTCTCGTCGCCCTTGGCGACGATCTCGCCGACGGTCTCGGCGAACGCGGCCAGAACGGCGTCCGCGTCCTTGCGGGTGACCTCGGCGCGGTCGGCCAGCGCGGCCACCAGCTCACTGCGGTTCATGTTGTTACTCCCGTGTTCTTCTTGCTGTTGAGGCGTGCCACGCGGCGGAGCCGCATATTGGGCACAGCGAAGTCGATGCTGCCAGGGCCCTCGGACAGTCCCAGGACCCGGGTCCGTCGCCGGACCCTCGCGCCCAGAGACGCATCCTGCCCCTACCTGCGGCGGGAAAGCCAATCCGGCACCCCTAGGAGTCGTGAGAACACCCTTGGGAGTCACACGGAAAGAGGGTTGAGCCTGGCCG
Source organism: Streptomyces sp. NPDC033131 (assembly GCF_055578365.1). Classification (NCBI taxonomy): domain Bacteria; kingdom Bacillati; phylum Actinomycetota; class Actinomycetes; order Kitasatosporales; family Streptomycetaceae; genus Streptomyces; species Streptomyces sp. NPDC033131. Next base: position 381,116 of record NZ_JBVIPA010000003.1, read on the forward strand.
ACACGATAAACGTCGGCCAGGAGGGCCGGGTTCCACGACGCGCCGGTGTCAGGCCTGCCGTGGCAATCCTCACAGTCGGCCCCCGCCCTCGCGGGCTCCCGGGCGGCTAGGAAGCCGCGCCCGCCGCCTTCGCGGCCTCCCGCACCGCCCCGGCGACCGCGCCCGCGACCTTGTCGTTGAAGACGCTCGGGACGATGTAGTTCGGGTTCAGCTCGTCCTCGGTCACCACGTCCGCGAGGGCCTTCGCCGCCGCGATCATCATGTCGGTGTTCACCGTGCGGGACTGCGCGTCGAGCAGACCGCGGAAGACACCCGGGAAGACCAGCACGTTGTTGATCTGGTTCGGGAAGTCGGAGCGGCCGGTGGCGACGACGGCGGCCGTCTGGCGGGCGACCGCCGGGTCGACCTCGGGGTCGGGATTCGCCAGCGCGAACACGATCGCACCCTCGGCCATGCCGGCCACGTCGTCGCCGTTGAGCACGTTGGGCGCCGACACGCCGATGAAGACGTCCGCGCCGCGCACGGCTTCCTTCAGCGTGCCCGTCAGGCCCTCGGGGTTGGTGTTGTCGGCGATCCAGCGCAGCGCCGAGCCCGGGGCGGCGTCGACGAGGTCCTCGCGGCCCGCGTGCACGACGCCGTGGATGTCGGCGACGACGGCGTTCTTGAGGCCGGCGGCGATCAGCAGCTTGAGGATGGCGGTACCGGCCGCGCCGGCACCGGACATGACGACCCGGATGTTCTCGATGGCCTTGCTGGTCACGCGCAGTGCGTTCGTCAGCGCCGCCAGCACCACGATCGCCGTGCCGTGCTGGTCGTCGTGGAAGACGGGGATGTCGAGGGCCTCACGCAGCCGGGCCTCGATCTCGAAGCAGCGCGGCGCGGAGATGTCCTCGAGGTTGATGCCGGCGAAGCCCGGGGCGATCGCCTTGACGATCGCGACGATCTCGTCGGTGTCCTGGGTGTCCAGGCACAGCGGCCAGGCGTCGATGTCCGCGAAGCGCTTGAAGAGGGCCGCCTTGCCCTCCATGACCGGCATGGCGGCCATCGGGCCGATGTTGCCGAGGCCAAGGACCGCGGAGCCGTCGGTCACGACCGCAACGGTGTTGCGCTTGATGGTGAGGCGGCGGGCGTCCTCGGGGTTCTCGGCGATGGCCATGCAGACGCGGGCGACACCCGGCGTGTAGATCATCGAGAGGTCGTCACGGTTGCGGATCGGATGCTTGGACTGCATCTCGATCTTGCCGCCGAGGTGCATGAGGAACGTACGGTCCGAGACCTTGCCGAGCGTGACGCCCTCGATGCCGCGCAGCTGCTCGACGATCTCTTCGGCGTGCGCGGTGGAGGTGGCCGCGATGGTGACGTCGATCCGGAGCTTCTCGTGCCCGGAAGCAGTGACGTCGAGGCCGGTGACCGAGCCTCCGTGGGACTCGACGGCTCCGGTGAGCTGGGAAACCGCGGTTCCGCTCGCGGGCACCTCCAGCCGGACCGTCATCGAGTAGGAGACGCTGGGCGCCGTTGCCATGGCCGACTTCCTCTGCTTTCACCTGTGCGCTGGATGCCGTCCGATCGTCGCACCTACCGCCGAGTAGGCGGTAGCCGGGTGGGATTGCGAACGTTGTGTTCGCAGCGGAGGGGCGACGAAAGAGGCCCACGTCACCATCGACGTGGACCTCTTCGACGTTCAGTGGCACCGACCCGCCATGCTCGCCTCGCGGCAAGTGGTCGCTCGTAGCGACGAAGGTTGGGCCCGGGGGCTTGGATCGGGCCGGTGCCACACCCAGGCTAACAAACGGATCCCGTAAGGCCATTCCCGTACCGGGACTTCCTCGGATCAATCTCTGAGCAGGTCCGGCACCCCGTCGGCGTCCGGCGCGTCCCGCTCCGCCGACACCACCGTGAGCTGCTGCGTCGCGCGGGTCAGCGCCACGTACAGCACCCGCAGCCCGGCCGGTGACTCGTCCGCGATCTCCGCCGGGGAGACGACGACCGTGGCGTCGTACTCCAGGCCCTTCGCCTCCAGGCTGCCGAGCGCCACGACCCGGTCGCCGAGCCCGGCGAGCCAGCGCCTGGCCTCTTCGCGGCGGTTCATGGCGACCACGACGCCGATGGTGCCGTCGACGAGGTCCAGGAGACGGGCGGCCTCCGCCCGGACGGCCTGGCCGAGGGATTCCCGTACGACGGCGAACCGCGGCTGTACGCCCGTGGAGCGCACCGCCGACGGGGACTCGGCGCCCGGCATCGCCAGGGCCAGCACCTTCGCGGCCAGCTCGGCGATCTCGGCCGGGTTGCGGTAGTTCACGGTCAGCTGGAAGCGGCGGCGCGGGCGGCTGCCAAGGGCCTCGTCACGGGCCTGGGCCGCCTCGTCGGGGTCGGACCAGGACGACTGGGCGGGGTCGCCGACCACCGTCCAGGTGGCGTGCCGACCCCGGCGGCCGACCATGCGCCACTGCATCGGCGTGAGGTCCTGGGCCTCGTCGACGATGACGTGGGCGTACTCGACGCGCTCCTGGGCCAGCCGCTCGGCCCGCTCGCGCTGGGTCTCCTCGCGGACCGGCATCAGCTCCTCCAGGCCGGTGAGCTGGTCGAGCGGGTCGGCCTCGCGCCGGCGGCGGGGGCGGGCCGGGGTGCCGAGGATGGACTGGAGTTCGTCGAGCATCGCGATGTCGTGGACGGAGAGGCCGTCGCGTCTCAGGGAGCGCGCGACCCTGCGCACCTCGCCGGGGTTGAGGATCCGCCGGGCCCAGCGGCCCAGGCGCCGCTCGTCGGCCATGGCGTCGAGGACCGCCTTGGGGGTCAGCTCCGGCCACCAGGCGTCGACGAACTCGATGAAGCTGTCCTCGGAGCTGACGTCCTCGTCGAAGCCGGAGCGCAGCTCGGCGGCCAGCTCCGGGTCGGTGTGCCGGCCGGCCGCGCCGGAGCGCGACCACAGGGCGTCCAGGAGCAGCTTGCGGGCGCGGGGGCGCAGCATGTTCACGGGGGCGGTGCCGCTGAGCGCGTTGTTGCGGATGCGGTCCAGCTCGGCGGCCTCCAGCTCCAGACGGCGCCCGAAGGCGACCACGCGGAGCCGGGTGGGCGGGCCTGCGGGGGTCTGCGGCTGCGGCTCGGGGTCGTCGAGGGCGAGCTGTCCGGCGGGGCCGCCGGGGCGCGCGGTGCTGCCCGGCCCTGCCTCCAGGGCGCCCCGTGCCGCCTTCCGCAGGACCTTGAGCATGCGGTACGAGCCCTTCGCCCGCGCCACCGCCGGCGCGTCGTACTGCGTGGCCTCGGCCCCGTCGACGAGCGAGCCGATCGCCCGGATGGCGACCTGGCCCTCCTCGCCGAGGGACGGCAGGACGCCTTCGGTGTACGCCACGAGCAGCGGGGTCGGGGAGACGATGAGGATGCCGCCCGCGTACCGCCGCCGGTCCTGGTAGAGCAGATAGGCCGCCCGGTGCAGGGCGACGGCCGTCTTGCCCGTGCCCGGGCCGCCCTCGACGTACGTCACGGAGGCGGCGGGAGCGCGGATCACCAGGTCCTGCTCGGCCTGGATGGACGCCACGATGTCCCGCATGGTGTGGGTGCGGGCCTGGCCGAGTGCGGCCATCAGGGCGCCGTCGCCGATCACGGCCAGGTCCCGGCCGTCGAGGCGAGCCGTCAGCTCGGGGCGCATCAGGTCGTCCTCGACGCCGAGCACCTTGCGCCCCTTGGAGCGGATGACACGGCGACGGACGACCCGCCCCGGGTCGACCGGGGTGGAGCGGTAGAACGGGGCGGCGGCGGGCGCCCGCCAGTCGATGACGAGCGGGGCGTAGTCCTGGTCGAGGACGCCGATGCGGCCGATGTGCAGGGTCTCGGCGATGTCGGCGGTGTTGTCCGGGCGGACCGCGCCCTCCGCCGGTTCCACGGCGGTGTAGGCGCCGTCCGGCCCCTTCTTGCCGTCCTTGCCGAGGAGCAGGTCGATACGGCCGAAGAGGAAGTCCTCGAACTCGTTGTTCAGCCGGTTCAGGTGGATGCCTGCCCGGAAGACCTGGGCGTCGCGCTCGGCGAGCGCGCCGGGGGTTCCGACCTGGCCACGCTTGGCCGCGTCGTTCATGAGGAACTCGGCCTCGTGGATCTTCTCCTCGAGGCGCTGGTACACCCGGTCGAGGTGTTCCTGTTCGACGCTGATCTCTCGGTCACGCACGGAATCGTGCGCGGAATGCTGAACCGAGTCGACCGCGATTTCCTGCTGAGCCTGAGCGGCCACCGGGCCCCCTTCTGACGTGCTGGGCAGCCGTCAACCGTACGCGAAGGGGGCCCCGAGAAGCTATGTGCGCGCCCAGTCGATCACACGTTGCCCTTGGCGATGACGTCACCGTCGAGGGTCATGACCTCGAATCCCTTCATCTGGTCCGGGGTGAAGGACGCGCCGCCGACGATGTAGAGCGGGTTCTTGGACTTCTCGGTCTTGCCGTCCGGGAGGCCGTAGCCCCAGGCCGGGACCGACCAGTTGGACGCCGTCACGCGCTCGCCGTTCTCGCCGACGAAGATCAGGGAGCACTTGAGCGGGCCCTTGACGCCCTTGAGCTCCAGGACCGTCTCGGTGCCCCAGTCCTTCTTCGCGAGGGCCACGGTGGCGCTCACGCCCGTCGACGGGTCCGTCGCGGTGACCTTCTCGTCGATGTCGTCGAACAGGTCCTTGGCCGGGGTGGCCGAGAGGGTCACGCCCTCCTTGGCACCGCCACCGTTCGAGTCGCCGCCGGCCGTTGCCGTCGCGACGATCGGGCCGCCGATGATCAGGGCGGCCGCGGCCGCCACCATGTAGAAACCGCGGCGGCGCTTCTGGGCGCGTCGCTCGGCGACCTCGTCGACGAGCCTGTTCACCACGCGCGGGCTGGGCTTGGCGGACAGCGACTCGCCGATGGCGGGGGTGCCGGAGCCCGGCAGGTCCGCGAGCGCGGCCAGCATCGGCTCCATCCCGGCGAGCTCGTCGAGCTGCTGGGCGCACCATTCGCAGGTGGCGAGATGGCCTTCGAAAGCGGTTGCTTCGGCGTCGTCGAGGATGCCGAGAGCGTAGGCGCCGACGGTCTCGTGCTCGTTCGGACCCGGAGATCCCATCATGGGGCCAGACATACCCGCACCACCCGTACCGAATCCCTGGTTCCCCCCGTACACACTCATCACGCCGTCACCCCCCGCTCCTCCAGTGCCAGCTTCATCGATCGCAGTGCGTAGAAGACTCTTGAGCGCACGGTGCCGCTGGGTATGCCGAGCGTCTCGGCGGCCTCGTTGACCGTACGCCCCTTGAAGTACGTCTCAACGAGCACCTCCCGGTGAGCCGGGGTCAGGTCGTCGAGAGCGTCGGACAACGTCATCAGCCACAGCGCCTTGTCGATCTCGTCCTCCGCGGGGATGACCTCCAGCGGCGACGGATCGACCTCCTGCGGCCGGGCCTGCCGGCTGCGGTGGCCGTCGATGACGATGCGCCGGGCGACCGTCACCAGCCAGGGGCGTACCGATCCGGTCGCTCGATTGAGCTGGCCGGCGTTCTTCCAGGCACGGATGAGCGTCTCCTGCACGACGTCCTCGGCACGTTGCCGGTCTCCCGCGACAAGGCGGAGGACATACGCGAGCAGGGGTCCGGCGTGTTCTCTGTAGAGCGCACGCATGAGCTCCTCATCAGGTTCCGAGGGCTGGGACATGCGATGTCGGGCCCTCGATCCACGTTCATTGGCCACGACGGAATCCTTGCGCACGCCCACCTCCGATGTCCGGGGGTTCCCCCAGTCGGTCGCTCGTCCACGGGTACGGACGCGGTGAGTTGGATGTTCAAAGGGAGGCGACAGTTTTCTTGTGAGTGACGTGACGAGGCGGGACATGGGTGCACATTCCCCCCGCGTGATCTTTACATTTCCGCCACAGCGACAAGATCACGCCAGCTGCCCTCGGGCCGCAGAAGGTAAACGGCATGTAATCGAAATCACTTCGACAGCCGTTTCACAGAAGCAACATAACGGGCACTCAGGCGCGGGGGAGCGCCGCCCGACGACGGTGCCGGGCCACCCTTTCGCGGTTCCCGCACACCTCGCTGGAGCACCAACGCCTCCTGCGCCCCCGTGATGTGTCGAGATAGACGATCGGGCAGTTGTCCCCTTCGCACTGCCGCAGCCCCGCCCGCGCGACCGGATCCGTGAGCAGTTCCACGACGTCCCGCGCGACGGCGCCGAGCAGTGCCGCGCACTCGGGCGGCCCGTCCAACTCCCGGACGAGGGTGCCGTCTTCACAGGTCACGGCGCGTGGAGCGGGAGGGGCCGCGCGAGCGATGTCATTGACGTGGGCCAGCGCGAGATCGTAGGGCCGCCCCTCGGGCGCGAGCCCTCCGGGCACCAACTGCCCTGTGCGGTAGCGCAGTTCGCGGAAGCCGTCGAGCCAGGAGGCGTCGGCGTGCGTGAGCCCGGTGCCCGCCGGGACGAGTCCCGAACCGGTGATCCAGGCGCGCAGCACCTCTACCGAGTCGAGGCGTTCGTCGGGGTGGGTGGTCGCGAGGAGATCCAGACAGATCCGCCCGGCATCGAACCGCAGCTCGTACGCGGCCGTGGCCGTACCCAGTGCCATGTGCCTGTCACCGCCTAGCAGTCACACCGGTGAGGAACCGTTCCCTCTTACAGTGCCTGCCCGCTCGTGCGGCCGGAACCCCTCGTACCGCCGGTAAGCGGAGTGTGCCGTCCCGGCACGCGGCCTCGGGGCGATCAGCGCCGCCGGGTCACACGCCGGCGTACTTCGTGTCCGCAGCCGGGTCCAGTGCCAGCCGGTAACCCCGCTTCACCACGGTCTGGATCAGCTTCGGTGCCCCCAGAGCCGTACGCAGCCGGGCCATCGCGGTCTCCACCGCGTGCTCGTCCCGTCCGGCACCCGGCAGGGCCCGCAGCAGGTCGGAGCGGGCCACCACCCAGCCCGGACGTCGGGCCAGGGCCCGCATCAGGGACATGCCGGCCGGCGGTACGGGCTTGAGGTCGCCGTCGACGAGGACCGCGTGGCCGCGGATCTCCACCCGGTGCCCGGCGATCGGCAGAGAGCGCGCCCGGCCGGGCAGTTCCTGGCACAGGAGCTGGACGAGGGGTCCGAGCCGGAAACGCTCCGGCTGGACCGTGTCGATGCCCTGGGCCTGCAGCGGCAGCGCGGTGACCGGGCCGACGCAGGCGGGCAGGACGTCGTGGTTGAGGGCGGCGAGCAGTTCGGGCAGCAGCCGGCGGTCCTCGGCACGGGACAGCAGGGAGGCGGCGGCCGGTGCGCTGGTGAAGGTGAGCGCGTCCAGGCCGCGCGAGACCGCCGCGTCCAGCAGCCGGTCCACCGGCGCGATGTCCTCCGGCGGCATCCACCGGTAGACGGGGATGCCCAGGACCTCGGCTCCCCCGGCCCGCAGCGACTCCACGAAGCCGGGCAGGGGTTCGCCGTGCAGCTGAATGGCGATACGGCGGCCCTCGACGCCCTCCTCCAGAAGCCGGTCCAGCACCTCGGCCATGGACTCCGACGACGGCGACCACTCCTCGGTGAGGCCGGCCGCACGGATCGCGCCCTTGACCTTCGGCCCGCGCGCGAGGATCTCCACCTCGCGCAGCCCGTCGAGCAGGGTCTCGCCCAGGCCCCAGCCGTCGGCGGCCTCGATCCAGCCCCGGAAGCCGATCGCGGTCGTGGCGATCACGATGTCCGGGCTCTGGTCGATGATCTCCTTGGTCGCCGCCAGCAGTTCGCTGTCGTCCGCGAGCGGCACGATCCGCAGGGCAGGGGCGTGCAGAACGGCGGCTCCGCGCCGCTGCAGGAGCGCGCCCAACTCGTCGGCCCGGCGCGCGGCCGTCACTCCCACGGTGAACCCGGCGAGGGGTCCATGGTCAGGTCGCTGCTGTACCTCGTACATAACTCTCGTTCCCGCACTCGAGTCGTTGCATCTGCCACCAGGTGATGGCACCCGCATGCCGACCGAGCCTGTCAACGGCTCGTGACAGGCTCGGTTCGGCTTCATGTCGCTGGTGTTACGTCACACCTTCGCGTAGCTGAGCTGGGGCTTCGCCTCCGAGGTGGTCGTCGTGGCCTGGGTGCGCGCCGCCGAGCGGCGAAGGTATACGGCCCAGGTGACCACGAAGCAGGCGGCGTAGAAGGCCAGGAAGGCGACGAACGCGCCGGTGCCGGAGCCGTAGGAGAGGAAGGACTGGCGGAAGGCGAGGTTGATGCCGACGCCGCCGAGCGCGCCGACCGCGCCGATCAGGCCCATGGAGGCACCGGAGAGACGACGCCCGTAGGCGGCGGCCGCTTCACCCTCGAGGCCCTTGGCCAGCGCCTTCGTCTGGAAGATGCCGGGGATCATCTTGTACGTCGAGCCGTTGCCGAGGCCGGTGAGGACGAACAGCACCACGAAGGCGACGGTGAACAGGGCCAGCGACTTCTCCATGCTGGCGGCGATGAGGACCGCGGTCGCCACGCCCATGCCGACGTAGTTGTACAGCGTGATCTTCGCGCCGCCGTACTTGTCGGCCAGCCAGCCGCCGAAGGGCCGGATCAGCGAGCCGAGCAGCGGGCCGATGAAGGTGACGTACGCCGCCTCCAGCGGGGTCCGGCCGAACTGGTTGGTCAGCACCTGCCCGAAGGCGAAGCTGTATCCGATGAAGGAGCCGAAGGTGCCGATGTAGAGGAAGGACATGATCCAGGTGTGCGCGTCCTTCGCGGCGTCCTTCGCGGCGCCGGTGTCGTTCTTCACGTTCTCGATGTTGTCCATGAAGAGCGCGGCGAGGACGGCGGCGACGACGATGAACGGGATGTAGATCCCGAGCAGCACCCGCGGACCGCCGCTGGCACCGATGACGGCGAGTCCGGCCAGCTGGAGCACCGGCACGCCGATGTTGCCGCCGCCGGCGTTGAGGCCCAGCGCCCAGCCCTTCTTACGGAGCGGGAAGAACGCGTTGATGTTGGTCATCGACGACGCGAAGTTGCCGCCGCCGATACCGGCCAGCAGGCCGACCAGCAGGAAGGTGTTGAAGGAGGTTCCCGGCTCCATCACCGCGAACGCGGCGACGGTCGGGACCAGCAGGAGGGCGGCCGAGACGATCGTCCAGTTCCGTCCGCCGAAGATTGCGACGGCGAAGGTGTAGGGGACGCGGACGACGGCGCCGACCAGCGTCACCATCGAGGTCAGCAGGAACTTGTCCGCCGGCGTGAGCCCGTACTCGGGGCCCATGAAGAGCACCAGCACGGACCACATGGTCCAGATCGAGAACCCGATGTGCTCGGAAAGGACGGAGAAGATCAGGTTGCGGCGGGCGACCTTCTCTCCGGTTTCCTTCCAGAAGGTCTCGTCCTCCGGATCCCACTGCTGGATCCAGCGGCCGCCCCTGCTGGGGGGTGCGGGGGCTGTGCTAGGGGCTGTCATGACGCCTCCACGGTGTACCGGGCTCGGGTGGTTCGAGGGAGTGGCTGAGTCCCGACGGTAGGGAGGGCGCGTTTCCGGGCTGTGGCACTGGGTGACCGGAAGGGAACTTTGCTCTCACCAAGAGTGGAGGGGGGATGAGAGGTTTCGGAACCTCATGTGACCCGGTTCATATGTGAGCGAACAGGGGCAGGCCGGGAGCCGTCACCGGTGTTTGGCGTCACGGCCCCGCTGCGCCCCGTCCGGCCACAGCCGGGGCCGGCGTTTGGCCGCCACGTCCTCCACCCAGCCGAAGGCGAGCACACAGGCGCCGATGAGGAGCCAGACGAGGGCCAGGACCGGCCAGGAGCTCTCCAGGAGCCAGGAGTAGTCCTCCGACAGCGTGTCGACGCTCCACAGGTGGTCCCAGAGGGTCGCGGCGATCAGGATGCACGTGTTGTGCCAGAGGTAGATCGTCACCGCCCGGGAGTTGAGCAGGGTGATCGGGCGTGCCCAGCGCCGCAGTCCGCCGGGCCACTGGGCCCAGGACGGGCTGATGTGCAGGAGCAGCATCACCGTGGCGAAGGACCACAGGGACTGGGCGAAGGGGATGTCGTCGAGGTCGTGGCCCTCCCCGAAGCCGTGGGTCATGGCGTACCACAGGCCCAGGCAGGCGATGGCCGGCGCGACGGAGGGGACGACGTAGCGGGGGATCCGCCGCAGGATGCCCTCCTGGCGGGCCATGCCGAGGATCCAGCAGGCGCCGAACGTGCTGAAGTCGGTGAGCGCCGAGGGGAACCGCTCGCCGGGCAGCGTGAGGTAGCCGAACTCGAAGGCCGCCGCCAGGGCGATCGGCGACACGATCGTCACCAGGGGCAGCGCGCGCAGTGCCTTCAGAAGGAAAGGGGACAGCAGGACGAACCACAGGTAGGCGCGGATGTACCAGAGGGGTCCGGCCAGTTGCTCCGCCCAGTCCGCGCCCAGGACGCCGTGGACCCCGGACAGGCCCTCGGCGAAGGGCGGGTCGCTCAGCGGCAGGATCCAGTAGGTGAGGTGGAACCACCACCAGCCCGGGTGCCCGTCGTCGCCCGGGCCCCAGCCCTGCGCGAGCATGCCCGTCACGCCGATCGCGCCGAGCAGCCACAGCGGGGGCAGCAGGCGGCGCATCCGGCCGCGCACGACCTGGAGGGCGGGACGGCTCCCCAGGGAGCGGGCCATGAGGTTGCCGGCGAGCGCGAACATCACGCCCATCGACGGGAACACGAGCGGGAGCCAGGCCCAGCCCATGAGGTGGTAGAGGACGACCCGGAAGAGGGCGAGGGCCCTCAGGAGGTCGAAGTAGCGGTCGCGGACGGGGGCCGCCCTGCGGGTCTGCTGCCCGGGCAGCCCCGACCCGGCCTCGTGCTGCGTGACTGCGGTGCTCATCTCTCCGGCTTCCGTGCTCGTCCCTCCAGGTATGGCGCTCATCCGACCGGCCGTCCTTCAGCGACCTGCCTGCCCTGCGAGGGCACGTTCGGCGGGGCCGACACCCCGCCCTTGCGCCGCAGCTTCTGCCAGCGCAGCCGGCCGCCGGTGAGGGCGGTGATCCAGGACTGCAGCAGGACGACGTACATCAGCTGGCGGTAGAGGATCTGCTGCAGGGGCAGCGAGATCAGCGGGGTCAGGCGCTCGCGGTCCAGGACGAAGGCGTAGGTCGCGCAGGCCAGCTGGATGGCCAGGACGCCGAACCAGGCCAGGATCGTCTTCCCGGTGGGTCCGAAGACCAGGCCGTAGACGAGGAACACGTCGATCAGCGGGGCCAGCAGCGGGGCCAGCACCATGAAGAGGGACACGAGCGGGAGCCCGACCCGGCCGAAGCGGCCCGAGGGGCCCCGGTCGAAGACGGCACGGCGGTGCTTCCAGATCGCCTGCATGGTGCCGTACGACCACCGGTAGCGCTGGGACCACAGCTGCTGGACGGACTCCGGGGCCTCGGTCCAGGCGCGGGCGTTCTCCGCGTAGACGACCTTCCAGCCGTCGCGGTGGATGGCCATGGTGATGTCGGTGTCCTCGGCGAGCGTGTCGTCGCTCATGCCGCCGACGCGTTCCAGGGCCGTGCGGCGGAAGGCTCCGACCGCGCCCGGGATGGTGGGCATGCACCGCAGGACGTCGTACATACGGCGGTCGAGGTTGAAGCCCATCACGTACTCGATGTGCTGCCAGGCACCGATCAGGGTGTCCTTGTTGCCGACCTTCGCGTTGCCGGCGACCGCGCCGACGCGGGGATCGCCGAAGGGCTGGACGAGTTCGCGGACGGTGGACGGTTCGAAGACGGTGTCGCCGTCCATCATCACGACGAGGTCGTGCCGGGCGTTCGCCACGCCCCGGTTGAGGGCGGCGGGCTTGCCCGCGTTCAGCTGACGGACCACGCGGACGCCCGGCAGGTTCAGGTTCTCCACGATGCGTGCCGTGCCGTCGCTGGAGCCGTCGTCGATGACGATGATCTCGACGGGGTGGTCGCTCTCCATCAGGGAGCGGACGGTGTTCTCGATGCACTTGGCCTCGTTGTACGCCGGGACCAGCACCGACACCGGTTCGGTGATCGGCGGCCCCCAGCGGAAGTCGCGGCGGCGCACCCGGCGGGCGTGGAGGGCCGAGAGCAGCAGCATCAGGCCGAAGCGGGCGATGACCAGGAAGCCGATGATGGCGAGGCAGACTGCCAGGACGGCCGTGATGTGGTCCGAGGCCTGCACCAGGAACACCCAGGCCTTGCCCTTCCACAGGTCGACGCCGGTGGCCGGCGTGTGCGCGCTGGGGGCGTCCAGTGCCTCGGTGAGGTTGTCGAACGTGTAGCCCTCGGCCTTCATCTGCGGCAGGAACCGGTCCAGCGCCTCGACCGTCTGGTGGCGGTTGCCGCCGGAGTCGTGCATCAGGACGACGGCGCCCTTGCCGCCCTTGGGCGTGACGTTGCGGATGATCCGCTCGGGGCCCGGCTTGCGCCAGTCCTCGCTGTCGACGCTGGTGACGACGGTGATGTAGCCGCGGGTGCCGATGTACTGGGTCACGGGCCAGGTCTTGTTGTCCATGGACGCGGCGTACGAGGAGTAGGGCGGCCGGAAGAGCGAGGTGCGGATGCCCGCGGCGCCGGTGATCGCGAGCTGGTTCTGGGACAGCTCCCAGTCGATGCGCTTCTTCGACTGGAGGGAGAGGTCGGGGTGGTTGAAGGTGTGCAGACCGACCTCGTGGCCCTCGGCGACGATGCGCCTGACCAGTTCCGGGTAGCGCGAGGTCATGGTGCCGGTGACGAAGAAGACGGCGTGCGCGTCGTGCTCCCTGAGGACGTCGAGGACCTTGGGGGTCCAGACCGGGTCCGGGCCGTCGTCGAAGGTGAGGACCATGTGGTGGTCGGGCACCTTCAGGCTGGTGCTGCGGCCGGTGCGGGTGTCGATGACCGGGCCGCCTTTGATGATCTCCTCGGGCACCTTGTCGGCGGATGCCTCGGCCTGGATGCGGTGGTCCGCGAGGATCTCGCTGTGTACGTAGCCGCGCAGCATCAGCATCGCCATCAGGGCGGCGAGGAACAGCACGGGCAGCAGCAGGCGCATGGGCAGGCGGCGACGCCGGGAGCCGTCGGCGGCTCCGGTCGCGGCCCCGGGACGGCGGGTGCGGGTTGCCATCAGTGGTTGTGCTCCGGGGACGGGGATGCCATCGGTGGATGTGCATCAGGAGGAAGTGCATCAGGAGGAGGCGCACACGAGCGGGGTGTGCGCCGGGAGACGGGGCGCGCCGACCGGTCTTCGCGAGGAGGACCTCCCGGCGCCGCCCCTCAGAGAACGGCCTGCGCCGACGGGGAGGGTGCGGGCCCGGGGACGTCCGGCTCCGTGGCGATCGGGGTGGGATCGCTGGGTCCGTCGGCCACCGTGCCGGTGCCGGGTCCGCCGGTGTCGCCGGCGCCCGTGGTCTCGGTCGGGGTGGCCGTGGGGCCGGGTTCCGTCGGTGTCGGGTCGGGCGGCGGGGTGGTGGCCGGCGCATCCGTCGTCGGTGTCGGATTGGCCGGGGTCGACCCGGTGCCCGGGCGCGGGGCGGTGGCCTTCGGGCTCGCCGAGGCGTCGGCGGACGCGCCGGGGCGGCCGGGGCTGCCGGTGGCCCCCGGTGCGGTGGCACTGGCGCCCGGGGCCGGGGCCGTGCCGTTGCCGGCCGTCGGAACGGGTCCCGGCGTGACGCCGGCCGTACCGGAGGGCGGCGCCGACTCGGCGGGCAGCGGCGAGGTGTCGATCTTGCCGGCCGGCTGGCCCTCCTGCTGGCCCGGGACGGGCAGCCAGGGTGCGTTGGAGTTGCCGGACAGCAGCGTGGCGACGATGACGACGGCGTAGACCGCGCAGGCCGTGCCTGCGGCGATGCCGATACGGCGGTAGCGGCGGCTGCGGCGGCCCGACTCGTCGACGAACACCGGCCCGTCGGAGCCGTCCCCTGCGGCCGGGTCGGCACCGGGCGCGCCACCCTTGGCCTGCCGTACCAGCAGGTCTTCCAACTGCTGCCCTATGCCGTCGAGTTGGACCGTCACCTCGTGCGGGTCGTGGGCAGGATCGCTGCCGTCGCCCGGCTCTTGGCCGGAACCCGACGCGCCGGCCTCTTCCCACGGGTCACGGACGGCGGTGGTCCGGGCGGCTGTCTCCGGACGGCTCCAGATCTCGGCCGTCGACGGCGTGGCGTCGGTTCCGTCGGCCCGGACGGCATCCGAGAGCGACCCTCCGGCTCTGGCCGGTTTCGCGGTCGCGTCGGCTCCGACGGAGGCACGATCGGCCTCGGCCGGGATTCCGGTTCCTCTCGGGAATCCGGCTCCGATGGTCTCCGGGAACGCCTGAGCGCCTTCCCCCGCAACCGAAGGGTCTCCGGCCGAGGTGACCTCGGGCCATTCCGGTTGGGCGTCTTCCCGCCACTTCTTCACGTGCACGCACATCCCCCCACGGGACAGTTCCGGGTGCGAGTACGACCCGAGCACCCGTCGTCGGAACCGAGCCCCCACCCGGTCCGAGCGCCCCCTTTATCACACTGTGCTCAGGGCAAGAATGTAGCGCACAAGGAGGTTTCGTGCTTGCCAGGTGCTCAATTGTTGACACTCATCAGGTGCACGTCACTGGCTGGAACCCATCCCCCCGCAGGTCGCCGCAGCCATCCCAGCTCGACAGAGAGTTCGACCACAGACCGGCGCAGAGCGTCGAATCCCGGGTGCACCAGCCCCTTTCGCCACACCAGCGACACGGCTGACAAAGGAACGGGATCGACCAAGGGACGCAAAACAGTCAACGGCATGGCCGGAAAATCCACCACAACGAGGATCGGGTTCCGCGTCTTCGCCATGATCCGCTGGAACTCCTCGTCCCCGACGGCGAGCGGCGCGGGAGGCGCGACCTCGATGCCGCGCCCCGCAAAGAGCCGACGCGCGAGGTCCGTCCACTCCGGCGTACGCGGGTTGCCGACGCCCGCGTACACGCGCTCCCCGGCGAGCGCGTCGAGCGGCACCTCCTCCAGCGCCGCCAGCGGGTGGTCCTCGGGCAGGAGGACCGCCATGGGCTCGTAGCGCACGGGCTGGTGGGCGAGGCCCGACCGCAGCGCCGGGTCGAGGCCGGCGAACCTCCCGAAGGAGGCGTCCAGCCGCCCCGCCAGCAGCTCGCCCGCGGCATGGGTCAGACCGCTCTCGTAGCGGGCCATCAGCTCCAGCTCGGGGGCGAGTTCCCGGGCCCGGTGCAGGACCCGGCGGCCGGTGGCCAGACCCGGCGAGTTCAGATCCACGAGCAGGGGCCGGGCCTGCCCGAAGGCGGCCAGCAGCTCGTCCTGCGCCTGGAGCGCCCGGCGGGCGTACGGCACCAGCCGCTCGCCGTCGGCCGTGAGGGTCACCTGCCGGGTGGTCCGGACGAACAGCTCGGCCCCGAGGTCCCGCTCCAGGCGCCGTACGTCCCGGCTGAGCGCCTGCTGGGCGACGTAGAGCCGGGCCGCGGCGCGGGTGAAGTGCAGCTCCTCGGCGACGGTGAGGAAGGCCCGGAGGAGACGGGGGTCGAGGTGGTGGCCGGTGGCGGACATGGGCGGAACTTACAACCGGGGTGCGTGAATCGGTACGGCGTATTCACAACGGGGATGCGTCAATGGGTGCGGAGAAGGTGTTGGACCCCTTCATCGGCCGCGGGCGACGGTGAACCCATGCCGCAACCGACCCCGAGGAACACGCCCCTCTACACCGTCACCGCCGACACCCTCGTCGCCGTCGACTTCAGCCCCCGTAACACCAAGGACCCCGGCCCCTACCGCCGCCTGTTCACCGTCCCCGGCACCCGCGCCTTCACCGTCGGGAACCTGCTGGCCCGCGTCCCGATGGGCATGTTCGGCGTGAGCGCGGTCCTCATGATCGCCGGTGCGCGGGGCTCGTACGCCCTCGCCGGAGCCGTCGTCGCCACCGGACTCGCGGCGACCGCGGTGGTCGCCCCGTGGACCGCGCGGCTCGTCGACCGGTACGGCCAGGCGCGGATCGCCGTACCCGCCACCCTGCTCGCCGCCCTGGGCTCGCTCTCGCTGCTGCTGTGCGTACGGCACGGGGCCCCCGCCTGGACCCTCTTCGCCTCCTACGCCGCCACCGCCACGACCCCCAACCTCGGCGGCATGTCCCGCGCCCGCTGGGCCCACCTGCTGAAGGACGACCACGGGGCCCTGCACACCGCGAACTCCTTCGAGCAGGCCGTGGACGAGCTGTGCTTCATGCTGGGCCCGGTGCTCGCGGCCTTCCTGTGCGGGACGTTCTTCCCGGAGGCGGGCACGCTGGCGGGTGTGGTGTTGCTGGTGACGGGCATGCTGCTGTTCGCCGCGCAGCGCTCCACGGAGCCGCCGGTGACGCGGCGGGCGCCGACGAGGGCCACGGCACTGTTCCGCGCGCCGGGCATGCCCCCACTGCTGTCCGTGTGTCTCGCCATGGGTGTGGTGTTCGGGGCGATGGAGGTCGTCACGATCGCCTACGCGGACGCACAGGGGCACCGCTCGGCGGCCGGCGCGGTACTCGCCCTCCAGGCGGCCGGTTCGTGCGCGGCGGGCCTGCTGTACGGGGCGGTGAAGCCGGCCGGTCCCGCGGCGAACCGCTACCCGTGGTGCGTCGCCGCCATGACCGCGCTGCTCACGCTGCCCCTGCTCGCCGCCGCCCTGACCGGCTCGCTCCTCGCCCTGGCGGGCGCGCTGCTGGTCGCCGGGATGGCGACGGCCCCCACGATGGTCACCGGCATGGCCCTGATCCAGGAACGCACGCCGGAGGGCCGGATCAACGAGGGCATGACCCTCGCGGTGACCGGCCTGCTCGGCGGAATCGCCGCCGGCAGCGCCCTCGGCGGCCGGCTGGCGGAACACGCCTCAGCCCCGGCGGGGTTCGGGGTACCGGTCGCGGCGGCGGCGGTGGCGTTGATGATCGCGCTGGCCCGTCCCGCCGGGAAGGGCTAAGAATCGGCCGTATCATCGAATCGCTTCACCAATCCCTGCACACCCATTGACGCTCTCATAGCCAACACATACGTTCCATCGTCGAAGCGCTTCGACGTCACGCATCGAATCGATTCGACGCCCTGCGCGACGCCGGGGCCCATCCGGCTCCGACACTCATGGAGACACACGGCATCCTGCCGGACCTCGTCTTCCAGCGAACCGTTCCTAGAGACTGAGCGGGAGTGAGTCCTGTTGCCAGAACCCTTGCTCAGCCGGGTGTCCCGAACGGTGTTGGGCACCCTGGTCGCCCGCCTTCGCTCCACCACCGGGCGGCGCGCATCCGGTGCGCGGTCCGGGCAGGTGGCGGCGGGGTTCCTCACGCCCACGGGTGTCCGGTCGGGCCTGGGCGGTCCGATGCCCACCACGATCACTCTGGTCGGGGTGGGGCGGTGCCGTCCGTCGCCGGATCGGGTGTCCGAGGGCGCGTCGCCCGACCGCGATGCTCGCCGCATCGTGTCGGGACGTCTTGCGTCGTGGGGTGGTCAGGGGCTGTTGCCAGTGCTGGGCACCCCAGCGGGAGGTGTAGGCCGGGTCGACCGCCACGATCGCCACTCCCTGTTCGGCGGCCATCGACACCAGCCGGGCCCTGAGCTTCGCGGTCGGGAAACGGGAGATGAGGCGCCGGAAGCGTTTGCTGCGGCCGTGCTGTTCGCGGCCCTTCTCCACCGCGAAGTCAAGGTCCTCGATGGCGATCGCGGCGGCCCCGCAGCGCCGGGTGTAGTACAGCAGCCGGGTCAGCGCATGCCGGAGCTGTGCGTCCCGGTGCTCGGCAGTGCCGCTCAGGTCGTAGAAGTAGCGCTGCGGTTCGCCGACCGGGTTGCCGTACCCATCCAACTGCCAGGCGGCGAGGTGGTCGTCGTTCATGTCCACCCCCACCACCCCGTGGGCCAGAGCCGCCTGAAGCGGTACGACGGGGGCGACGGCGCGTTGCCAGGACGCGGTGACATACCAGCGGCCCCGCGCCACATCGTGGTGGATGCGGTAGGCCACCGCCCGGTTCGCGGTGACCCGGTCCAGCCACTCCGCGCCCCGGTGCTGGAACCGTACCGTCGCGTCGAGGAGATAGCGGCCGTGGGGCGCGTTGGCCAGATGGGCCAGCGGAGCCGGGAGCTTGACCGAGACCTGTCCGGCGTCGGTGACGCGGATCGTCTCGTTGCCGAACCGCTTGCCGGACTCTCCGTCGGCGGTCAGGAACATCCGCTCCGCCCGCCACCGCTCCCGCCAGACCTGCTCGCTCAGCCCGGCCGCCTCAAGGTGGTGACGGGCGTTCGCCAGGCGCTTGCCGCCGCGCACCACATGCACCCGGCCCGCCGCCCGCTCCGCCTCCACCACCACGAGACGGTCCTTGAGGGTCTGCAGGCGGCGGGACTTGGCATGCCACTCGCCCCGCGAGGCATAACCGCGCACCAGCCCCTCGCGTTTGTCCGCCTTGGCGCCCAGCGGCCTAGCCAGCCGCGCCTCGACCGAGGCGATCTGAGTACGCAGCCAGGCCAGATGGGCGGCCTGGCCGCGTCTGGCCAACGCCCACTGGTCATGCGTGGCCTTGGTGATGCTGCCCGCCCAGCGCGCCGACGACCTCCCCGTCAGCTCCCGCTTACGCCCGGCCCACCCGGCCGCATCATGCGCCAGCCCCTGTCGGGACCGCTCCGCGAGATCACCGGCGGCCAGCGAGCCGAGGAAGACGCCGACCTCGGCGAGCACCGCCGCGTCCAACTCACTCATCCGCAGCCGGTCCCGGATCGCCACCCCAGCCGGGCCGGGCAGCACGAACGATGCCGCCACCTTCCGCAGCCCACGCACCCGTCCACCCCCGTGCGGCCGTAGATCCCTGTCACGGCAGTCAACGAGCAGCCTCCGCAAGGGTCACGCATTCGACCCGAGAACTCTCGTTCCCCCATCAAGAACGAAAACCACACCCCAGGACGGAAGACCTCCCGACGTACAGCGGAACCGCCGCATCCAGCCCCGGCGCTCACGCACGCTCACCAGAAGCCACTCCTGCTCAGTACAGCGGCAGGAGTTGCCAACCCTCACCCGCGGCATCGCCGTCGGTGCCGTGAAGTAAGGAACCCCCACATGAAGTTCACCGACGGCTACTGGCTGCTGCGCGAGGGTGTCACCGCGGCCTACCCGGTCGAGGTGCTCGACGTCACCGCGCAGGACGGCATGCTGGAGATCCACGCACCGACCCAGCCCATCCGCCACCGCGGCGACCTGCTGAAGGGACCGGTCGTGACGATCAGTGCCCACGCGCCGATGCCCGACGTCATCGGCGTCACCTTCACCCACTTCGACGGCGAGCAGCCGCGCGGGCCGGAGTTCGAGGTGGGGCGCCA
This sequence comes from Streptomyces sp. NPDC033131, assembly GCF_055578365.1. Taxonomy (NCBI): domain Bacteria; kingdom Bacillati; phylum Actinomycetota; class Actinomycetes; order Kitasatosporales; family Streptomycetaceae; genus Streptomyces; species Streptomyces sp. NPDC033131. Next base: position 400,301 of record NZ_JBVIPA010000003.1, read on the forward strand.
AGAGGTCCCGCCGCAGGTGGCGTACGACGACGAGCACGCGACCCTGACCTCCGGCGCGCTGTCGGTCCGGGTGGCCCGCACCGGCCCCTGGCACATCGACTTCCTCGCCCACGGCCGCACCCTCACCTCCAGCGCCACCAAGGGCATGGGCATCATGCGGGACGCCTCGGGCGGGCACTATCTGCGGGAGCAGCTCAACCTCGGTGTGGGGACCTCGGTCTACGGCCTCGGTGAACGCTTCGGTCCCCTGGTGAAGAACGGCCAGGTCGTCGACATCTGGAACGCCGACGGCGGCACGGCGACCGAGCAGGCCTACAAGAACGTGCCCTTCTACCTGACGGACGCGGGCTACGGCGTCTTCGTCGACCACCCGGGCAAGGTGGCCTTCGAGGTCGGCTCGGAGGTCGTCTCGCGGGTGCAGTTCAGCGCCGAGACCCAGCAGTTGACGTACTACGTCATCCACGGCCCGACCCCGAAGGACATCCTGCGCAAGTACACCGCCCTCACCGGCCGCCCGGCCCTCCCGCCGCCCTGGTCCTTCGGTCTGTGGCTGTCGACCTCGTTCACCACGTCGTACGACGAGGAGACCGTCACCTCCTTCATCGAGGGCATGCGCGAGCGCGAACTGCCGTTGTCCGTCTTCCACTTCGACTGCTTCTGGATGCGCGAGTTCAACTGGTGCGACTTCCGGTGGGACCCGCGGGTGTTCCCCGACCCGGAGGGAATGCTGGCGCGGCTGCACGCCCGGGGGCTGCGGGTGTCCGCGTGGATCAACCCGTACATCGCCCAGCGCTCCCCCCTGTTCGCGGAGGGCAAGGCACTGGGGCACCTGCTGAAGCGGCCGGACGGCAGCGTGTGGCAGTGGGACCTGTGGCAGCCCGGCATGGCACTGGTCGACTTCACCGGCCCGGCGGCCCGCGAGTGGTACGCCTCCAAGCTGGAGGCGCTGCTCGCCCAGGGCGTCGACTGCTTCAAGACCGACTTCGGCGAGCGAGTGCCCCTCGACGTGGCCTGGTCCGACGGCTCCGACCCGGAGCGGATGCACAACTACTACACCTACCTCTACAACCGCACGGTCTTCGACGTGCTGCGCAAGCACCGGGGCGAGGAGGAGGCGGTCGTCTTCGCCCGGTCGGCGACGGCGGGCAGCCAGAAGTTCCCGGTCCACTGGGGCGGCGACTGCGAGTCGACGTACGAGTCGATGGCGGAATCGTTGCGCGGAGGCCTGTCCCTGGGGCTGTCCGGCTTCGGCTTCTGGAGCCACGACATCGGCGGCTTCGAGGGCACGCCGACCCCGGCGCTCTTCAAACGCTGGCTGGCCTTCGGCCTGCTGTCCTCCCACAGCCGCCTGCACGGCAGCTCCTCCTACCGGGTGCCGTGGCTGTTCGACGAGGAGTCGGTCGACGTCCTGCGGCACTTCACCCGGCTGAAGCTGCGGCTCATGCCGTACCTGTACGAGGCCGCGCGCACCGCCCACACCGAGGGGCTGCCGGTGATGCGCGCGATGGTCCTGGAGTTCCCGGACGACCCGGGGTGCGCGCATCTCGAACGGCAGTACATGCTCGGCCCGGACCTGCTGGTCGCGCCGGTGTTCTCCGACGAGGGGGACGTCTCCTACTACGTCCCCGAGGGCACCTGGACCCACTTCGTGACCGGGGAGACGGTGACGGGGCCACGCTGGGTGCGCGAGCGCCACGACTTCTCCGGCGTGCCGCTCCTCGTGCGGCCCGGCGCCGTGATCCCGGTGGGCGCGGTGGCCGACCGGCCCGACTACGACCATGCCGACGGGGTCACGCTGCGGGCGTACGGCCTGGAGCGGGGCGACCAGGTGACGGTACGGGTCGGGGACGTGACCTTCACCGTCGTACGCGAAGGGAATCTGCTGCGGGCGTCGTGCGATGACCCCGCCGCGCCCTGGGGGCTTGCCGTGGGCGAGCGCGAGGTGCGGGCCCGGGCCGGGACCGGGTTCCTGACGGTGGAGTGGGCCTGATGGTGAAGATCACGGACGTGGCGCGGCATGCCGGGGTCTCCCCCAGCACGGTCTCCTACGCCCTCAGCGGCAAGCGGCCCATCTCCGAGGAGACCAAGCGCCGGGTGGAGGAGGCCATCCGCGAGCTGGGCTACCGCCCGCACGCGGGCGCCCGGGCGCTGGCCAGCAGCAAGTCGAACGTGCTGGCGCTGGTGGTGCCGCTGCGGGCCGGCATCCACGTCCCGGTGGTCATGCAGTTCGCGGTGTCGGTGGTCACCACGGCCCGGCGCCACGACCACGACGTCCTGCTCCTCACCCAGGAGGAGGGCGAGGACGGCCTGCGCCGGGTCGCCGACACGGCGTTGGTGGACGCGCTGATCCTCATGGACGTACAGCTGCACGACCCCCGGCTGCCGCTGCTGCGGACCCTGGAACGACCGTCGGTGATGATCGGCTTCCCTGCCTCCTCGGAGGGTCTGACCTGCATCGACCTCGACTTCAGGGCCGCCGGGGAGGCGTGCGTGGAGCATCTGGCCGGACTGGGACATCGGGTCGTGGCCCTGGTCGGGTCGCCGCCGGAGGTGTACGTCCGCCAGACCGCGTTCGCCCAGCGCGTGGTCCAGGGCTTCACGGCCGCCGCCGACCGGCACGGGCTCGCCTCCTGCGTCCATCCCTGCGAGGCCGCGTCCGGAGCCGCCCGTACGGTCGCCGAGCGACTCCTGCGCGAACAGCCCGCGCTGACGGGTGTCGTCGTCCACAACGAGCCCCTGCTGGAGCCGCTGATCGACGCCTTCGAGCAGCTCGGCCTGCGCGTGCCCGGCGACCTCTCCGTCACGGCCATCTGCCCCGACGAACTCGCCGAGTCCGTGCGCGTCCCGGTGACCTCCGTGGCCCTGCCGTCCGCCGAGATCGGCACCCGGGCGGTGGAGCTCCTGATGGAGAAGATGGGCGGCACGGCCGTACCCGAGGCCACCCTGCTGCCACCGCGGCTGACGGAACGGGCGAGCACGGGACGGCGTACGGCGTGACCTGCGGGGGAAGGTCATGCGGGTCAGCCGAGCGGGTCAGCCGAGACCCCAGGCCCGCCCGAGCCGGTAGGCGGCACACAGGTTCACGTCGAGGAGGTACGCCCCGGCGGTCCCGCACTGCTCGCTCCCGCTGCCGGGATCGACGGGCTGCCCGTGGCCCATGCCCGTGAGGCTGTAGGTCTCCACGACGGCCTTCCCGCCCGCGTCCCGGAACACCCGGTGCGGATACCCGGCGACCGTGTCGCTCACGTCGGCCGCCTGGTCGGCCCCGTGCACCTCGGTCCACTGCTCGACCAGGTCCGTCATGTTGACGGGCTTCACGGTGTGGTCGGCCGTGCCCTGGAAGGCGGTCAGCGTGGGCCAGGGTCCGGTGTACCCGGGCCGCGCGGCGCGCACCCGGTCGCCCCACTGGCGCGGGGTCTGGGTGGCGCCGACGTACATGCAGACGTACGGCGACCCGGCGGCCTGTGCGCACCCGTACGGCAGCCCGGCGACGATCCCGCCGCCGGCGAACTTCTCCGGGTAGGCCGCCATCATCACGGCGGTCATGCCGCCCCCGGCGGACAGGCCGGTGACGTAGACGCGCGAGGCGTCGCCGGTGACGTCGGCGAGCTGCCGGTCGACCATCTGCGCGACCGACGCGGCCTCGCCCTGCCCGCGCTGCATGTCCCCGCTCTGGAACCAGTCGAAGCAGGATGAGGCGTTGTTGGCGGTCTGCTGCTGCGGCAGCACGACGGAGAAGCCCCAGCGGTCGGCGAGCTGGATCCAGCCGCTGCCGGTGCCGTATCCGGAGGCGTTCTGGGTGCACCCGTGCAGCGCGACGACGACGGGCCGGCCGGCGGGCAGCCCGTCGGGGACGTACCGGAACATCCGCAGCGCACCGGGGTTGGCGCCGAACCCGGTCACCTCCTGAAGGGAGGCGGCCGCGGCCCGGCCCGGGGTGAGGAAGGCGGCGAGGAGGGCGACCAGGAGGGTCGCGAGGAGGAGAGGACGGCCTACGGCTGTGGTGTGTGTCCTGGTGGGTGTCATGGAGAGGGACCGTAGAAGCGTGAACAGCCCCTCGACATGGGGCGGCACACCACAACGGGCGCGGCATGCATGTGCCGAGCCGACGGACTCGCCGTGGTCCGGGCATGACGCAGGCCCCGCCGCTCGGAAGCGACGGGGCCTGTGCCCACATGGGGTACCCGCTCAGGCGCGGGCGAGTGGAGATGGCGGGAATCGAACCCGCGTCCAACGGTGCAGAATCAGGGCTTCTCCGTGCGCAGTTCGCTGTGATTTTCTCGGCCCCGGCGATCACGCGAACAAGTCGCCGACGGGCCCAGTCACTGTTTGATTTCCCTCTTCACCCCGTGACCGGGATCAAGGTTTAGTCCCCTAGCTGATGCCAGGATCCGGGTCGGGAACAGCCCCGGGCTGACACTCCGTTACGTGCGGAGCAGTAGCCTAGTTACCTGAGATCAGGCAGCGATGGCGTACTGCGACTGCACGGGAGAATCGCTCTTGATAGTGGCGATTATTTTTTTCGGCCTGTGGTTTACGAGATCATGGCCGCTTCCTCGACACGCTTCCCCTGCTTCGACATCCGCTGTCGAAACCGATCATCCCCATGTTGATTTTTCAAGCTGTCCCTCGTGAGGGACGCGCACCCGCTGTGAGGTGCAGGTGCCATCGTACGTGACCAACGCGGGACGAGGCCACCGTATTCCGGCGCTACCGCCCTACTGGGCCCGCTGCTTCCGCTTCGCCGCCGCGATCGCGCGGTCCGACTCCCGCCGGTCCTGCTTCTCCCGCAGGGTCTGGCGCTTGTCGTACTCCTTCTTGCCTCGCGCGAGGGCGATCTCGGCCTTCGCCCGGCCGTCCTTGAAATACAGGGCGAGGGGCACGATCGTGTGACCCGTCTCCTGGGCCTTGGACTCCAGCTTGTCGATCTCCTCGCGGTGCAGGAGCAGCTTGCGCTTGCGGCGCACGGAGTGGTTGGTCCAGGTGCCCTGGCTGTACTCGGGGATGTGGGCGTTGTGCAGCCACGCCTCGTTCCCGTCGATCTGGACGAAGCCGTCGGTCAGCGAGGCGCGTCCCTGGCGCAGCGACTTCACCTCGGTGCCGCTGAGCACCAGTCCGGCCTCGAAGACGTCGATGATCGCGTAGTCGTGCCGCGCCTTCTTGTTCTGGGCGACGATCTTGCGCTTGCCGTCCTTGACCTTCGCGGGCCCTGCGCCCTGCTTGGGCTGGGATTCCTTCGGTACGTACATTCCCTTGCTCATAGTGCCGCCCATTTTCGCACTACCGAGGGGGTCCGCGGGAAACCGATTAACGGCTACCTGCCCAGGCCGCTCAGCACGGTCTCCGCCCGCTTCAGCACCTGCCGGTCCGCCTCCAGGTCCGGCGTGATGCCGCGCCCGTCGACCCCGCGGCCGGAGGGGGTGCGGTAGTGCCCGACGGTCAGCTCGGCGACGGAGCCGTCGGGCAGCCGGCTCGGCATCTGGACCGAGCCCTTGCCGAAGGTGCGGGAGCCCACGACGACCGCGCGGCCGCGGTCCTGCAGGGCTCCGGTGAGCAGCTCGGCCGCGCTCATGGTGCCGCCGTCGACGAGTGCGACCAGGGGCCGGGTGGTGTCGCCGCCGGAGTCGGCGTGCAGGGCTCGCTGTGCGCCCTCGACGTCGTACGTGGCTACCAGGCCGCCGTCGAGGAAGGCGGAGGCGGCGGTGACGGCCTCGGTGACCAGGCCGCCGGAGTTGCCGCGCAGGTCGAGGACGATCCCGGCGCCGGCCGGGGCCCGCCGTACGGCGGTGCGGACCCTGTCGCCGGCTCCCTTGGTGAAGGCGGTGATCCTGATCACGGTGATGCCGTCCGCCGGTGTGTGGACGGTCACGTCGTCCGTGGAGAGGCGGGCCCGGCGCAGTGTCTCGCTCCACGCGCGCGTGCCGCGCTCCAGGCCCAGGCGGACGGTCGTACCGGCGGCCGCGCCCGTGCCGTCGCCGCGCAGTAACGAGACGACCTCGGTGACGGGCCGCCCGTCGACGTTCCTGCCGTCGACACTGCGCAGCCGGTCGCCCTCGTGGATGCCGGCCGCGGCCGCGGGCGACCCGGCACGCACCTTGGTCACCTCGATACGGCCGTCCCGCTCGCGCCGGGCCCACAGGCCGACGCCGGTGTACCGGCCGTCGAGGGCCTCCTCGAACTCCTCGTACTCACCCTGGGAGTAGACGGCGCCCCAGCGGTCCCCGCTGCGGCTGACCGCGCGTTCGGCGGCCTCCATGGGGGACTCGCCGTCGGCCATGGCCTCCTCGGCGGCCTTCTCCACGTCCTCGTGGCGGCCCGCCGAGGCGGCCGCGATGGTCGGGTCGGAGGGGGATTTCCGGTCGCGGCCGTCGGCTGCGTGGAAGGAGCCGGTCGCGGCACCGGCGATGAGGACGCTCGTGAAGACCAATGTCAGGGCGGCCCCGCGGCCGATGCGACGGGGCTGACAGAACAGGTCTCGGCCTGACATGCGGGTGAGTCTAGGACAACGCGAAGGGCCGCACGGCCGGTTGACCGTACGGCCCTCTTGGCATGCGTCACACCTTCAGGTACTTGCGCAACGCGAAGAACGCGGCCAGCGCGGGCATCAGCAGACTTGTCGCCAGGATGAGCGGCAGCTTCGTCAACACGGCGTCCCAGCCGATGAAGTTGATCAGGTTCAGCTTCTCGGACAGGGCGAGGCCGTGGTCGATGAGGAAGTACCGGGCGACCACCAGGAAGCCGCACGCGACCGTGCCGCCGATGAGTCCGGCGACCGCGGCCTCCATGATGAACGGCGCCTGGATGTAGAAGCCCGAGGCACCGACCAGGCGCATGATCCCGGTCTCGCGCCGCCGGCTGAACGCCGAGACGCGCACGGTGTTGACGATCAGCATCAGCGCGACGACCAGCATCAGGGCCATCACGGCGCGCGCGGCCCAGTTCATGCCGTTCAGCAGCCCGAAGAGGTTGTCGAGGATCCCCTTCTGGTCCTGCACCGACTGCACGCCGTCACGGCCGTCGAAGGCGGTCGCGATGACCTGGTACTTCTCCGGGTCCTTCAGCTTGATGCGGTACGACTCCTGCATCTGGTCCGGCGTGAGGGAGCTGGCCAGCGGGGAGTCGCCGAACTGCTCCTTGTAGTGCTTGTACGCCTGGTCCTGCGACTCGTAGGTCACCTTCTGCACGACCGACGTCATCTTGTCGAGGTCGGCCAGGATGGCCTTCTTCTGGTCCTCGGTGACCGCGCCCTTGGCGCAGTTCGGATCGGACTCGGCGTCGCTCTTGTTGCAGAGGAAGACCGAGACGTTGACCTTGTCGTACCAGTAGCCCTTCATGGTGCTGACCTGGTCGCTCATCAGGAGCGACCCGCCGAACAGGGCGAGCGACAGGGCGACGGAGACGACGACCGCGAAGGTCATCGTCAGGTTGCGGCGGAGACCGACACCGATCTCCGACAGAACGAACTGGGCGCGCATGGCGTGTTCTTCAGGCCTTTCCGTGGGCAGTCGTCAGACAGCGGTCAGTGCTGGTAGCCGTAGACGCCGCGTGCCTGGTCGCGGACGAGGCGGCCCTGCTCCAGTTCGATGACGCGCTTGCGCATCTGGTCCACGATGTTCTGGTCGTGCGTCGCCATCAGCACGGTCGTGCCGGTCCGGTTGATCCGGTCGAGCAGCTTCATGATGCCGACGGAGGTCTGCGGGTCGAGGTTACCGGTGGGCTCGTCGGCGATGAGCAGCTTGGGACGGTTGACGAAGGCTCTCGCGATGGCCACCCGCTGCTGCTCACCACCGGACAGCTCCCCGGGCATCCGGTCCTCCTTGCCGCCGAGCCCGACGAGGTCGAGCACCTGCGGCACGGACTTGCGGATCTCGCCCTTCGACTTGCCGATGACCTCCTGCGCGAAGGCCACGTTCTCGGCGACCGTCTTGTTCGGCAGGAGCCGGAAGTCCTGGAACACCGTCCCCAACTGCCGCCGCATCTGCGGCACCTTCCAGTTGGTGAGGCGCGCGAGGTCCTTGCCCAGAACGTGCACCTGACCGTGGCTGGCCCGCTCCTCGCGGAGCACCAGCCGCAGGAAGGTGGACTTTCCGGAGCCGGAGGACCCCACGAGGAACACGAACTCGCCCTTCTCCACTTCCAGGGAGACATCCCTGAGTGCGGGGCGGGTCTGCTTGGGGTAGACCTTGGATACGTTGTCGAATCGGATCACGGATGCACCACGGGTAGCCGGGGGTAGATGAGCGTGACCATACGCGAACCCGGTGCGCAAGCGCAGGCACCGGTTGGGGTTGCGCGACAGATGTGCGTTTTGTGCCTGCCCCGGCCTCACGGGACCCCGCGCTGAATCGCGGGGAACCTGGCACAGTGGAGGGGGAACGTTCGGGTTCCCGCAGGCGTTGTGTACGTGGAACCGGTGCAAGGAGGGCGAGCGCATGACGTACGACCGGCTGGTATGCGCGAACTGTGCGGCGCCCGTGATCGAGGGCCGGTGCCATGTGTGCCGCGCGAACCGCGAGCGGCTGCAGCAGGACAACCTTTTCGCGGGTCTGAACCCCATGGCGCTCATCACATTGCTGGCGGTACTGATCGCGGCGGTCGCGCTGCTGGCGCACCAGACCGCGTAGGACGCGGTCCCAGGACATACGAAGGGCCCGGAGCGATGATCGCTCCGGGCCCTTCACCGTGCGGCGTGCGCACGGTCTGTCGCTAGACGGCTACCGTCAGGCAGCCGCGCCGCTCCGGCCGCTCATGAGGCGCGGCAGGATGCGGAAGCCCACACCGCCGGCGATCATCGTGGCGGCGCCGATCACCAGGAAGGTGGTCTGCGCGGCACCGGTCTCGGCGAGCTGCTCACCGCTGCCCTGGGCCGACGTGTCGGTCGAGGTGTCCGTGCCGGTGTCGGTGAGGGACGAGGAGCCCTCCTCCTGGGCGGAGTCGCCGGAGCCGCCGTCGGGGTCGGTGTTGCTGTTGCCCCCGCCGTTCCCGTTCCCGTTCCCGTTCCCGTTGCCGTTGCCGTTGCCGTTCCCATTTCCGTTCCCGTTGCCCGGGTCGGTCGGGTCCTCGGTGGGCTCGGTGGGCTCGGTGGGCTCGTCGGTGGGCTCGGTCGGCTCCGTCGCGGTCGGTTCGGGCTCGGTCGGGATGCCCGGGTCCGTCGGACCCGGGTCCGTCGGGTTGGGCTCGGTCGGGATGCCCGGGTCCGTCGGGGCCGGAGGCGTTTCGTCGTCGAGGCCGGGGTCGACGTTCACGCCGACACCGCTCTCGTCCACGGTCACGCCGATCTCCAGCGCGGAAGCGGCGCCGGCGGCGGTCAGCGAGGCACCGGCCGCGATCACGGCGCCAGCGGCTATCCGCGCGATCCGGATCCGCGTCTTCTTGGTCATCTGGTTGCTACCCCCAGTAGCTCATCGTCAGTGAGGCGGCGCTCGGGGGCCGTGATCAACGGAGGTAGCTGCGCTTGAAGGCCCCCCGGTTCACATGCGCCCCAGAGATACGCATGCCACGCTTTACCCTTCCCATTTTTCAAAGCAACGTCAAGGCCATTGCGCGCGCATTGTCCAACTAAGCGGTCAATGCCGGACATTGAAGTGTGTGAGTGTGATGTAAAACCCAGACATCGGGAACACATCCGGGCACACAAAAGGCAACTGCCGCCGGAGGGGCGGCAGTTGCCTTGTCGACAAACTTACTTCTCCTGCTGCTTGCGCCAGCGAATTCCGGCTTCCAGGAACCCGTCGATCTCGCCGTTGAACACGGCCTCGGGGTTTCCGACCTCGAACTCCGTGCGCAAATCCTTGACCATCTGGTACGGGTGCAGGACGTATGAACGCATCTGGTTGCCCCAGGAGTTGCCGCCGTCGCCCTTGAGGGCGTTCATCTTGGCCTGCTCCTCCTGGCGGCGCCGCTCGAGGAGCTTGGCCTGGAGCACGTTCATCGCGGTCGCCTTGTTCTGGATCTGCGACCGCTCGTTCTGACAGGAGACGACGATGCCGGTGGGGAGGTGGGTGAGCCGCACCGCGGAGTCGGTGGTGTTCACGCCCTGGCCACCCGGCCCGGACGACCGGTACACGTCCACCCGCAGCTCGGACTCGTCGATCTCGATGTGGTCGGTCTGCTCGACCACGGGAAGGATCTCGACGCCCGCGAAGGAGGTCTGGCGCCGCCCCTGGTTGTCGAAGGGCGAGATCCGCACGAGCCGGTGCGTGCCCTGCTCGACGGAGAGGGTGCCGTAGGCGTACGGGATCTGCACGGCGAAGGTGGTCGACTTGATGCCGGCCTCTTCCGCGTACGACGTCTCGTAGATCTCGGTCTTGTAGCCGTGCTGCTCGGCCCAGCGCAGGTACATCCGCTGCAGCTTCTCGGCGAAGTCGGCGGCGTCGACGCCACCGGCTTCCGCGCGGATGTTGACGAGCGCCTCACGCGCGTCGTACTCACCGCTGAGCAGCGTGCGGACCTCCATCTCGTCCAGCGCCTTCTTGACGGCGACGAGCTCGGACTCGGCCTCGGCCTTGGTGTCCGGGTCGTCCTCCTCCTCGGCCATCTCGAACAGCACGGAGAGATCGTCGATCCGTCCGCGCAGCGTCTCCGCCTTCCTGACCTCGGCCTGGAGGTGGGAGAGCTTGCTGGTGACCTTCTGCGCCTCGTCCGGGTTGTCCCACAGGGACGGCGCGGCCGCCTGCTCCTCGAGCACGGCGATGTCTGCCCTCAGCTTGTCGAGGTCCAGAACGGCCTCGATCGACTCCATGGTCGAGGAGAGGGACTTGAGCTCTTCGGATACATCGACGACTGCCACGCCTCCAGCCTAACGGCTCCGCCAAGCGGGGGGCGCCGGTGCGGGCGTCGACCGGGGGCTCCGCCCTTCGCCCACCCCGCCAACCGGCTCGGTCGGAGTCCGGGGGGCGGAGCCCCTCGGCGTCAGGGTGTCGCCGGGGACGAGTTCCGGCCGTCCCGGGGCGTGCCGGGGTCGCCAGAGGTGGCCGCCCAGGTGCCGACGCCGGCTGCGGCGACCAGGACCACCGCAGCGACGCCCAGCACGACACGCCGCCGCCGGGTGGCCGCCCGGTGCCGGGCAGAACCGGGTCGGGGGGCGCCCGCGGCCCGTGGCGCACGGGCGGTGCCCCGCGCGCCCCCGGCCAGCTCGTCCGGCGCGGGCACCCGCATCGACGTATGTGTGTCCCGGTTGGAGTCGGCCGGCTTCGCGCCCGGTACCAGCGGCACCGCGCCCCGTCGCCGTACCGGCGTCGGCGACGCCGGCTCGTCCGAGGGCGGGTCCTCGCCCTGCTCCTCCTCGGACTCGGGATCCGGCTCGTCCACGTCCAGCGGCGGCATGCCCGCCAGCATCGGCAGCAGCTCCCGCAGCCGCGCGCCCAGCTCGGAGGCCCGCAGCCGGGAGGCCGGCGCCTTGGCCAGGCACTGCACGATCAGCTGCCAGAGCTCGTCCGGGATACCGGGGAGGGGGACGACCGTCTCCGTGACGTGGCGGCGCAGGACGGCACCGGGGTGTCCCCCGCCGAACGGCGTGAAGCCCGCCAGCAGCTCGTACAGGACCGTGGCCAGTGCGTAGATGTCCACCGAGGCTCTCGGCGGCAGGCCTTCCACTATCTCCGGTGCCAGGTAGTCCGGCGTGCCGATGATCTTCGTGGCTCGGGTCCGGCGCGGCGAGTCGATGAGCTTGGCCACGCCGAAGTCCGTCAGCAGCGCCGGATGGGATCCGCCGGGGCCCAGCGGGCCCTGCATGTCGAGGAGCACGTTCTCCGGCTTGACGTCCCGGTGGACGACCCCGGCCTTGTGCGCCGCCGCCAGCCCGTCCGCGACGTCCGCGACGATCGCGACGGCCGCCTCGGGCGCGAGCCGCTTCTCCCGGTCCAGCCGGGTGCGCAGGTCGGTGCCCCGGACGAGGTCCATGACCAGCGCGAGGTCGTTGCCGTCGACGACCAGGTCGCGCACGGACACCACGTGGGGATGCTCCAGACCGAGCAGGGCCGTGCGCTCCTGCACGAAGCGTCCGACGAGTTCCTGGTCGGACGCGAGGTCCTCGCGCAGCAGCTTGACGGCGACGGGACCCTCGGGTCCCTCGCCCAGCCACACCGTGCCGGCGCTGCCCCGCCCGAGGATCTGGTGGGCGGTGTACCGGCTGCCGATCTTCCGTGCCAAGGCTGCTCCTACAGACGCGTGTTGCCGATAAAGCTACGCGCCGGAAGAGCCAACCTTCACCGCGGAGACGGAAATCACCCACTGGGTGTCGACAAATCCCCTCAGTCACTCCGGTTCGGGGGCCGCTACTGGCCGGAGGAGCTCCCGCTCAGGTCCCCGATCCACCCGGAAACCGTGTCGAACATGTCTCCGATCTGCTGCCAGTAGCTCTTGCCCGTGCCGATCCACTCCTGCAACGGGCTCAGCTCCCAGACCAGCCAGCCCGCGACGAACAGGATGACGATCGTGAACAGGCACCCCTTGAGGCAGCCGAGCCCGGGGATCTTCATCGGGTTGGCGCTGCGCTGCCGCGGCGCACGGGGCTCGCGCGCGGGGCGCTGGGGCTCCGGCTGCGGGGGCGGCGCGTACCGCTGCGGCGGCTCGGGCTGCTGACGGCGCTGCTGCCGGCGCTGGGGCTGCTGCTGCGGGGCGTACTGCTGCGGCTGCGGCTGCTGCTGCTGCGGATTGCCGTAGCCGGGCTGCGGGGGCCGTTGCTGCTGGGGACGCGGCGGCTCCTGCGGCCGGGCGGCCTGCCGCTGGGGACGGCGGCGCAGCGGGTCCTGGCTGGGGTCGAGGTACTGGACCTGCGTCTGCTCGTTGCGGTCGCGGGCGGCTCGCAGCTGGTTCTGCCAGGGATGCGGGTCCTCGGGCCGGCCAGGCTGCTGGCCCTGCTGCCCGCCCGGTGGGTGCTGCGGCATGACGGCGGTGGGGTCGGCGGCACCCACAGGAGCCCCGGGACCGCCGGGGGCGCCGGTGTGCGGCATGACGCTGGTCGCGGCGTTCGGGTCGTAGGCGTTCGGGTCGTAGGCGCCCGCGCCGTGCTGCAGCACCTGCGTCGGGTCGGCGGCACCGGGTGCGCCCGGGACGGCCGCCGGGGCCGGGTCGGGTGCCAGCAGCACGCCGACCGCCTCCGCGGCGGCGATCTGCGCGGAGTTCGCGTGCACGCCGACGCCCTCGGCGACGGTGCGCAGGGCGCGCGCGAGGTTCTCGGCGCTGGGGCGCTCGCCGGGGCTCTTGCGCAGGCAGCGCTCGATGACCGTCCAGAGCGGGTCGGGGACCGTGGACGGGCGGCGCGGTTCGGCGCTGAGGTGCTGGTGCAGGACTTCGAGGGCCGAGCCTCCGCCGAACGGGGGACGGCCGGTGACCAGCTCGTACATCAGGATGCCGGCGCCGTAGATGTCGACGGCGGAGGTCTGCGGGCGGCCCTCGGCGGACTCGGGCGCGATGTACGCGGGCGTGCCGACGAACTCGTGGGTGCGGGTGAGGCCGGGCGAGTCGGCGAGGCGCGCGATGCCGAAGTCGGTCAGCATCGGGTGCATCTGGCCGTCGTACTGCTTGAGCAGGACGTTCGCGGGCTTCAGGTCGCGGTGGACGACGCCGTCGGCGTGGCTGGCGGCGAGCGCGTCGGCGATCTGGGCGGTGAGCAGGGCGGCGCCGACGGGCGTGAGGGGGCCGTTCTCACGCAGGTAGCGGTGCAGGTCGGGGCCATCGACGAGGTCCATGACCAGGGCGAGCAGATCACCCTCGACGACCAGGTCGCGCACCCGCACGATGTTCGGGTGGGTCAGGCGGAGCAGGACGGAGCGCTCCCGCAGGAACCGCATCACGATGTCGGGATCGCTCGCGAGTTCCTCCTTGAGGACCTTGATCGCGACGGTCTCGCCGGGCTGGCCCTGCACGGCCGCCTCGGCACCCGCGGTCTCGCGCTGGCGGGCTCGCCAGACGGTCCCCGTGGCGCCGCGTCCGAGCGGCTCCTCGAGGAAGTACTTGCTGCCTACCGGCCGCACGTCATGCGCTCCCTGTTGCTGGCTTACCTGCTTGCTTACCTGGCACCTACACCGGTGTCCGGCGTGCTATGGGTGTTCCGACCCACTGTAGTGCTGTGGTCCGGAGCAGAGCGGTGTCGTCTTTCTGTGCGTCTTACGTAGCGGTTCCCGTACCCGTTCGAAGGAAAGACGCTCGACTCGATCCCGTTGGTTGCCACAGCCGCGCCTGAGTGATCTCAAGTGGTCGCGGGTCGGGCACTGGTCAGGCACTTTTGCGGGCAGAGCCGACCAATCAAGATCATTTGATGCCGGGCGGCGGGCGTGTTGTCAGTGGCAGGTGCGAGGATGCCTCCAGTACTGGCCGACGTGCTCGTGGTGGTGGGGGAAGTCCGTGGCGTGGGACCGCGGAGGGCTTCGTCCTCGTCCCGGGTGCCCGCGCAGAAGGGACCGCTGACGGCGATGCAGATCCGGCTGACCGTCGTAGACCCGCTGGGCCCGCCCGACCGCGCCCAGGGCCGCGCCGCGAGCTGCGACGTGCTGGTCACCGCGCCCGCGGGCACGGCTCTGGCCGCGGTGGCGTCGGCGCTCGCCTCGGCGGTCCCCGCGGACGCGGGAGCGCCGCTGGAGCGGAGCCGGGAGGCCGGCGGCGGCCCGGTCGTGCTGTACGCCGGTGCGGAGCGGCTCGACGCCCAGCGGTGCACCCTGGGCGAGCCCCCGCTGATCGACGGCGCCGTGCTGTCCCTGGGCGCCCCCGGCGAACCGGAGGCGCATCCCGAGCTGGACGACGCGCCGACCCAGCTCCACGTGGTCGCGGGCCCGGACGCGGGCGGGGTCCACCTCCTGCACGGCGGGCAGATCCACATCGGCCGCTCCGCCGACGCCGACGTCCCGCTCGACGACCCGGACGTCTCCCGCCTGCACTGCGCGGTCACCGTCGGCCCCGACGGCCGCGTGTCGGTCGCCGACCTCGACTCCACGAACGGCACCTCGCTCGACGGCACCCGCGTGGGTGCCCGCCCCATCCGCTTCACCTCGGGTGCGCTGCTGCGGATCGGCGAGTCGGCCCTGCGGCTGGCCCCGGCCGGCGGTCCGGGAGCGCGGGTGCGGACGACTCCCGACGGGGAGGGGCAGGTGCGGGTGCCCACCGGCGGCGGTGCCGGGGACGGCCCCGCCCAGGCACCCGGGTCCGAGGGCGCACCCGTCCACTCAGGCCCGTCCGGCCCCTCCGGCAGGACGCATCACCGGTACGGCTCGGCCGGCTGGGGTGCCTCGGCCGGCACCCCCGGCGCACAGGGCCACAGCCCCGTCGAACCTCCGCCCGTCGTACCGGGCCAGGGCGGGGCGCCGCACATCGAGACCGGGGCGGCAGGGCCCTACGGCCGGACGAGCGCCGTCCCCCGGGACGGCTCCGGCGACAGCGGGACCACCCACGCCGGGCGGTTCGGGGCAGGTACGGCGGGCGGCACCTCCGGCACGATGGCCGGATACGGCGGACGGACCCCCGCGGGCCCGTCCGGGGCCGCCGAGCACGGCACCCGCGTGAGCGACGACACCCGGTACGCCCGGGGAGACGGCCAGGGCTCCGGCCCCGGTGAGGCGGGCGCCGGGACGGGCCCCGCTGCCGCCGCCTCCCCCGGCGCCGGAGCGGACCGCCGCAAAGGAACCCCGCTCCGGGGGACCGACGTACCGCCCGGCCTGCGGAAACGCGGCGGGCTCTCGGCGTGGGCGCGGCGGCTGACCGGCGGGCGCGGCGAACAGGAGCCGGCCGGACGCGGAGCGTACGACGAGACCGAGGACAGCGTCTCCGTCGCAGCGCAGACGGCACCCCCGGCCCCGCCCTCCCAGGCCCCCGAGACCTGGCCGGACCCGGCGGCGCTGCTGCTGACGGCACTGGGCCCCGGTCCTCGGCTGTGGGAGCGCGGGCCGGGCCACCCGGAAGCACTCACGGTGCGGCTCGGCACTGCGGACCGGGCGGCGCCCGACGGCTCGGGCCTGCTGCCCGCCGTGCCGGTGACCGCCGATCTGCGCGAGGCCGGGGCACTGGGGCTGGCCGGACCGCGCGAGCGGCTCGCCGGGCTGGCCCGCGCGGTCGTCGCCCAGCTCGCCGCGCTGCACTCCCCCGACGCCCTGGAAATCGTTCTGATCAGCGCGGACCGCTCCCGCCCGGTGGCGGAGCGCACCGCCGAGTGGGCCTGGCTGGGCTGGCTCCCGCATCTGCGCCCGGGACACGGCCAGGACTGCCGTCTCCTCCTCGCCTACGACCGCGAACAGGCCAAGGTCCGCACCGACGAACTCCTCCGCCGCCTGGAGGACCACCTGGACCAGCTGACGGAGTCGGCCCCGGGACACAGGCCGACGCGCACGCACACCGACCGGCGGGCGGACACCACAGGAGCCGGTGACAACGGCAATGGCAATGGCAATGACGTGCAGGGCGCCGACTCCGAGGTGAAGGGCTCCGGCGACCGCCCGCAGCCGTCCCGCGGTGCGAACCGGCGCCCTTCCTGGGCCCGGGACGAGGACACCGCGGACCAGGACGGGGCCGGCTTCCCCGGGCCGTACACCATGGTCGTCGTGGACGGCGATCCCGGTGGCGCCGCCGTCCGCGAGGCGGTGGCGCGGCTGACGCTGGAGGGGCCGCGGGCGGGCATACACGTCGTGTGCCTCGCCGAGACGGCACCCGCCTCGCCCGCGTCGCCGGTGACGGAGACGTACGAGGCGGCCTGCGCGGCGGCACCGGCGTTCCGCGAGTGCGGTGCCGTGGCGCTGCTCAGTGGCGACGTGGCGACGGCCCTGCGACTGATGCGGGTGGCGCGGGCCACGACGGACGGTTCCGCCACACCCGCCGGTACCACCGCTGCCTCCACCCCCGCCGCCTCCTCCACTCCCGTCGGCCCGGTGGGCCACGGCACGGTCGCCGCCGTGGACGCCGTCTCGCTCGCCTGGGCCGAGCGGTTCGCGCGGGCGCTGGCACCGTTGCGGGCGGAGGGCACCGCCGGTGAGCGGCACGCGCGCGTGTCGGCACCGCTGCCCCCCGCGGCCAGGCTGCTGGACGAGCTGGGGCTGGCCCGGGCCACCCCGGCGTCGCTGATGGCCCGCTGGGCGGACGCGGCCGACGACACGGAGTCGCTCGGCGGGCGGGCCTGGGCCGTGCTCGGGGCCGGACCGCGCGGCCCGGTCTGCGTGGACCTCGCCCTGGAGGGCCCGCACCTGCTGATCGAGGGACCGTCGGGCAGCGGACGTACGGAGCTGCTGCGGGCCGTCGTCGCCTCGCTGGCCGCCGCCGAGCGGCCCGACCGGCTGAGCATGGTGCTGATCGACGGCCGGGACAGTGTGGGCACGGACACCGGCGGACACGGCGAGGGCCTGCGGGTGTGCACGGACGTACCCCATGTCACCACCCACCTCACCGCCAACGACCCCGTGCGCATGCGCGAGTTCGCCCAGTCGCTGAGCGCCGAGCTGAAGCGGCGCGCGGAGCTGCTCGGGCGGCTGGACTTCGCCGAGTGGCACACCGGACGCGAGGTGTCGGGCCGCATAGTCGCCCAGCGGACGGCGCAGGCCCGGGGCGTGTCCGGTGCCACCGGGGAGCACAACGGGGACCTGGACGCCTCCTCCAGCTCCACGATCCGGC
The DNA here is from genome assembly GCF_055578365.1 of Streptomyces sp. NPDC033131. NCBI lineage: Bacteria > Bacillati > Actinomycetota > Actinomycetes > Kitasatosporales > Streptomycetaceae > Streptomyces > Streptomyces sp. NPDC033131. The sequence goes on from NZ_JBVIPA010000003.1 coordinate 417,890, forward strand.
TGCGGCCGGCGGCCGCCCGGCGGCAGGCGGCGGCCGTGGTGCCGCTGCCCCGCCTCGTCGTGGTCGTCGACGACCTGGACGCGCTGGTCTCCCCCGCGCTGGGCTCACCGGGCAGGCCTGCGGCGGGTTCGGTGATACGCGCCCTGGAGGCCGTGGCCCGCGACGGCGAGCGGCTCGGGGTCCACCTGGTGGCCGCGGCCGGCAGCGGCGGCCGTACGGTCCAGTCGGATCCGGCACGCCTGGCCACCCTCCGCGTCACGCTGGACACCCCGACCCCGGGTCCCGACGAACCGGCCCCCGGGCGTGGCCGCCTGACCTGGTCGGACGGCCGGGCGACTCCGTTCCAGGGAGGCCGCGTCACGGGCCGCATCCCGCGTACGGCGACCCTCCGGCCGACGGTCGTGCCCCTGGAGTGGGACCGGATGGGCGACCCGCCGACCCGGCGCCCGGTGCGTGAACTGGGCAACGGCCCGACGGACCTGGCGCTGCTGGCCAGTGCGCTGGAGCGGGCGGCACGAGAGGTCGCGGCGACCGCGGTGCCGTCACTCCTGTAGCGCCGGGTCGGCATATTTCAGCCCTTCCGGCGCGGGCGAGGCCGTTCGGACCGATAGCGGGGATCTGGGGCAGCCGCTCCCAGCAGACGCGAGCCGCAACCGCCCGCACCTGGTCACGAGGGGGTCACGATCCCCGGCTTGACACGCGATGCGCTCTTGCCGCCCCCAACCCGTCAGGCGTAGACCAGATCCACGGGACAGCGCTCGAACGTTCGATGAGGCACGAAGAACGGGGCAGTGATGCGAAGCACGAGCAGTACGAACCGGAACAACAGGGCCGCGAAAGCCGCAGCGACCCTCCTGGCGGGAGCGCTCGCACTCTCGCTCACCGCCTGCGGCAGCGACGACGACAAGAGCAGCGGCAGCGACACGACTGCCACTGCCCAGGAGACCGGCACCGGCGTCACCCTTCCCAAGCTGGACGGGCAGAGCCTGGAGGTGGCCGCCGTCTGGACCGGTGCCGAGCAGGCCAACTTCAAGAAGGTGCTTTCGGAGTTCGAGAAGCGGACGGGCGCCAAGGTGACCTTCGTGCCCGCCCAGGACCCGATCGTCAACTTCCTCGGCTCGAAGATCGCGGGCGGCCAGCCGCCGGACGTCGCGATGCTCCCGCAGCCGGGCGCCATCAAGCAGGCCGTCGACAAGAAGTGGGCCAAGCCCATCGGTGCCGAGGGCCTGAAGGAACTGCAGAAGAACTACTCCCAGGGCTGGCAGGACATCGGCAAGGTCGACGGCAAGCAGTACGGCGTCTACTACAAGGCCGCCAACAAGTCGCTGATCTGGTACAACGCCCAGGTCTTCGAGAACGCGGGGGCCACCGAGCCCAAGACCTGGGACGAGCTCCTGACCACCGCGCAGACGGTCTACGACTCCGGCGTCACGCCGTTCTCGGTCGGTGGCGCGGACGGCTGGACCCTGACCGACTGGTTCGAGAACGTCTATCTCTCCCAGGCGGGCCCGGAGAAGTACGACCAGCTCGCCAAGCACGAGATCAAGTGGACGGACCCGTCCGTGAAGGACGCGCTGACCACGCTGGCGCAGGTCTGGGGCAAGAAGGACTATGTCGCGGGCGGCGCGACCGGCGCACTGCAGACGGACTTCCCGGCCTCGGTGACGCAGGTCTTCACCGGCGGTGACCAGCCGAAGGCGGGCATGGTCTACGAGGGCGACTTCTCGCAGGTCAACATCGTCCAGGCCGGTGCGAAGGTCGGCACCGACGCCAAGGTGTTCCCGTTCCCGGCGGTGGGCGACATAGCGCCCGTGGTCTCCGGCGGTGACGCGGCGGTGATCCTGAAGGACTCCGAGGCGGCGCAGGCGCTGGCCACCTTCCTCGCCTCCCCGGACGCGGCGACCGTCCAGGCGAAGCTCGGCGGCTACCTCTCGCCGAACAAGAACGTGCCGGACTCGGCGTATCCGAACGCGGTGCAGCAGAGGATGGCCAAGGCGCTGATCGCGGCCGGTGACGACTTCCGCTTCGACATGTCCGACCAGGCCCCGCAGGCCTTCGGCGGCACGCCCGGCAAGGGCGAGTGGAAGGCACTGCAGGACTTCCTGAAGAACCCGACGGACATCGCCGGCACCCAGCAGAAACTGGAGGCCGACGCGGCGGCGGCCTACGGCGGCTGACGCGATGGCATCTGCCAATGCGGCAGGGGGCACCCCGCCCCCTGCCGCTCCCAAGTCGCGCAAGAGCGTGACCGGCACCCGCAAGAGCGTGGCCGCGCTGTTCCTGCTGCCCGCTCTCGTGCTGCTGGGCGCGCTCGTGGTCTACCCGATCGGGTACTCGGTCGTCCGCAGCTTCTACGACCAGTCCGGCAACGGCTTCGCCGGATTCGACAACTACGAGGCACTCTTCACCGACGACGGCATCCGCACCGCCCTGAAGAACAACATCATCTGGGTGGTGTTCGCCCCGACGATCGCCACCGCGCTCGGCCTGATCTTCGCGGTGCTGACCGAACGGGTGAGCTGGGGCACGGCGTTCAAGCTGGTCGTCTTCATGCCGATGGCGATCTCGATGCTGGCGGCGGGCATCATCTTCCGTCTCGTCTACGACCAGGATCCGGACAAGGGCGTGGCGAACGCGGTGTGGGTGGGCGTGCACGACACGTTCACCGAGGCGTCCGCGTTCCCGAAGGCGCACCCGGGCCGCGATTCGCCGCTCATAGCGCAGGGGGGGAGCTTCGTCACCAAGGCGACGGTCCGCACCGGTGACACCGTCACACTGCCCCTCGTGGGCGTCGCCCCCGACCAGATGCCGGGGGACGCGAAGAAGGCCGTGGCGCCGCAGGCCGAGCCCGGGAAGATCACCGGCACGACCTGGCAGGACTTCACCCGCGGCAAGGGTGTGGGCACGCTCGGCGCGCCCGACCCGAGCGAGGTCGGCTACCCCGGCATGAAGATCGAGGCCGTCAAGGACGGCAAGGTCGTGGAGTCCACGAAGGCCGCCGACGACGGCACGTTCACCCTGTCCGAGAAGGCCGACGGGGCCCAGCTCCGGCTCCCCGCGAGCAATTTCAAGGAGGCCTACAACGGCCTGGACTGGCTCGGCCCGTCGCTGGTCACGCCCGCGATCATCGGGTCGTACATCTGGATGTGGGCGGGGTTCGCGATGGTGCTGATCGCGGCCGGGCTGGCGGGGATGCCCCGTGAACTCCTGGAAGCGGCCCGCGTGGACGGGGCGAACGAGTGGCAGGTGTTCCGGCGGGTCACGGTCCCGCTGCTCGCGCCCGTCCTCGCGGTCGTCGCCGTCACCCTGATGATCAACGTGCTGAAGATCTTCGACCTGGTCTTCATCATCGCCCCGGGCTCCTCGCAGGACGACGCGAACGTCCTGGCGCTGGAGCTGTACCGCAAGGGCTTCTCCGAGGACCAGCCGGGCATCGCCAGCGCCATCTCGGTGTTCCTGCTCCTCCTCGTCATCCCGGTGATGTGGTTCAACATCCGCAGGCTCAGGCGGGAGGTGCGGCGATGACCACACATACGGACAGGGTCGGCAAAACGGCGCCGGTCGAGAACGTGAAGGCCAAACGGTCCCTCGGTTCACGCCTCGCAGAGGGCGTCAGCGGCGGTCTGATGCGCGTGTTCCTCATCATCGTCGGCCTGTTCTGGCTGGTGCCGACGATCGGCCTGCTGATCTCCTCGCTGCGCCCGCCGGAGGAGATGACCGCCAGCGGCTGGTGGAACGTCTTCGCCGAGCCGTCCCAACTCACCTTCGAGAGCTACGACAAGCTCCTGCAGAACAGCGACATCACCAACTCGCTCGTGAACACCGTGCTGATCACGGTCCCGGCGACGGTGCTGGTCGTCGTCGTCGGCGCGCTCGCGGGCTACGCGTTCGCGTGGATGGAGTTCCCGGGCCGCGACTGGTGGTTCCTGGGCGTGGTCGGCCTGCTGGTCGTGCCGGTGCAGGTGGCGCTGATCCCGATCGCCGAACTCTTCGGCAAGCTGGGCCTGTTCGGCTCGATCTTCGGCGTGGTCCTGTTCCACACCGGCTTCGGTCTGCCCTTCGCGGTGTTCCTGCTGCGGAACTTCTTCGCGGAGATCCCCCGGGAACTGCTGGAGGCGGCCCGGCTCGACGGCGCCGGTGAACTGCGCCTGTTCGCCCGGGTCGTGATGCCGCTGGGCGCGCCGGCGATCGCGAGCCTGGGCATCTTCCAGTTCCTGTGGGTGTGGAACGACATGCTGATCGCGCTGGTGTTCTCCGACTCCGGCAGCCAGCCGATCACGGTCGCGCTGCAGACGCAGGTCCGCCAGTTCGGCAACAACATCGACGTCCTGGCACCCGGCGCGTTCATCTCCATGGTGGTACCGCTGGCCGTGTTCTTCGCGTTCCAGCGGCAGTTCGTGTCGGGCGTGATGGCGGGCGCGGTCAAGTAGGCAGCACGGACAGTCACGTTCAGGGGGCGGGCCGCACCGGTCCGCCCCCTTCGTCTCCCCGCCGTCTCCCCATCGTCCCCCACATGCCCTAACGTTTCGTAACCAAATCATCCCTTCGGCCGTTCCCGGGCAGAACGCCCGCGACGACCCTTGGATGTCCCCTTGCCCAGGTTCAGTGTCATCGTCCCCGCGTACAAGGTTCAGGCCTACCTGCACGAGTGCCTGGATTCGGTGCTCTCCCAGTCGTATGCGGATCTGGAACTGATCGCGGTCGACGACGGCTCGCCGGACGCCTGCGGCGCGATCATCGACGAGTTCACGGCCCGTGACCCTCGCGTACGGCCCGTGCGGCTGCCGCGGAACCAGGGCCTGGGCGCCGCCCGCAACACCGGGCTGCGCGTGGCGACCGGCGACTACCTGCTCTTCCTGGACGGCGACGACACCCTCACCCCGCACGCGCTGCGGGCGATCGCCGACCGCCTGAAGGAGACCGGCGAGCCGGACGTCCTGGTCCACGACTACGCGCGCGTCGACTGGTCGGGCCGGACCGTCCGCAACCAGGCCGCGATCCAGCTCACCGAACGCGGCCCGGCTTCCTTCGGCCTGGAGGACCGCCCGGGCCTGCTCAAGCTGCTGACGGTCGTGTGGAACAAGACGTACCGCCGGGAGTTCGTCGAGCGCGAGGGCTTCACGTTCCCGTCCGGCCTCTACGAGGACGTCCCGTGGACGTACCCGGTCCTCATGGCCGCCGAGTCGATCGCCACCCTCGACCGGGTCTGCGTCCACTACCGGCAGCGCCGGCGGGGGAGCATCACCCGCACCACCAGCCGCCGCCACTTCGACCTCTTCGAGCAGTACGACCGTGTCTTCGCGTACGTCGAGCAGCGCCCCGAACTGGCGCGGTGGCGGCCGATGTTGTTCCGCCGCATGGTCAACCACCTGACGGCGGTCTTCGCCCACGGCGACCGGCTGCCGCGCGACGCGCGCGCCGAGTTCCTGCGCCAGGCCCGCGCCCACTGCCGTCGCCACCACGCCCCCGGCCATCCGGTCCCGCTGCGCTCCCGGCTGCGGCACGCCCTGGTCCGGCTGGGCCTGCACCGCACGTTCCGCACCCTGCAACGGGCGTCGGCCCTGCGCCGCCGCAGCGTCAAGGCCCTCATCCGTCTGTTGAAGACCCTGCGCTCCGGCGCGCTCCGGCTGCACTACCGCGTCCAGCGCCGTCTCCCGCTGCGCGCCGACCGCGCCGTCTTCACCGCGTACGACGGCCGCGGTCACGGCTGCAATCCGGGCGCCCTGGAGAACGCGTTCCGCACCCACGCCCCGCACATCCGCACGTCCTGGGTCGCCCGCCCCGAACACCACCACACGATCCCGTCCGCCACCCGCCGCGTCAGGCCCGGCACGGCCGCCTACTGGACGGCCCTCGCCCGCTCCAAGTACCTGGTCAGCAACGTCGACTTCGACCGCCGCCTGGTCAAGCGCCCCGGCCAAGTCCTCCTCCAGACACAGCACGGAACCCCGCTGGGGCACATGGGCCTCGACCTCCAGGAGCGCCCGGCGGCCGCCCGCGGCACGGACTTCGCGGAGCTCCTGCGGGGCGTCGACACCTGGGACCACGTCCTGACCGCCAACCGCCACTCGACCCTGACCTGGGAGCGCGTGTTCCCCGGCCGCTACCGCACGCTCGAGTACGGCCAGCCCCGCAACGACGTCTTCCAGCAGGCGACCTCCGCGCACGTGTCCCGGCTGCGGGAGACCCTCGGCGTCCCGGAGGGCTCGGTCGCGATCCTGTACGCGCCGACCCGCCGCGACCACCGCCGCAGCCAGCACGCGGCCCTCGACCTGGAGCGCGTCCTGCGCACTCTCGGTCCCCGTTACGTCGTCCTCGCCCGCGCCCATCACGCCTACGGCGAGCCCCTGACGGCCGGATCGGCGGACCGGGTCATCGACGTCACCGACCACCCGAGCGTCGAGCAGCTCTGCCTCGCCTCGGACGTGCTGGTCACCGACTACTCGTCGATCATGTTCGACTACGCCAACCTCGACCGGCCGATCGTGCTCCTCGCGGACGACCGGGAGGCGTACGAGGCGGCTCGCGGCACCTACGTCGACCTGCGGTCGTTCGCGCCGGGCGCGGTCGCGCGCAGCGAGGACGAGCTGATCGACATCTTCGCCACCGGTCACTGGCGCGGCTCGCGCTCCGCCCAGCTGCGGTCGGCGTTCCGGGAGCGGTTCTGCCCGTACGACGACGGACGCGCCGCCGAGCGGGTCGTACGCCATGTGGTGCTGGGAGAGACGGACCTGCCGCCGGTCGTGCCGCTCGACGAGCGCCACCCCGTGCCGTCCGCGACGGCGGCTCTCGGACGCCCGCCACTGGCCACCGTGCCGCCCGCCGCCCCACCGGCCGTCGGAGCGCCGGCCGTCGATCCGCGGGGCCTCGACCTGCCCGCCGTCGTACCGCAGACCGCCGGTCCGTACGCCGTCCCACCGCAGGCCGTCCCACCGCGGGCCCTCGCACCGCTGGCCGTCGCACCGCTGGCCGTCGTCGACCGCGTCTGAACGCCGTTTTCGCTCCGGGGAGTTCGCATGCCCTCCAGTCCTTCGCGGCCGACCCCGACCCGGCCGTCCACGTGGCGCCCTGGGGGACGGCCCGGCGGCCGCGTCGACGGGGTCGTGGGCCGGCGGTCCCTCCTGGTCCCGGTCTGCGACGCGACCGGCTCCCCCGGGGCGTACGGGTGGGGGCCGCCCGGATCGGCCGCGGTCGGCCACGAGGTGTCGGTGGCCGCCGCGGGCCGTGACCTGCCGGTGTGCTCATGAGGCCACGCACCTGGGTGCTGGCGCTGGCCACGGTGTTCGCCGTGCTCCAGCTCGCGAACGTCACCGGCCGGGACACCCCCGACACCAAGAACTACCTGTCGTACGCCCTGGACCTGCGCGGCGACAGCAAGCGGGAGGCGGCGGCCGCCACCATCGAATACGCCTGCGCGGGCGAGGCGTCGACGGCGTACCGCCGGCAGAAGGTGGACGTCGTGCGCTTCCACGCGCCGGATCCGCGTCGGCAGGTCAGGACGGATTGCCGGGCCACGGCCTGGCGGGAGGTGGACGCGCGGATGCGGGCGGGGCAGACGGGCGGGCACACCGCGCCGTTCAGTTCCGAGCGGTTCCTGCGGATCTTCGAGGCGCGTCCCGGATACCCGGTGTTCCTGCTGCCGTTCGTCACCGTGCTCGGCGTGATCTGGGGGATGTGGGCGGCGGGTGTCGTCATCACCGTCGCGGGCGGGATCCTGGCGTTCCTGATCCTGCGCACGCTGTCCCTGCCGGTGCCGCTCGCGCTGACCGGTCAGGCGCTGTACTACGTGCTGCCGTGCGGCACGACCGCCATGCGGCCGATGACCGAGGGCCTGCTGCTGGCGCTGACCCTGGCGGCGGTGTGGGGGTGCGCGCTGGTGCTGCACGGGCATCGGACGCGGGCCGGTCTGGTGCTGGTGGGCGGCTCGCTGGCGGCGCTGTTCACGGTGAAGCACTCGCAGGCACTGTTTCTGGGGCTGAGCCTGGCGGGGGCGGGGCTGGTGATCGGCGTACGGCGCCGGGGGCGGGAGCGGGACGTGGGACGTGGGGTCGTGGCGCTCGCGGGCGTGGGCTGCTGCGCGGTGGTCGGGACGCTGCTGCTGGCGAGGGTGCTGCGTTACCCGTCCGCGTCCGAGAGCGTCCAGGATCTGCTCGCCAACCACTTCACCCGGCCCGACCGGACCCGGCCGTGGCCGGAGTTCCTGCATCTGCAGGCGAACTTCTGGACGGAGTGGCTGCGTCGGCAGCTGTGGCAGCCGCTGTTCGCGGCGGCCCTGGCGGCGGGGGCGTGGGGCGCGCTGCGAGGACACCGCCGGGCGTTCGGCGGGTTCCTGGTGGCGGCCGCCTTCACCGGGGTCCTCACGCAGGCCGGGCACCCGGACATCAACATCTGGGGCGACCGGCTGATGGTGCTGGCGTGGCTGCTGCCGGTACTCGGGGTGCCGCTGCTGCTGGAGCGAGTCGTCCGGGAGCCGGTGACGCTGCCCGCGCAGGACCGCGCCGAACGGGCCCACTCGCTGGGGTGACGAGCGGCCGGGTCCGGCGTCCCAGCCGTGTCAGGTCGTCCGGCTCCCAGGGCGAGGCGGCTCGCGGACGTCCGCGACGGCCTCGCCCGGACGTCGACCCGCGCCGAGCGCACCGCCGCCGTCCGCCCACTCGGTGATGGCGTGGAGCGGGCAGGGGCGGTGCCGGCGCGGGGCCGACGGCAGCGAGGCCCACGCGCTGAGCGTGAGCCTCGGAGTGCGACTCTGTGTGTCCGACCGGGGGTTACTCGATGACGAGGTCGACCTCGATGTTGCCGCGGGTGGCGTTGGAGTAGGGGCAGACCTGGTGGGCCTGCTCGACCAGCTTGCGGCCGGCCGCCTCGTCCACGGTGTCGGGCAGCTCGACGCGGAGGGTGACCTTGAGGCCGAAGCCCTCGCCCTGCTTGCCTATGCCGACCTCGGCGGTGACGGCGGCGTCGCTGACGTCGACCTTGGCCTGCCGGCCGACCAGGCCGAGGGCGCTGCCGAAGCAGGCGGCGTAACCGGCGGCGAACAGCTGCTCCGGGTTGGTGCCCTGCCCGTTGCCGCCCATCTCCACCGGGATGCCCAGCGCGAGGTCCAGGGTGCCGTCGGAGGAGACGGCACGGCCGTCCCGGCCGTGGGTGGCGGTGGCGACAGCGGTGTAGAGCGCGTCCATGGAAATCCATCCCTCTCGAGTCACGTCTCGGCGGCCTGTCCGGCCGCCGCACGACCACTAGTAGAGCACACAATTCAGTTGTGCACAATTGAATGGCTCGCTGGCGCTATCCTGGAGGCATGACCCGCACGCCGACCCCCTCCAGCGCATCAGCTGCCGCCACAGCCCAGGAAGAGAACTGGCTGCGCCTCGACGGCCAGATCTGCTTCTCCCTGCACGCCGCCTCGCGCGCGTTCAACGGCGTCTACCGCGTGCTCCTCAAGGACCTCGGGCTGACCTACCCGCAGTACCTGGTGATGCTGGTGCTGTGGGAGCGGGGCAAGACCCCCGTGAAGAAACTCGGCGAACACCTGCGCCTCGACTCCGGCACGCTGTCGCCGCTGCTCAAGCGCCTGGAGGCGGCCGGCCTGGTCCGACGGGAGCGCAGCGCCCGCGACGAGCGCTCCGTGGAGGTGCGGCTGACCGAGGAGGGCGCCGCGCTGCGCGAGCCGGCACTCCGGGTACCGCGCCGGATCTTCCAGGCGACCGGCTTCGACCTCGACGAACTGCGCGAGCTGCGCGAACGCCTCGACCAGCTCACGTCGACACTGGATGCGGCGGCGCTGGAGGAGATGGCGGGCCGCGAGTAGCGGGGCCGCCCGACCCGGCCACCCGCCGGGGTGCCCGACCCGGCACGGGGAGTCGCCGTCCCTCCACACCGAGTCGTCACGGTCACCCGCACCGGACCGCGCCGCCTGCTTCACTGATGACGGGAGCCGAACCGCACCCGGCACGCGCAGGCGACACGCACCACCACAGGCCAACTGACGAGGGGACGGCCGCACATGACCTGGCTGATCACCGGCGGCGCCGGTTACATCGGGGCACATGTCGTACGGGCGATGACCGAGGCGGGCGAGCGGACCGTGGTGTACGACGACCTGTCCACCGGCATCGCCGAGCGCGTCCCCGAGGACGTACCGCTGGTGGTGGGCTCGACCCTGGACGGCGAACGCCTGGCCCGCACCCTCGCCGACCACGAGGTCACCGGTGTGGTCCATCTGGCGGCGAAGAAGCAGGTGGGCGAGTCGATGGACCTGCCGCTGCACTACTACCGGCAGAACGTCGAGGGCCTGCGCGTCCTCCTTGTGGCCGTGTCGGAGGCGCGCGTGCCGTCCTTCGTCTTCTCCTCCTCCGCGGCCGTCTACGGCATGCCGGACACCGAGCGCCACGGCGGCCTGGTGACGGAGGAGACGCCCTGCGTGCCCATGTCGCCGTACGGCGAGACGAAGCTGGCCGGCGAGTGGCTGGTCAGGGCGACGGGCCGGGCGACGGGCCTGTCCACGGCGTCGCTGCGGTACTTCAACGTGGCGGGCGCGGCGAGCCCCGAACTCGCGGACACCGGTGTCTTCAACCTGATCCCCATGGTCTTCGAGAAGCTCACGGACCACGCGCCCCCGCGCATCTTCGGCGACGACTACGAGACACCGGACGGGACCTGCGTACGGGACTACATCCACGTCGTCGACCTCGCCGAGGCCCATGTCGCGGCGGCCCGCGCCCTCCAGGCCGCCCCCGGCCGTGACCTCACCCTCAACATCGGCCGCGGGGAAGGCGTTTCGGTCCGCGAGATGATCGACCGCATCAACGCCCTCACCGGCTACGACCGCCCCCCGACGGTCACCCCACGCCGCCCGGGCGACCCGGCCCGCGTCGTCGCCTCCGCCGACCGGGCCTCCGCCGAACTGGGCTGGAAGGCCAAGCACGACGTCCAGGACATGATCATCTCCGCCTGGGAGGGCTGGGTACGCCTGTACCCGGAGGCGGCCCGCGGCTAGCCCCAATGCCGGTGACTTAAGTTCTGTCTCGCCGAGTGATGGTGAGGGTGTCCGGTGCGGGTGGTGTCCAGTTGCGGTGCTGGGCCCGTTTGAGGGGC
>NZ_JBVIPA010000004.1:0-143678 GCF_055578365.1 Streptomyces sp. NPDC033131
CGACGTCGTCGACGAAACCCGCAGAAGGCAGGCGCGGGGCGAGATCCGGGCCGATCTGGATATCGGTGCGTTGACGCTGGCGTTCTTCACCGCGGCGATGGCGCCGGAGATCCTGCCGCAGCTCGCCGCGACCGTCACCGGCGCGGATCCGGCCTCCCCGGAGTTCATCGACCGCTACGCCGAACAGCTGGCACGCCTGGTCCACACACTCGCCGAGGCTCCCCAGGACGGACCGGGGAGCCGGACGGTCCCCCCGCAGGGCGCCGGCGAGACGACGGACGAGGATCACCCCGGCAACTGACGGCGCCCCAACTGCATATGGACCAGCTGCCACCCGGCCTCGTTGAGCACCCACACCCGCGTGGTGGCGTCCTGGACGGCGAACGGCGAACGGCGCGCGGTCGGGGAAGTAGGCGACGTGCATCTCCTGCAGACAGCTCACGATCGCCACCCCGTCGAACCGTCGCACAGTGACGTCGTATGTCTTGATCTCTTTGACCCGGCCCATGTCGGCCGTGTGCTGGAGGAAGGTCTCCGCGGCGTCGATATGCCCTGCTGCGGCGTGCACGACGACGCACTCGGGGTGCATCAGACGGCGCATCGCATGCGGCACAGCGGCGGTCACGGCCTCGAGCCACAAGGCTTCAGCCCGTTCGACGGTGGCGACATCCCCGTCCGGAGCGGTCGGCGGGATGGGTGATTCGGTCATAGGTCCAGTTCCAGGATGGGCGAGAGCGCCCGGGACGAGCAGGTCGCGAACATGCCTTCCGCATGCTCGCCGGCGGTGAGCACCTCGTCGCGATGGTCGGGGTCGCCCGCCAGTACCCGCACGACGCAGTCCCCGCAGATGCCCTGCTGGCATGAGTACGGCGCGTCCACGCCCTTCTCCAGCAGCACATCGAGCACGCTGCGCCCCTCGGGGACGAGGTACTCGGCCCCCGTGGAGGCCAGGCGTACGGTGAAGCCGCCCGAGCCGGCCGTACCGGGTTCCGCGACGGGCCGGGCGCTGCTGAACCGTTCCTTGTGCAGAACATGCGGTGGCCAGCCCAGCGCTTCGGCCTTGCCCAGCACGTAGTCCATGAACCCCGCGGGGCCACAGACGTAGGCCGCCGTGTCCAGGTACGGACCGCCGAGGTCGCGCTCCATGTCCAGCATCTGCTCCGGGTGCTCGTCATCGAAGTGAAAGGCGACGCGGGGGTTGCCTGTCAGCTCCGACACGAAGGCCGCGCGAGCGCGGCTGCGCGCACAGTAGTGCAGCGCGTAGTCGCCGCCCGCCTGCTCGAGGTGACGCACCATCGCCAGCAGCGGGGTGATACCGATGCCGCCTGCGATCAGCAGATGCCGCTGGGCCGTGACGAGGGGGAAGCGGTTGCGGGGCGCCGAGATCCGCAGCCGGTCGCCCACCCTGAGCGCGTGCATTGCCCGCGAACCGCCGCGGGACCGGGGCTCCTTCAGCACGGCCAGGCGGTACCGTCCGCTCCCGGGCGGCCCGCACAGCGAGTACTGGCGGACCAGTCCCGAGTCGGTCAGCACATCGATGTGCGCGCCGGCGGTGTAGGCCGGGAACTCGGCCCCCTCGCCCGGGGCGAGGTCGATCACCGCGACATCCGGGGTCGCGAGGAGGTGGGAGACCACCACCGCTTCCGTCCACGTCACAGCCGGTCTCTCCTCAGGCTCCGGCCGCGGGAACAGCCGCCGCGGTGTCTTCCACCGTCTCCGTGGACACCGTGTACACCCCGGAGTCGACATGGCGCGGCGGTTCCTCGGCCATGCTCACGTTCAACGGGTCCCGGCCGGCCTCCACGTCGTCGATCATGGACTTCAGCATCCTGCGGAGCATCACCACGCCGCGGTCGGTGGTCGCCAGGGTCTCCTCGGAGTGCATCGGGATCGCTCCCTGAGAGCCCTGTGCCTCACCGTCACCGGGGAAGCGCTGACGGTCCTCTTCTGTCAGTTCCCAGGGGTCCTTGCCGTTCTGCTTGAGGCCGAAGGCGAACCGGGCCAGGCGCTCGGGATCGCTGGCGCGGATGGAGAAGAACACCCGGTGGTGGGTGTCATCCATCGGGACGACCCACATGATGTGGTCGGGCCGCTTGTCGGTGGGCAGGTCCACGTAGTCCGGCAGCCCGAAGACGTTCGGCATGTGAAGTTCCACGCGGAAGGTCCGCACTCGCGGGTCGCCGTTCTCCGCCTTGTCGCGGATGAGCTCGTCGTACTTCGCTCCGAACTCGGTCCTGGTGTACGAGATGCTGTCCTGGAAGCCGTCGGGATCGTAGAAGTTCTCGGGGAGGCCGGTGGTGCCCGTGCCCAAGGCCTGGTAGCCGCTGTGCGTGGAGTGCAGCCAGCTGACGTGCGAGGGGTCGAGCGCGTTCTCGTACATGTTCAGCCAGCCGAAGTCCGAGACCAGGCCGGTCGGGGGCAGCCCGGGAATCGGCCACGCGGCGTAGTACCGGTCGCCCTCTTCCAGGGGTTCCAGGGCGGTGTAGCGGGGGAGGGCGGGCTTGCGCTCGGGCGGTCCCATGTAGACGAACACGAGGCCGTACCGCTCCTCGACCGGGTACCACGGCTGGCGCGCGGCGTCGCGGCGGCGGCCACGGTCGGGTTCGAGGGCCTGCTCCAGGCAGTTCCCCCGAACGTCGAACTTCCATCCGTGGTAGCAGCAGCGGATGCCGTCCTGCTCGACACGGCCGTAGAACAGGCTGCTGCCGCGGTGGGCACACCGCTCGAAGACGACGCCGGGCCGGCCCTGACCGTCACGGAAGACGACCAGGTTCTCGCCCAGGACACGCGTACGGTGCGGAACGTCGCTGGTGAGCGTCGCCGACGTCGCGATCGGGTGCCAGTACCGCCGCAGCAGCTCGCCCATCGGCGTGCCCGGGCCGACTTCGGCCAGCCGTGCGTCGTATGATGGTGTCTTGCGGCCGTAACCGGTACCGGTGTCCGCAGGGGTTGTTTCAGTCATGTCGATCTCCTCGACGTTGAGGGACAGCCAAATGCCGACGGAATGTCGTCACCGTCGCCTTCGAGCGCCACGGTGAGTGGTCCTCCGGCGAGTGGGAGGTTGTTCAGGTGTTCCGCCCGTCGGTGTGCCTGTAGGCGAGCCGGGTTCGGACGGGGATCGGTTGCCACGGTCGTGGGCCCGGTGACCCTGCCGGCACTTGCACGGCCGGCACTTGCACGGCCGGCGCGGCGACGCCGGCCGCCGGCATGATGCCCCCGCTCAGATGCATGCGGTTCGGTGAATGTCAGCCATACAAGTGCTCTTTGCGCTGGTGCCGGTCGAAGAACAGACCGGGAGTGAGGGCAACACCCCGTCTCCTGGTGCCCGTTGCGGCACGCGACGACCAAAGGTTCGCGGTGTCGACATGGCTCGGTCCGGTGCCGTCGGCACCGAGCACGACCTTCATGACACCACCGCGATGGACCACGACGCCGGCGACTCGTTCGCCCTCGGTGGCACTGGGCGCGATGTCGTAACTGAGCGGTTCCCTCATGGCGTTACCTCTCCTCGGCGGAGTCGCGGACTCCCGGCCGGGTCGCACTCGGGTGCTGCTGATCAGGTTCACTCGGGGTTTCGGACCTCGCGCGGCTCCACGCTGTGGAGCTCGCGACACCTGTGACGGTCAGGGGGGTGGACAGCCGACGACGCGGCGCTGTCGGGCGGGCCTTCGTCGACCGCCCTACCTCTGCTCGAACGGCAACGTAGCACCGCGAAGCCCCTTCGCTTAACACTTCTGACAAAAGTTTGTCAGAAAATTCGCGCGGGCCGACGGCTCTCCGGTGGCCGCCCGGTTCAGGACGCCCGTGCGGCCCTGCGCAGCGCCGCGCGCGGGATCACCTGTCGACCAGCGGTCTCTTCAGAGGTCATGTGCCTGCTCGGCTCCCCTGCCAGGACCAGGTGCCGGCGGCTTCGGCGAGCGGTTCTGATCCATGTCTCGAAGAGTGGTGACTAAACGTCCGGCACTCGTCCGCAGAGTGATGGGACGCCGCTGACGGCATCTCACGTGGAGGGTGGCTCATGCAGATTCGTCGTCGAAGGCATGGGGAGCGGACCGGGCCCGAACTCCCGCTTCAGCCGCTCCCAGGGGTCGGCCGCCTTCAGACGCGGGCGCTCCCGTGTCTCCTGCTCCTTGGACATCAGTCCGTCCCCGTGTGCAGACGGCTCGACGACGTCGTACCGCACGGATCAGGAACCGTCATTGCCTGACAGACTCCACGAGTTCAACTTCAGCGCGGACTCATGACGAAGCTCGTACCGGTCAGTTCCTCGGACAGTGCCCAGAGGCGCTTCGCCGCCGCCGGATCGTTCGCGGCCGCGGTCGGGCTGACCAGTTCCGGGCCGCCGCGCATCCCCGAGATGCCGCCCGGCCCGACGTAACTCGCACCGGGAAGATCCTCGGTCGCGGCGAAGAGCGTCGGCAGGGCACCGGCCTCGGCATCCTGCGCGACCACCCGGATGAACATGCGCAGCATCGGTTTCGGGGTGCGCAGCAGATCTGTCGCCGCGAGGCCGGGATGCGCGGCGAGCGCACGCACAGGTGATCCGATCTCGCTGAGCCGTCGCTGCAATTCCAGTGTGAAGAGCAGGTTTGCCAGTTTGGACTGGCCGTAGGCCTTCCGGGGGTTGTAGGCGCCTGTGAGGTGCGGGTTGTCGAAGTTGATTTCGTTCACCCAACGGTGCGCAGCGGCGGAAACCGTCACGACGCGGCCGGTGATGTGCGGCAGCAGAAGATTGGTGAGCGCGAAGTGGCCGAGGTGGTTGGTGCCGAAATGCGTCTCGAAGCCGTCCTGCGTGCGGCCTTCCGGCGCCATCATCACGCCCGCGTTGTTGATCAGCAGGTCCAGGTCGCCGTTCCAGGACGCGGCGAACTGACGCACTGAAGCAAGGTCGGCGAGGTCGAGGTGGCGGACCTCGTGGCTGCCTGGGACCGCGGCTGCGGCCTTCCTGCCCTTGTCGAGGTCGCGCACGGCGAGCACTACGTGCGCGCCGGCTTTGCCCAGTGCCTGGGCCGTGGGTAGGCCCAGGCCGCTGTTCGCGCCGGTGACGACCGCGGTGCGGCCGGTCAGGTCGGGCATGTGGCTGGTCTTCCAAGTGGCCGACATGGACTGCTTCTTTCGCTTCAGTGGTGGGGCTCGCGTTACTGACGCGAGCGAGCCTTTCGCTCATTGGAATCAGACTCGAGGAGAGCGTCAGGTGCTGGTGGGAAGGCGCCGTGAGATGGCGTCCGCGGCTCGGCGTACCGCGGGTGCCAGCCGGTTCATCTGCTCCGCTTCCGGTGCGAGAACGCCGAGTGCCGCGATGAACCGGCCCTCGGCGTCGAAGACCGGCGCGGCGACCGATGCTGTTCCGGCTGTGAGTTCACCTTGTGAGTATCCGATCCGTGCGTCCCGCACCTTGATCAGCTCGGCTTCCAGTCTGCCGTGGCCGGCGATCGTCCGCGGCGTGTACCGGCGCAGCGATGCGGACTGCAGGACGGCGCGGACGCCGGGGTCGTCGGAGTAGGCCAGGATCACCTTTCCCACGCCGGTCGCGTGCAGGGGGAGGCCGCCGGCCACCTCCGCCACGTTGGCGACCGCCCGGGGCCCGGTGACCTTGTCGACGCACACGGCCTGGTGGTGGCCGGCGACGGCGAGGTGAACGACGGCATGGGTACGGGCTGCGAGTGACTGCATGACTGGGTGTGCCGCGCGGCGCAGGCCACGCTGTCGTGGTGCGGCGGAGCCGAGTTCCCACAGTGCTGTTCCGATCTGGAGAGTGCCGTCGTCGTTCCGCTCCAGGGCGCCCTCGGCCATCAGTTCGCGTGTCAGCCGGTAGGCGGTCGCCACCGGGATCTGTGACCGGCGTGCGAGTTCCGTGAGAGTCACCGGGGCGGTGCCGTGCTGGCAGGCATGCAGAATCGCGAAGACACGGCTGGTGCTGCTACGGCCCGGCTCATTGGAGGTGGGCATTTCGTCGTTGGTGACGGCTCAGGCCGCCGGCAGGCGGAGCAGTCGGTGATCGGCCTTGCAGGACGCGGGCGCGACGGTGGCGCGGACACGCTTCTCAGCATCGCCGGCGTGCCAACCGGAGACCGCGATCCGCGCACCCATCCCGCGCATCCCGAACTCGGCGTCGGTGTCGAGGATCGCGGCGTGGACCTCGCCCGCGATCGTTCGGGGCCCTTGGATCTCACAGCAGGTTTCGCCCGGCATGTTCTGCCGCAGCGTCGTTTCAGTCATGTCCATCTCCTCGTCGTTGAGGGAGAGTGAATGCAGGCGGATGTCGCAGCCTTCGGAGTTCTTCGAAGAATCCCGTCAGCGGAGTCCGTCAGGAGCGCGGTCGGGGCGCTGCGGTGAACCTCAGAGCACGACGTCGAGTCGAGCCGGGCGGCGGGTCAGCAGGAGGCCCTCAGGCGGCTCGCGGTGGTAACCGGGGGCGAGCCGCAGTTCTGGGAAGCGTTCCAGCAGGTGTTCCAGGACGACGCGGGCCTGCAGCCGGGCCAGTGGCGCGCCGAGGCAGGTGTGGATGCCGTAGCCGAAGGCCATGGTGGTGGCCTGTCCCGGCTGGCGGTCGAGCGAGTAGTCCGCCGCGTCGGCGCCCCAGGCCCGTTCGTCCCAGTTGGCCGACTGGAGGCTGACGGCCAGGCGGTCGCCGGGTTTGACGGGGCAGCCGGAGATCTCCCGCTCCTGTGTCACGGTGCGCAGCACGTACTGCAGGGGCGCGTCGCGGCGCAGCGACTCCTCGACCGCCGCCGGGACGAGGGAGCGGTCGGCGAGCAGCCGTTCCCAGAGGCTGCGGTCGGCGAGCAGTTCGTGGAGAAGGTTGGTGATCAGACTGGCGGTGGTGTCGGTGCCGGCCACGATCAGCTGGAAGGCGTGGATGACGGCCTCGACCGGAGTGAGCGGCGGCTCGCCGTCGGCCGGGTGCGCGAGACCGTCCAGAACACCGTCTCCGGTGGCCGGGGCGGCGGCCCGGGCGGCGAACTGCTCTCCGAGGTAGCGGGTGAGTGCCACGAACTCCGGCATGTCGATCGGCATCCGCGGGAGGACGTCATCGATCGCGTCGGCCCACTGGTGCAGGCGCTCCCAGTCCTCCTCCGGCAGACCGAGGAAGGCATACACGACCCGGGTCGGTACCTGACGGGACAGGTCGTGGTGGAGCTCGGCCTTCTGGCCGGGCTGCCACGTGCCGAGGACGTCGGTCACGATGTCGCGGACGCGCGGTTCCTGCTTGCGGATCACGGCCGGAGCGAACCAACGCCTCAGACGGGCGCGCAGTGCCGTGTGGTCGGGCGGGTCCAACTGGGTGATCGTGGCCGCCGGCAGGTCGGCCGTCTTGGCGCCGCCTTCCAGGGAGAAGTTGTCGACGGACGAGTAGGTCTCGGGGTCGGTCAGGACATCGCGTACGTCGTCGTGGCGGGCGAGGAAGTGCACGCCGGGGCGTGGCTGGGACACCGGGCAGCGGTCGCGGGCTTCGGCGAGCCGGGCCGCGGGATCGGCGTGGTGGGCTGGGTCGAGCGGATCGTAGGGGGCGAGGTGCGGGAGAGTCATGGTCACGCCCTTACGTGTGGGCCTACTTACGGGCAGGTACTGGTGCTGGTACTCCGGCGCCGAGGCGCTTGAGTTTGATGACAGGGAGTCGGTGGTTCACGGCCACGGCGGTTGCCGTACCCCCGTCATGGCGCCATCTCAGCAGCGCACTGCGGTCGTCCACCGATCCGGCGACGACTTCGGGGGTTCCGGTGAGCGGCAGTTCGCCGCTGATCTTGATGTCGAGTCCGGACTGCTCGGTCCAGAAGTAGGGGTCCGGCCGGTACGGGCGCGCCGCCTCGCCGTGCAGCAGGCTTGCCGCGGCCATACGGCCTTGTTCGACGGCGTTGGTCCAGTGGGGAGTTCGGCGTCCCCCGCGCGATACGACGTCTCCGGCGGCGACGACGCCGGGGGCGACGCGGCAGCGCGCGTCGGCGACCAGGCCGCCGGCGGCGTCCAGATGGAGGCCGGAGTCCTTCAACCAGTCGGTGTTGGGTACGTCGCCCGCCGCGCAGACGATCACGTCGGCCTCCAGGACCGACTTCCCGCAGCGCACACGGTGCTCATCGAGTACGTCGACGCCGTCCGGTGCGACCCGGACCTGTATGCCGTGGTCACGGGCGGCCACGACGGCGAGATCGGCCAGCCACGGCCCGAGCAGCCTGAGCAGCGGCGGGAGGAGGTCGACGACGGTGACCTCCAGGCCGAGTGCGCGGCAGGTGCCGGCGACCTCCATGCCGAGGAAGCCGCCTCCCAGCACGATCGCGCTGCGGGCCGGGGCCAGCCGGGCGGCGAGGGTCGAGGCGTCGTCCAGCGTGCGCACCACCAGGTCGCGGTCGCCGGTGAGACGGCGTGCCCGGGCGCCAGTGGCGATCACCAGCCCGTCGTACGGTAGGTCGGTGCCGTCGGCCGTTGTCACCAGACGGCGGTGCGTGTCGAGCCGCGCTGCCCGTGATCCGGTGCGGAACTCGATGTCCTCGCTCGGGAGCGGCAGCAGGGCCGACTCCCCGGACTCCCGGCCTGCCAGCACGCCTTTCGAGAGTGGAACGCGCGAGTAGGGTGGATGAGGCTCCTCGGAGACAACGGTCACCTGGCCGTCGTATCCCTCGGTCCGCAGGCTCTGCGCCGCCGTGACCGCGGCGATGGACCCACCGACCACGACGATCCGCCTCACGGCTGGACCTTCAACGCCGCGACGGGACATACCCGAACGGCGGCCGCGACGACACTCTCGTGTTCCGCGACCACCTCGTCACTGGTCAGATGCAACTCGCCCTCATCGTCGAGCCGGAACACCTCGGGCGCGGTCTGCTCGCACAGCCCGTGGCCCTCGCAGCGGTCGAAGTCGACCACGATCCGGGTCATCTCACTGTCCTTCCATGCGTACGGTGACAGGAAGCGAAGCCGCGGCGGTCGCACCGCCGGGCTGGTCCCAGGCCTGCCGACCTCCGCCGACGAACCGCGGCCGAGGTGACCCCAGGGCTCTCCGCGAGGGTGTCGGTGGAAGATCCGCTCGATCAGACGAGGGTGAGGGCGACGTCTCTTCGGAAACCGTGGTCGGCGCCGTGGACCAGGAAGTGCTTCTCCGTGCTCGGGGTGACCAGCGCGTCGAACAGCCTGCGGCGCTGCGCGCGATGCCGCAACCAAGCGAACCCTTCATGACATTTGCCCTTTCGTGGGGCGGCATCGTGGATTCCCGGCCGGCGGGCACTCGCGTGCCGCTGACGAGGTCCGGCCGGGGATCTGCACACCTCGTGCACCTGCGTGGTGTGGTGTGCCCGATGCCACTCTGTCCGCAGGGGATGACAGCCGACCGTGCGGGTCTGTCGAGCGAGCCGTACCGGTCGCCCCACCTCTGCTTGACCGGCAACGTAGCACCGAGATGGCGCTTTGATTAATACCTTCGACAAAAGTTTGTCAGAGTTGTCCGCTGCGCGGGTCGAGGCTTGAGAGATCGCATCCGTACGGCACCGAACGGAGCCGAACCCCAAGGGCTGTGGCCCGGACCTCGTATTCGACACGTCCGGCGGAGCGGGACCTGCCGCCGCGTACTCGGCCTCGCCCATCGTCGGCCCCGCCCTGGTCGGTGGGTCGCTTGTGGGCCCGCCGGTGCGGCCGTCGAAATGGGCGGCCGTTCAGGACATACGGAACGTCAGGGTCGGCACGTGGAGGCCGGCCCTGACGTCGTGATCGAAACGGTCAGACGAGGTCGAACCGGTCGAGGTTCATGACCTTTTCCCACGCCGAGACGAAGTCCTTCACGAACTTCTCCTTCGCGTCATCGCTCGCGTAGACCTCCGCGAGCGCGCGCAGCTCCGAGTTGGACCCGAAGACCAGGTCGGCACGGGTTCCGGTCCACTTGACGGCATCCGAGGCGTTTCTGCCCTCGAAGCTCGTCCGGTCCTCGGAGGCGGACTTCCACGTCGTGCTCATGTCGAGCAGGTTGACGAAGAAGTCATTGGTCAACTTGCCCGGGGTGTCGGTGAAGACGCCGAGCTTCGAGCCACCGTAGTTGGCGCCGAGCACGCGCAGACCACCGACCAGGACCGTCATCTCGGGCGCGCTCAGGGTGAGCAGATTCGCCCTGTCGAGCAGCAGGTACTCGGCCGGCAGGCGGTTGCCCTTGCCGAGGTGGTTGCGGAACCCGTCGGCGGTCGGCTCGAGCGCGGCGAAGGACTCCGCGTCGGTGTGCTCCTCGGTCGCGTCGACGCGACCCGGGGTGAAGGGCACATCGATGTCGAAGCCCGCCTCCTCGGCGGCCTGCTCCACGGCCGCCGAGCCGCCGAGCACGATCAGGTCGGCCAGGGAGACCTTCTTGGCGCCGGTGTTGAACTCCTGCTGGATGTTCTCCAGGGTGTGCAGGACCGTCGCGAGCTGCTCTGGGTCGTTGACCTCCCAGCCGCGCTGCGGCTCCAGGCGGATACGCGCGCCGTTGGCGCCGCCGCGCTTGTCGCTGCCGCGGAACGTCGAGGCCGACGCCCACGCGGTGGAGACCAACTGTGCGACGGTCAGGCCCGAGTCGAGGAGCTTGGCCTTGAGGGCCGCGATGTCCGCGGCGCCGATGACCTCACCCTCGGGTTCCGGCAGCGGGTCCTGCCAGAGCAGGGTTGCTTCCGGGACCTCCGGGCCGAGGTACAGCGACTTCGGGCCCAGGTCGCGGTGGGTCAGCTTGTACCAGGCTCGGGCGAAGGCGTCCGCGAACTCGGCCGGGTTCTCGTGGAAGCGCTTGGAGATCTCACCGTAGATCGGGTCGAAGCGCAGCGACAGGTCGGTGGTGAGCATGTTGGGGGCGATCTTCTTCGAGGAGTCGTGGCTGTGCGGCACCGTGCCCTCGCCCGCGTCGTCCTTCGGCTTCCACTGCTTGGCGCCGGCCGGACTCTCGGTGAGCTCCCACTCGTAGCCGAAGAGGTTCTCGAAGAAGCTGTTGTCCCACTGCGTGGGCGTGCTGGTCCAGGTGACCTCCGGGCCGCCGGAGATGGTGTGCGCGCCCTTGCCGGTGCCGAAGCTGCTTTTCCAGCCGAGGCCCTGCTCCTCCATGGAGGCGGCCTCTGGGGAGGCGCCGACGTGGTGCGCGGGACCGGCACCGTGGGTCTTGCCGAAGGTGTGGCCGCCCGCGATCAGCGCGACGGTCTCCTCGTCGTTCATCGCCATCCGGCGGAAGGTCTCACGTATGTCGCGGGCCGCGGCCAGCGGGTCCGGGTTGCCGTTGGGGCCCTCCGGGTTGACGTAGATGAGCCCCATCTGGACGGCGCCGAGCGGGCTCTCGAGCCGGCGGTCGCCGGTGTAGCGCTGGTCGTCGAGCCAGGTGGTCTCGGGACCCCAGTACACATCGTCCTCCGGCTCCCAGACATCCGCACGGCCGCCGCCGAAGCCGAACGTCTCGAAGCCCATCTGCTCCAGCGCGACGTTGCCGGCGAGGATCAAGAGGTCGGCCCAGGAGAGGCTCTGCCCGTACTTCTTCTTCACCGGCCACAGCAGACGGCGGGCCTTGTCGAGGTTGGCGTTGTCCGGCCAGCTGTTCAGCGGGGCGAAACGCTGCTGGCCGGCGCCGGCACCGCCGCGGCCGTCGTTGATGCGGTAGGTGCCGGCGCTGTGCCAGGCCATGCGGATCATCAGCGGGCCGTAGTTGCCGAAGTCGGCGGGCCACCAGTCCTGCGAGGTGGTCAGCACCTCGGCGATGTCCTGCTTGGCGGCCGTTAGGTCGAGGGCGTTGAACGCCTCCGCATAGTCGAAGTCATCGTTGAGTGGGTTGGCCACGGCCGGGTTCTTCGCAAGGATCTTCAGGTTGAGCTGCTCCGGCCACCACTGACGGCTTCCGCCGCCCTGGGTCGGGTGCGGGGCGCGCCCGTGCGCCACCGGGCACTCGCCGGTGCCCTCCGTTTTGGCGTCGGTGACGATCGCATCGGGGTTCTCGGGCATGCAGAGTCCTTCCGGATATTCGGATCTCGGTGCTCAGATACTGCTGGCGGGGGAACAGTCGGGGCACAGGCCCCAGTAGATGACCTCGGCTTCGTCGATGGAGAAGCCGCGGTCATCGGACGCGGTCAGGCAGAGGGCATCGCCGACCGCGCAGTCGACGTCGGCGACGGCTCCGCACGAGCGGCACACGAGGTGGTGGTGGTTGTCCCCGACGCGGCCCTCGAACAGGGCCCGACTGCCGGCCGGTTTGACACGGCGTATGAGTCCCGCCGCGGTGAGCGCGTGGAGGGCTTCGTAGACGGCTTGAAGAGAGATGTGTCCCAGGCGATCACGAACCCCGGAGGCGATCGCCTCGACACCGAGGTGGTCACCAACCCGGACGGTCTCGAGCAACGCGACCCGGGCGGCCGTCACCCGCATGCCGGCGCGGCGCAACTCCTTTGCTGTGGCCGGATTCCGCGATGCGGTCATGACGCCGTGTCTACTTCCATAAGGTCAGTGAACGAATGGCCCAAGGTTGGTGCGCCGCGTCAGGCGACGTTCACTTCGGCGTGGCATCACGTGCCGCCTGCAATCGGCGGCTATCGGCCGCTCACTCCAGGGGGCAAGCCGTTTGCGCGACGACCTCATGCCACCCGAGGCCAGCGGTTGATCACTGACTGCGGGCCGCCCGCATGCGTTCACCGACAGGGCCTTGCCGCCCCCATAGGTCACCCGCAGGACGTCGTGGCCGTGTCCCCGGTGGTTGGCGCAGGGGAGGGGTGTCAGGGAGTTGACCGTGCCGACTGACGGGTTCGGGTTGGGGGGCAGCGAAGATCGGGGTGTTCTGGGCCGGCATCGCCTGCGGTCGAGCGGAGTAGGGACAGCAGGTTGGGCGTGTCCTCTACCCGGCCTGCGAAATGGATGGCTGGTGGCCACTCCCAACCGGTTCGACAACTGGCGTGCTCGACGGCTGCCGGAGTGTGAGTGCACGACCGGCAGGTCGGCGGTGCCCATCTTGGCCGGGCCGGCCCCCCGGCCGGCCCGGCGATCACCATCACTCGGCTCACGCGATGCGCCAGGGACTCATGATCGGAACGCAATGCTCCCACTCCTCGTCGCTCGCCGATGGTGCACTGACTCGTGGAGCGTCGGCGGCATGACGTCGAACAGCACACGGGGACGTTTGATGAGCGGCGGTGCCGCTTGTCGACCATCGCTCGCGGACCACCGACAGCAACCATAGCCTCCCTGACAAAAGTTTGTCAGAACTGTTCAGTGAAGCGAGTTGCGGTGCTACGTTGTTCGCGAAGCGGAAGCGGGGCCGTTGCTGATCCCCCGTCCGGCGGCGCCGAGTCCTTGGTACGTCGCCCTCTGAGAGAGCGTGACGATTGCGGAACCACGCCGTGAGCGGGGACACCACTACGCCTTGGCCGGTGCGGTAGCGGAAGGGTTGTGCTGCTACGCGACTTCCGGCCCGTTCCGGCCGTGGTCCTCTCGCCCGATGGGGGCCGGCCGAGCGACGCACCGATGTCCCGGTCGGTTCCGGCAGCCAACGACAACGTCTTCGTCATCGTTGGTGCCGGGAGGCATGCGGTCTTACCACTCTTGAGCCTACGAAACCGGTCGTGAGTCCGGTAACGCGCAGGGAAGGGAACGATATGAGGGAACCGTTGAGCTATGAGATCGCACGCCGGGCCGCGGAGGCGGTCCTCGAAGCGGCACGCGCCGAGGGTGAGCGAGTCTGCGTCTCTGTGACCAACCGGAGCGGTATCACGAAGGTCATACTCGCTGACGACGGCGCTGGACCGATCGCGGTCGAGACGTCTCGCCTCAAGGCCTACACAGCCGCGGTGATGGGCGTATCGACCGCCGAGTTCGCCAAGTTCGCAGCGGAGCCGGTACTGCAGGCGTGTCCGCCTCATCTGGTGGACAGTCAGCTGCACCCGGTGCCGGGGGGATACCCGATCGTCACGGACGACGGCGAAGTCATCGGCGGCATCGGAGTGGGCGGGGCCCATGGAGAGGTC
The DNA here is from genome assembly GCF_055578365.1 of Streptomyces sp. NPDC033131. Classification (NCBI taxonomy): domain Bacteria; kingdom Bacillati; phylum Actinomycetota; class Actinomycetes; order Kitasatosporales; family Streptomycetaceae; genus Streptomyces; species Streptomyces sp. NPDC033131. The sequence goes on from NZ_JBVIPA010000004.1 coordinate 13,938, forward strand.
GACGCTCGCGTCGTCGGCAAGGGGCTGAAGAGCGTCGCCGACCTACTGACCTGAGGGATGACCGCAGGTGGAGAAGAGGGCGATCGGGGACGTCCTCGTGGGCAGGGTATGGCACGCGATATGCCCAGAACGTGCCGGCAGAAGGGATGAATCACATTGACCGCCAAGGTGCACCGTCGCCTGCTGCGCCCAGCCGAGCTTCGTGAGCTGTTGCGCCCCGCTCCGGTCCAACTCACCGGCCTGGAACGACGGTTGGCGCGAGCGGCTTCCATCGCCGACCTTCGCGCGCTCGCGCGACGACGGGCGCCCAGGGCGGTCTTCGATTTCGCCGACGGCGGGGCCGGTGTGGGTGAACTCGCGCTGCGTCGAGCTCGTGAGACGTTCCGGCGCATCGAGTTCCATCCTTCGGCGCTGCGGGACGTCTCCCATGTGAGCGCGGAGACGATGATCCTCGGCAAGCCGTCCGCCCAGCCCTTCGCGTTCGCGCCCACCGGCCTGACCCGCATGATGCACACCGGAGGGGAACGAGCCGTCGTCGCCGTCGCGGAGCAGGCCGGGATCCCCTACGCCCTCTCCATGATGGGCAGCACCACGCTCGAGGAAACAGCGAGGGCGGGCCCTCAGGCGCGGAAGTGGTTCCAGCTGTTTCTGTGGCGGGATCGGGGCCGCGTCAAGGACCTGGTCGACCGTGCGGCCGCGGCCGGGTACGACACGTTGATACTCACCGTGGACACCCCGGTCGCCGGGACTCGGCTGCGCGATGTCCACAACGGGCTCACCGTGCCGCAGCAGCTCACGCTGCGCACCTTCGTCAACGGAGCCCTTCACCCTCGCTACTGGTTCGATCTGCTGACCACCGAGCCGCTCACCTTCGCCAACGTGGCTGCCTCCGAGGGCACGGTCGCCGACCAGATCGACCGCGTCTTCGATCCCGCGATCACCATCGCCGACCTCGAGTGGCTCCGCGGCCACTGGCAGGGCAGCCTTGTGGTCAAGGGCATCCAGTCGGTGTCCGATGCCCAGCGGGTGGTGGACGCCGGAGCGGACGGCGTCGTGCTCTCCAGCCACGGTGGGCGGCAGCTGGACCGCGCCCCCGTACCGGTCGAGTTGGTCCCGGCCGTGCGCGAGCGGCTGGACGGGCGAGCCGAAATCCTGGTCGACACGGGAATGACGACCGGTGCTGACATCGTGGCCGCCCTGGCGCTGGGCGCCGACGCCGCGCTGGTGGGTCGTGCCTTCCTGTATGGCCTGATGGCCGGCGGTCAGCGCGGGGTCGCTCGTGCCGTGGAGATCCTGGGCCGTGAGGTCGTCCAGACCATGGCACTGCTCGGGGTCAACAGCGTCACCGAGCTACGCCCGGAGCACGTCTCGATCCGCTTCCCCTGACCACTGGTGCGAGCGCGCGAGGCGCGTAAGGCGAGACGATCGAGCCCGATCCCGCGCCTCTCCCACGGTGCCCGCCACGTAGGGGCTGTGTCTGCCTGCCCCCTCGTCCGGTAGATCCCGGCTACCTGCGCCGGCCAACGCGACCGCCTCGTTCATACGCCCGGTCGGCCCGGAGCGTCACCGCCGGGCCCTGGCGGCCACCACACCGCGTGGCCCTCGGCGGAGGCCAGGTCGCCTGCGCCGTAACAGGGCGGCTGCCTTCGGGCCCCGAGGACGACCCACTTACTGACAACTGTCCATGAAGCTCGGTAGAGAGTAGTGAGAGTATGGCCGACGAGATCAGTACCCCCAGCGCTGCCGGCGTCCCGTTCGCCGGCGAGAACGTCACTGTGGCCGGGCTGAACGCGTACCAGTCCCGCCCCCTGGGAGACTCCACAGGCGGCATGTTGCTGCTGCCCAGTGTCAACGGGATCTCTCCGCAGTTGCGCGAGTTCGCCGACGGCCTGGCCGCCGGCGGAGTCACCGCGCTGTCCTGGGACCTCTGGCGCGGTCGGCCCGGCAGCGATGACCTGTCACAGCTGGAGACCCAGTTGCAGTGGGTGTCGGAGCTGAAAGACGAGTCCAGTCTGACCGAAATGGACCAGCTGCTCGACCATATGTTTGACGAGCTCGGCTGCCGACAGGTCGGAGTGATGGGCTGGTGCGTGGGCGGCCGGTTCGCGCTGCTGCTCGGTGGACGGGACAGCCGGTTGGCGAACGTGGTCGCCTATCACCCCACCGTGCCGGACACCCCGGCACCGAACCACACCCTGGATGCCACGGAGTACACCGCCCGGATCGCCGCGCCTACCATGATCCTCTATCCAGGGGCGGACGAGGTGGTGTCGGTGGAGAGCTTTCGCCGGCTGCAGGCCGCCCTGAACTCGCGGACCACCGGGCCGAGCATCGCGCATGTCTACCCCGGAGCCACGCACGGATTCACGGGCCGGGCACAGCAAGGAGACCCGATCAACAAGGCGGCCACCGACCTGTCCTGGCCCCAGGTCATCGCGTTCATCCGGGCCACCACCCTTGTCTGAACGGACTCGTTCCCGCGCCTCGTCGGTGTCTTGGGCAGGGATCACCCGGTCCTGAAGACGGTCGGTCTACCTGGGTGTTCGGCAACCGCGAACGCGGAACCGACGCAGCCGGGGGCAGGTCGTCCCCATCGCCAATTCGCCTTCGAGCGGGACATCCACGATCGTTCCGATGACCGAGCCCCCTTCCGCGGATCTGCGGAAGGGGGCTCGGTCCTGCGGTCAACGCCCCGTACAACTCGTGGCCGCACGGCGCGCGGGCGGCCTCGATGTCCGCTACCTGGATGCTCCCGGCGTCACGGTGACCGGGAGGCTTTCCAGACCCCGGATGACGTTGTTGAGGTGGCGCCGTGGCGGGCCGGCCAGCTGGATCGCCTCTACGTGATCCAGCAGCGCCGACAGGACCGCGTTGGCCTCCACCCGTGCCAGTCCCTGGCCGGCACAGGCGTGCACGCCGGAGCCGAACCCGACGTGGTCCATCGGCGCTCTGCCGATGTCGAACGTGTCCGGCTCCGGCCACTTGCGCGGATCCCGGTTCGCCGAACCGAACAACATCGCCACCTGAGCCCCGGCCGGGATCGTGACGCCGTCCATCTCGACCGCCCGCGTAGTGCGGCGGAAGAACGTCTGCACCGGTGACTCGAAACGCACGACCTCCTCGAAAGCGGAACGGAGCAGCGTCCGGTCGGCGCGCAGGGCCGTCCAGGCGGCCGGGTGCTCGGCGAACAACCACAGCGCGCTGCTGATCGCGTTGATCGTCGTGTCCATGCTCGCCACCAGGTACGCGCGCAACAGCCGTCCCACCTGGTGCTCCCCGATCACGCCCCGGTCGGCTGCCTGGTACAGCGCCTCGCCCCAGCCACCTGGCGTAAGGGTGTCGCGGTTCATCATCGACATGAGCTTGTCGAGCAGCCGGTCGGAGACCCGCACCGACGCCGTCGTCCGCTCGTTGAGAGGGCCGAAGGTGTTGAAGAACGCGTCGGCGAACGCGAGCACCTCGTCCCGCGCGCGCAGGGGCATCCCGATCAGATCCGCCACCACCGTCAGCGGGAAAACGCGCGCCAGGTCACCCACGACGTCGAACGAACCGCGGGCCACCACGGACTCGACCAGTTCGCTCGCGCGCCGGCCGATGTCGTCCTTCAGGCTCGCCAACGCACGCGGGGCCAGGCTCTCCGACAGCACCGAACGCAGCACGTCGTGTTCCGGCGGGTCCGTCGCCAGCACACCACCCCGGCGGCGTTCGTTCAGCGACGGCTCATAGCCCACGCTGTCCACGGAGGAGAACCGTTCGTAATCGCGCAGCGCCGCCCGCACCTCCTCGTACCGCGGCAGGGCCCAGCAGTCGTAGCGCTCCAGGTACACGGCGGCGCCCGTCTCCCGCAACACCGCGTAGGCGGGGTAGGGATCGGTCAGGACCTCGTCGGCGAAGATGTCCACATCGGACACCGGAGTAGCGGCCGTAGTCATCGTTGACTCCCCATCATTCATCTCGCTGAACCGCATTCGCTCGTGTGTGAAGCCTCATTCGGGCCGCCCACCCGCAAAGGTGACCCGGTCCGCGCCGCGACGTGTTCGGAGGTGACGCCGGGCGCCGTTTCGGCCAGGACGAGGCCGTCGGGAGTGACGTCGAGGACGCCGAGGTCGGTGATGATCCGGTGCACGCAGCGTTCGCCGGTGAGGGGCAGACCGCACTCCTTGACGATCTTGGGGCTGCCGTCCTTGGCGGTGTGCTCCATCAGGACGATGACGCGGCGGGCGCCGTGGACGAGGTCCATCGCGCCGCCCATGCCCTTGACCATCTTGCCGGGGATCATCCAATTGGCGAGGTCGCCGTGTTCGGAGACCTGCATGGCGCCGAGGACAGCGGTGTCGATGTGGCCGCCGCGGATCATGCCGAAGGACAGCGCCGAGTCGAAGTAGGAGGCGCCGGGCAGGGCGGTGACGGTCTCCTTGCCCGCGTTGATCAGGTCGGGGTCGACCTCGTCCTCGGTCGGGTAGCGGCCGGTGCCGAGGATGCCGTTCTCGGAGTGCAGGACGACGTGCACGTCCGGTGGCAGGTGGCCGGGGACCAGGGTGGGCAGGCCTATGCCGAGGTTGACGTAGGAGCCATCGGTGAGTTCGGCGGCGGCGCGGGCGGCCATCTGGTCGCGGGTCCAGGGCATCAGACGGCCACCGTCCCCCGGGTCGGAGACGCGGACGTCACCACGCGTTCGATCTGCTTGTCGGCGGCCTGCGCGGCCGTCAGTTCCACCACGCGCTGGACGAAGATGCCAGGTAGGTGGATGTCGTCCGGACTCAGCTCACCTGGCTCCACGAGTTCCTCCACCTCGGCGACGGTGATCCGGCCGGCCATCGCTGCCAGTGGGTTGAAGTTGGCGGCCGCCTTGCGGAAGACGAGGTTGCCGTGGCGGTCGCCGCGCCAGCCGCGTACGAGAGCGAAGCCGGTGGTGATCGCGTGCTCCAGGACGTACGTGCGGCCGTCGAAGTCCCGGGTCTCCTTGGGCGGGGAGGCCACGGTGACCGTGCCGTCGGCCGCGTACCGCCAGGGCAGTCCGCCCCGGGCGACCTGCGTGCCCACCCCGGCGGGAGTGTAGAAGGCGGGGACGCCCGCGCCGCCCGCGCGCAGGCGTTCCGCCAACGTGCCCTGCGGCACCAGCTCCACCTCCAGTTCGCCCGACAGGTACTGGCGGGCGAACTCCTTGTTCTCGCCGACGTAGGAGCCGGTCACGCGGGCGATGCGGCCGGCGGCCAGCAGCACGCCCAGGCCGTGGCCGTCCGTCCCGCAGTTGTTCGACACGACCTTCAGGCCGGTGGCGCCCCGGGTATGGAGGGCCTTGATGAGCACCGTGGGAACACCGCTGAGGCCGAAGCCGCCGACGGCGAGTGACGCCCCGTCCGGGATGTCGGCGATCGCCTCCGCGGCGCTGGTGCTGACTTTGTCCACGAGGAGTCCTTCTGGAAGCTTCGTTTCCGCCCAGGAGCGCCGGCCACACAATTGACCGGCCGTGTCGGTGACGTGGCAGGCCTGCGCGGTGCTGCTCCTGGTTACCGGGGATTCGACGCGCCTGTCTCAGGCGCCGATCATGTTGAAGCCGCCGTCGGCGTTGAGGTAGACGCCGGTCATGTGGGCGGCGTCGTCGGTGGCGAGGAAGAGCGCGGTGCCCGCGAGTTCGGCCGGCCCGGGGATGCGGCCCATCGGGGTCTTGGCGATCATGTCCTCGCGGCGGCCGGATTTCCAGTCCTCGCGGCCCAGGAGCGTCTCGGTCTCGATGAAGCCGGGCGCGAAGGTGTTGACCCGAACGACGGGGGCGAGCGCCTGGGCGTAGGACTTGGTGATGCCGAGGATGCCGTACTTGGCGGCGGCGTACTGCGGAGCCCGCGCGCTGCCGCGCACGATGACGGTGGAGCCGATGTTGACGATCGCGCCATGGCCCTGGTCCAGCATCCGGGAGCCGAACTCGTGTGTGCAGAGCATGGTTCCCTTGATGTCCACGGCGAGCACGTGGTCGATGGACTCCTCGGTGAGATCGTGCCAGGACATCTGGTCGCCCGCCACGTCACCGACGTTGTTGACCAGTACGTCCAGGCCGCCGAACTGGATGAAAACCTCCTCGGCCATGCGGACCACATCGGCGTGGACGGAGATGTCGGCCTGCACGGTGAACGCCTCGCCGCCGACCTCCTTGATGCGGGCGACGGTCTTGTCGGCTCCGGCGGCGGAACTGCGGTAGTGGACGGCGACGTTGGCGCCCTCCTGGGCGGCGCGGACCGCGATCTCGGCGCCGTAACCGGTGCCGGCGCCGGTGACCAGGACGGTGCGGCCTTCGAAGCGGCGGGGAATCGGCGTGCTGTGGGTGGGGATGCGCTCGGACATGGAGGTCCTTGTCTGCGATGGTCGGACGCGGGTTCCGGGGGCGGGGGGACAGTGAACAGTCGGCGCGCTGTCGCGGCTCTCAGCTCCCGGACGGCTGCCGGGCGGGGCCGGTGAACTGCTGGCAGATCTCGCCGATGCCCTCGATGCGGCTGACGAGTACGTCGCCGTCGGTGAGGTAGCGCGGCGGGTTCATGCGATTGCCGACGCCCGCCGGGGTGCCGGTGAAGACCAGGTCACCGGGGAAGAGCGGCAGCACGGCCGAGAGCCGGGCGATGAGCTCCGGCACCGGGAAGATCATGGACTTGGTGCGGTCCTGCTGGACGATCTCGCCGTTCAGCAGTCCGGTGATCTCCAGATCGTCGGGGTCGTCGAGTTCATCGGGGGTGACCAGGACGGGGCCGATGGGGCCGAAGCCGGGGAAGGACTTGCCCAGGCTGAACTGAGCGGGTTTTCCCTGGAGTTGGGTGACGCGTTCGGAGAGGTCCTGACCCACGGCCAGGGCGGCCACCGCCTCCCAGGCGTGGTCCTCGCCCACCCGGTAGGTCTCGCGGCCGATCACCGCGACCAGTTCGACCTCCCAGTCGACCTTGCCCCGGGGGAGGGCGACACTGGTGTGCGGACCGGTGACGCAGGCCGGGAACTTGGTGAAGACGAGCGGTTCCTCGGGCGGGGTGAAGCCGGCTTCCGCGGCGTGCGGTGGGTAGTTGAGGGCGACGGCGAACACCTGGCGGGGGCGGGGCACCGGCGCGCCGAGCGCGTTGGGGTCGACCGGGATGTCGTAGGCCTCCTCGGGCAGTCCGGCCGCCCAGTCGCGCAGGCGTGGCCAGTCCTCCAGCAGGGCCATCGGGTCGTTGGGCAGTCTGCCCTGCGAGGCCCAGCGGACGTTCGCGGCCCGGTCGCCGCTGACCACGACGGTGTGGCCGTCGAGGACGCCGAGCCTCACCAGTCCACCTTCTCGGGTACGGGGGTGCCGTGCCCCTCCTGCCAGCTGACGATGGGAGTGCGCAGGACGCCGAGCCGCTCGACCTCGGCCTCGATGACGTCGCCGGGCTTGAGGTACATGTCCGGGTCGCCGCTGAAGCCGGCCACGCCCTGGACGGTTCCGGTGGTGATGAGGTCGCCGGCGCTGTAGCCCTGCGGGGAGTGGTAGGCGACCAGGTGCGGAATGGAGACCGACATGCGGCCGGTGTTGGACTTCTGCCGGACCACGCCGTTGACCCGCAGTTCCATGTCGAGGCTCTGCGGGTCGGGGATCTCGTCGGCGGTGACGATGTACGGGCCGACCGGGCAGAAGGTGTCGATGGCCTTGCAGAAGGAGAAGACGCCGGACTCCATCTCGCGGCGCTGGATGTCGCGGGCGGTGATGTCGTTGAAGACGACGTACCCGGCGATGTGGTCGGGCGCGTCGTCGACGCCGAAGAACTTGCCCGGCTTGCCGATGACGACGGCGATCTCCAACTCGTAGTCCAGCTCGCTGGTCAGGTGCTCCGGGTAGATGACCGGCTCGTCGGGGCCGACGATCGCGTCGACGTTCTGGAAGAACACGATGCCCTTGTGCATGGGGTGCGACCAGTCGACGTTCTTCGACTCGGTCTCGTGCTCACGGAAGTTGCCGGAGGTGTGGAAGAACTTCTTCGGCACGATCGGCGCGCGCAGCTTCACGTCGTCCAGCGGCAACCGCTCACCCGTCTCCAGGACCTTGCCGTCGCGCTCGAAGTACCCGCGGGTGCTGTGGACTTCGAGTGGCAGCACGAGCCGTTCCTCGAGTTCCAGCCGGCCGACCCGCCCGTTGTCGAAGGTGATCAGCTTCACGATTCCCTGCTTTCTTTCGAAGAGTGAAAGCTAGATTCATTGTGTGAACTTGAGTTGAGTATTGAAGGGGCCCCGTGGGCTGTCAAGCCGTTGCCCAGGGGCTGAGAGCGGGGGGCACCGGAACCTGATGTGCTTCCCTCGCCCAGAAAAACCCGCAGCTGGAGGGCGAGCATCGAGTAGTAGCCGACCAGCGTCGTCAGCTCGAACACGCCTCGCTCCCCGGTCGCGGTCACGGCGTCGGCGTACTCGTCGTCGCTCAACGTGCCGTGCCGCAGCAGTGCTGTCGTCGCCCGCAGAGCAGCGCGCTCGGCCGGCTCGGTGAGCTCCGGCATCCGTCCGGCGCGCAGTGCCGCCATCTCCGATTCGGCCAGACCGCCGCTGGTGCGGCCGACGGCTTCGTGAGCTTCGCGCTCGAAGGCGCTGTCCCAGTGCGCGGCCACGGCAAGGATCGCCATTTCGCGCACGCGATCGCTCAACGAGGAGTTGTAGCGCACGGCCGCGCCAAGGGCCTGCGCCGCGAGACCCACCGGAGGGCTCAACAACATGGCGTTGAAGGGGCCGCGCAGTCGCCCCTCCTCGTCGGTCAGCGGGAACGCCCGCGGGCCCGAGGCCCGGGCGCCGCCGGTGATGGCCCGGTAGACCTCGGCCTGGTCCTCGTCCAGTTCACCGGGCAGCAGCCCACCCAGTCGCACTCCCATTTCGACCTCCTTGTCGCCCCATGGCGGGTGACTCTGATGCTGACTTCCATACAATGAAAGTGACAGTGCTCCTCGTAGCGCCCACCATGCCCAGCAGACAGAAAGCGAGCCCTTTCGTGCCGCCGCGTGAACAACCGACGAGCTCCCTGCCCGCCGACGGCTCCGCGGCGTCCAAACGCAGCTACCAGGTCGAGGCGCTGGCCAAGGGGCTGCGGTTGCTGGGCCGGTTCTCCGAACAGCGGTCTTCGATGAAGCTGACGGACATGGCCGCCGAGGCCGGTGTGCCGCTGCCGACCGCCTTCCGGATGGCCGCCACCCTGGTGACCGAGGGGTTCCTGGAGCAGCTGCCGGACGGCTCCTACCGCCCGGCTCCCAAAGTCCTCACGCTGGGTTTCGCGGCATTGCGTGGCATGGACGTCGTGGAACTCGCCGACGGTCCGCTGCGCCGGCTCGCGGCGGCGACGGGCCAGACGGTCAACCTGGGCACCCTGTCCGGCGACCAGGTGCTCTACCTGGTCCGGCTGCGCAACAACGACCTGGTGACGGCGAACATCCAGGTGGGGTCGCGACTTCCGGCGGTCAACACCTCCATCGGAAAGGTCCTGCTGAGCGGTCTGGACGACGACGAGCTGGACAAGCGCCTCACCGAGGAGTCCTTCACCGGGGCGACCGGCCCCAACGCGATCCGGTCGTTGGCACAGCTGCGGCCGGTGCTGGCTCATATTCGCGAGCGGGGCTGGGCGGTGCAGGACGAGGAACTCGCCTACGGGCTGCGCTCGGTGGCCGCGCCCCTGCGTGACGCCTCCGGTGCGGTGGTGGCCGCGGCCAACGTGGCCGTACCCGCGATGGGATTTCCTGTCACCCGCCTGCTCGACGAACTTCGCCCGAACTTGCTGAACACCTGTCAGGAGATCACGCGGCTGCTCGGCGGAAGCTGACGGACGTGGCAGCCTGCACCGCCGTCCTGTCCGGTCGGCTCCGGACTCAGACGAGTGTGCGGCCGCCGTCCACATACAGCACCTGCCCCGTGATGAATGACGCCCGCGCCGAGGCGAGGAACAGCACGGCGCCGACCACGTCCTGCGGGGTGCCCAGACGCCCGGCCGGGACCAGGCTGAGCATTTCCTCCCGCATCCCCGGCCTGTCCAGGTACTCGCGGGTCAGTTCGGTCTCCGTGTAGCCAGGGGCGACCGCGTTGACGGTGACACCGTCGGCGGCCCACTCCCGGGCCATCACCTTCACCAGCTGGTCCAGTCCGCCCTTGGTCGCCGCGTAGGGGGCATGGTGCGGATGGGCGAGCCGGGAGGAGACCGAGGAGAAGAACACCATGTTCCCGTGCCCTGCCCGGCACATCAGACGTCCCGCCGCCCGCCCGGCGTAGAAGGCGCTCGACAGGTTCAGCGTGAGGATCCGGTCCCACGTCTCGTCCGGTGTGTCGACCACCGCCCGGCGGTCGTTGGTTCCCACCGCGTGCACCAGCACGTCCAGCCCGCCGAGCGCATCCGCCGCCGCCCGGACGGCTTCCTCGCACGCCGTCGAGGTCGTGACATCGGCCGGAATCACGTGCACATCGACGTCCGCGAGCGCCGGATCGTCCCGCAGAGCCTTGAGCTTCGCCTCGTCCACGTCCACGACGGCCAGCTGTGCCCCGGCGTCCGCGAGCCCTTGGGCGCAGGCGGCACCCAGGCCGCCGGCCCCTATGACAAGCGCACGGCTGCCCTCCATGCCCAACCAGGCCATGGCACACTCCTTCGCTTCACTTTCTACTGACGAAAGTCACTTTCATACGGACGATAAGCCTGCGCTGGTGCGATGTCCATCACGCCTGCCACCCGCAGCCCTTGGCCTCCGCCAGATCGCGACGCTTTTGTTTGCGGCTGGTTGGCGGGCCGGCACGGAGGACCGATGCCGAAGGTGGGCGACAGGTGCGATTGGCGCCGCGGTGCGGCGAGCCGGTCAACGGGCGCCCAAGTCAGATGGTGTCTCGCCCAACAGGAACGACACGAAACGGCGGTCCGGATCCCACCGGTCACGCAGGGGTCCGAGACGGGACAGCGCGCCGGCGGAGAAGTAGGCGTCCGGTCCCAGTCCGCGGGACGCCATCGAGTCCGCGCCGATCTGGCTTCCGACGGACACCGGTTCCAGCCGCCGGGCATGGTCGGTGACCCACGCCTGCAACTGGGCGTCCTGGCTCGGATCGTCCCCCACCGCGACCACCTCGATCAGGGTGTCGCCGAGCAGCGAGAAGGCCATGTCCGGCAGTTCGGGCACCCCCGCGAGGTTCTGCCAGTTGATGTGTGACCGGGGCGTGGGGAGCGAGGTGAGAGCTGCTTCGAGGGCCGGCACCAGGGCGGATGCCGCCGCGCTCGACATGATGTTGTCGTGCGCGTACCGAAGACCGGCCGGGTACAGGTCATCGACGCCCGTGAGGTGCTGCACGCTCCCGACCGTGGTGCCGTCATCGCCCCAGATCGCCTTCTCCCGCAGAGGGCCGCTCGCGAAGAGCGCGAGCGCATCGTCGGCCTCGCGCTCGGAGTCGGCGAAGGCGACCGTGCCCAGCAGCATCGTCGGCCCGTCCGGCGAGTGGGTCACATGCTGGGTGACACAGAGGGCCTGGTCCACGATCGGTGACATCTCGTGACGGATCTCGTGCAGCCAACTGAGGAGTTCACCACGCGCCGCGAACGGGTAGTTGTGCGCGGCGGCCTTGATCACGGCCGGCTTCGGCTGCATCTCCAGGTGGAAAGCGGTCACGATGCCGAAGAAGCCGGGACCTGCGCCTCGGGCGGCCCAGTAGAGATCGCTGTTCTGCGACTCATCAGCCCGGACCACTTCACCGTCCGACGTGACCACGTCGACGGCCCGGACCAGACCACACCCGGGACCGTACGCACGCCAGTTCCATCCCAGGCCTCCGCCCAGTAGGAAGCCTCCTACCGCCACCGTCGAACAGTGGCCGTGGGGGAAGAACAGCCCCAGCGGATCCAGCGTCAGGTCGAGGTCCTGTCCGATGGCCCCGGGGCCGACGACCGCGGTCCTGGCCCGGACATCGACGTCGATGCTCGCAAGGCGGGACACGTCGACGAGGAGCGCGCCCTCACGGACACCCGCGGCGGCGGTGCTGTGCCCGCCGGCGCGGACGGAGACCTGGAGTCCCCGCTCCTGCGCCAGTCGTACGGCAGCCGCGACATCGGCGGCATCCTCGGCCAGCACGATTCCGGCCGGACGTCTTGGAGGCTTACGGCCGTTCCAGACGGCGTCGCGGCGAGCTTGCTCGTAGCCCTGATCCTCCGACCACAGCAGCTTCCGCTCCAGTTTTCCCGCGAGTGTCACATTCTTCCTTTCAATGTGGGGTGCAGGGCGCTCAGGCACCGGTGAAGTGATCGAGGACAGCGGAAACGGTTCAGGTGAACGCCTCATCCGGCGTCACGACAAAGGTGCGACAGCAGGTGCGAGACCGACGTCAGCGGCGCGTGATTCCTCCGTCGACGACGATGATCTGGCCGGTGATGAACGCGGCTTCACCGGAGGCAAGAAATGCCACGGTGTGGACGATGTCCTCCGGCCTCCCTCGCCGCTTCAGGTCCTGCATCCGCACGGGTCTGGTCGAAGAACTCCTCACTTAGGGGTTCTTTCCCTATGCCCGTCCGGGTCGCGCGGCCTGGCACCGCACCTCGCCGCGTTGCCGAAACGCCCACGTGGCTCCTCCCTCACGCTCGAACAACCTCGCGCGGGGGGACCCCCATCGAGGCCGCTCCGGCGCCTTGCGATGCACGGCACCAGACCACGCGACCTGATCGGACGCTCATAGTGAAAGGACCCCTTACTGCCTGGAGAGTCGTGGCTGTCTGGATCGGCTGCGGCCGGCCGGTCCGGGCACGCGCAATGCTGCGTGGCCCCGGCGCAGGGAGGAACCGCACCTTCCGATGATTGGAAACGAGGTGCGGCGCAGCCCGGGCAGCCGCCGCCGGCACCCGCGGGCAACGCACGAGCGGCGTACGACGAGACGGGCGGGGAGCATGCGCCCGACCCCACCGCCCGGGCACCACCCACGCGGCCGCAACGTCCTTCCGATACGGTTCCGGCATGTCCGATCTCGACGCTCAGCAGCCGTCGGCCTCCGGCTCCCCGGAACCCTCCGCCCAGAAGCTCGAAGCCCTGGGCGAGCGGCTCAAGGAACGGATCTACGCGGTGATCACCATGCTCGCCGTGATGGTCGGCCTGGCGCAGAACGCGCATACCCGGCACAGCACGGCGGCGCTGTACGTCACGGGCACCGCGGTGGGCCTGTGGCTGGCGACCTTGGTGGCCGACACGCAGGCCCACCGCGTCGTTCACCAACGGTTGGCCGACCGCCGCGAGGTACGGCACCTGCTGTTCGTCAGCAGCCCGCTGCTCAGCTGCGCCGCGGGCCCGCTCCTGATGATCGCCTTGTCCGCGGGCGGCGCCCTCGGTCTGTCCACCGCGCTGTGGATCGCGGTCGGCGTGGACGTCGCCTCGATGGCGGTCTGGGGTTTCGCGGGCGGGCGGCGGATGGGCGGTGGCGTACTGCTTTCCGGCGTGGCGGGGCTGATGGACGCGGCGATCGGCTCGGGCGTGGTGATGGTGAAAGTGATCACTGGGCACTGAGCGCGGCGGCAGGGATGTCCCTGGTCTGTGCGTCGGTTTCACCCCTCGATGGCGCGCCCCTGGGGGATGAGGCCGGACGCGGCTGTGAGGAGTCGGTGTGCCGGTCGACTGCTGCTCGAACCGTTCGGTATCGGACGGCGTGCGGCTGTCATGTGTGTGGGTGTCATGTGTGCGGCTGCCAGGCCGCCAGGGCGGCGTCGACCGTGTCGGCCACCGTCTCCCTGTCCGGCTGCGCGCCGAGCATGAGCCGCAGGAAGAGCAGAGGGCCGAGGATCCGGGAGGCCAGGTCCCGGGTGTGTTCTTCGACGCCGGAGCGCAGTTCACCGCGTGCGACAGCGGCGGCGAGCGCGTCGGTGAGGTGCTCGCCGACGCGGCCCGACATCTCGTCGCGCAGGCTGCGTACCGCCGGGTCCCGCTCCGCGCGCTCCATGATCGTAGCGATGACGGAGGCGGAAACCGGACGGCTGAGCCAGTCGGCCTGCCGCTGCAGGTACGTGACCAGCTCGTCGCGGACCGGGCCGTGGCCCAGGGTGAGCATGGGGTGGGCGGCGCTGGTCAGGGTGTCCAGGAGGAGGGCCTGCAGGTCGGGCCAGTGCCGGTAGACGGTGGCGCGGCCCACTTCGGCCCGTGCGGCGACGGCGGCGTGGGTGATGCGTCCCGGCCCTCCTTCGACGAGGAGTTCGGTAGCTGCGGCCAGGGCGGTGGCGCGGCTGCGGCGGGCTCGGGGGTCGTCGTTCGTACGAGGCATCGGGGGCACCTTTCTTTCCGAGCGACTTGTGAGACGATTTGACTCACAAGCTAGCTCTGATACATACTGTCTCACAGATGGCTCGGGGGCCGCGGCAGCGGGCCCCGCACGTCACCCACCCCTTGAGGCACCAAGGAGACAGCTCATGCCTGTGACCATGAACGAGAACGCCATCGCCCTCCGTTTCGCCGACCGCGCCACCGCCTACCAGGCACTCAGCGAGCTGAAGCACCTCGACTCCGCCACCACCGAGGTCCGCGGCGCCGTCCTGATCGAGCGCATGGAGGACGGCACCGTCCACTTCCCCGAGGGCATGGACACGGAGTCCGGACGCGGTACAGCGGTCGGCTCGCTCATCGGTTCGCTCGTCGGCATCCTCGGCGGTCCCCTCGGCCTGTTGATGGGCTGGGGCATCGGTGCGCTGATCGGCGGAGGCCACGACTACAAGCGGGCCACCGAAGCGACCGAGGCCGTCGGTGCCTTCACGCCGCACGTCCCGCCGGGCGGCACCGTCATCCTGGCCGGAGTCGAGGAGGCCGACACGGAGGCTATGGACCTGCTGGCCACGCGCTACGGTGCGACCCTCGAACGCCGCCCCGCCGACGAAGTGCGGGCCGAACTGAAGGCGATGGAGAAGGCGGCCGACGAGATCAGGAAGCAGGAGGCCAAGGACAAGCGCGACGGCAAGCGCGCCGAGCGCGAGCGCAAGGCCGGCGAGCGGAAGAGCAAGGACGGCGCCGACACGCCGGGGGCGAACCTTGCCACGGCCGGCACGTCCTCCACAGACGCGGGGTAACACCCCCCTGCCCCGCAAGGTGGGGGGGCGGGCCGGCCAGGTCCGCCCCCCCACCGTCTTCATTCGGCGCAGGCTTGAGGCCGCGTACAAGCCGGCCCGGTCGCTGTGTGAGATCGCTTCGCGGCTGCTCGGTCTTCGCCTTCCGGCCCGGCCACCTCCCACTCGCCCTCGGCGATCTGGGAGATGGGAGGATCCGTCCAGTCGACTGGGCTCCCGCTCCCGGTGCAGACGCCGGTGGTATGGAACCGGCTGCGGTAGCCACCGGGCGAGACTCCGCAGGACCAACCGCGCGCAGTGCAGTGTGCTCAGTGGGTCGTCGCTCGGAGTCCGTTCAGTACCCCGAGGGCAGCCAGCCTGAAGGCCCCGGTGTGGATGAGACCGATCCGCGGCGCCAGCTCGCGGGCCGCCGCCGGCGGCCCCGGGGACCGTGTCCGGGTCAGCTCCTCCGGTATGTCATGTGTGCCGGGGGCGAAGGTGTCGGCCGGTAACTATGCCCGCCGCCGGCGATCTCTCATTCCCAAAGCACGTGGTCAGCCCAAGAGTTGGATTCGCGAGCATGCCACTGGCGTACGACGAGCAGTCCGTTGTTCCACCTACCGGTATGGCGCATCCGCTTGCGGCACGGCCTGCAACGACTGAGCTTGTTCCCCCCCACCCCCACTTTTTACGGTTTTTGGAGATGACTGTTATGAGCAGCGAGTTGCTGGCGCTACGGGCAGGGCACGTCTTCGACGGCGTGGACGTCAGGCCATCCGGCATGGTGCTGATCGAGGACGGCGTGATCCGTGACGTGG
This sequence comes from Streptomyces sp. NPDC033131, assembly GCF_055578365.1. NCBI lineage: Bacteria > Bacillati > Actinomycetota > Actinomycetes > Kitasatosporales > Streptomycetaceae > Streptomyces > Streptomyces sp. NPDC033131. Next base: position 29,754 of record NZ_JBVIPA010000004.1, read on the forward strand.
ACTTCACGGGAGCGGCACCTCCGGAGCATGCGACGGTGACGGACTTCGGGCCGGAGGCGTGGCTGCTTCCCGGGCTGATCGACGCGCACGTGCATCTGTGTTGGGACGGCACCGACGACGCCGTGGCGCATGTGATGTCCGACGCCCCCGAGGCCGTGCTGGAAACCGCACGCGCGGCCGCGGCGGCCACGCTGATGGCGGGTGTCACCACCGTCCGGGACCTCGGCGACCGCGACTACCTCACCCTCGCGCTGCGTGAGCAGGTGCCGCCCACGCAGCGCCCCGACATCGTTGCCGCCGGCCCGCCGATCACCACCCGCGGCGGCCACTGCTGGTTCCTCGGCGGCGAGACCGAGGGGGCCGACGCGCTGCGGGCCGCGGTACGCGAACGCGCCGAGCGCGGCTGCGACGTGGTGAAGGTGATGGCCGGCGGCGGCGCCATGACCCCCGGCTCCAACTCCCTTGACCAGCAGTACGACCGATCGGACCTGCGACTGATCGCCGATGAGGCGCACCGGCTCGGACTCACCGTGGCCGCCCATGCCCACGCCGTCCAGGCGATCGCGGACGTGGTCGACGCCGGGTTCGACACCATCGAGCACTTCTCCTTCTTCACCCCCGAAGGCGTCGGCCTTCGACAGGAAGTGCTGGACGAGGTCGTACGGCGAGGAACGTTCGTCAGCCTCACGGTGGGCATAAGGCCCGGCAAGGTACCGACTCCTCCGGCCGTGGTCGCTCGTTTCGCAGCCCTGATGGACATCGTGGCCAAGGTCATCGCCTCGGGCGCCCGGGTCGTTCCCGGAACCGACTCAGGCATCAGTCCCGGCAAACCGCACGGCGTCTACCCCTACGGGTTGATCCAGCTCGCCGAGCTGGGGATGTCGAACCGTGACGTGCTGCGCAGCGCGACCACCGAGGCGGCCAAAGCGGTGGGCCGGGCCGGACGCAAGGGCGTACTGATCCCCTGCGCGGACGCCGACCTCCTTGTGCTCGGCAGTTCCCCCATCGACGACATCTCGGCCGTCGCTGACATCCGCGCGGTGTACCGGGCAGGCCACCGGGTGCGCTGAGCCCTCAAGAAAACCATCCCCAGGACGGGGACGGTGCGATGAACGACCCGGCCGCGGAGGCCACGCTCCCTTCCCCTCGGGAGACCGCGGCCGGGTCCTTTCCCCTCCGGCATCGAACTCACCCCGCTGGATTGTGGCGTCCAGCAGGCCCTTGAGGGGCAGGGCAGGTCACCGATCTCCGTCGTCGTCCCCGTCGGAGAGGACACCGCGAACGCCCTGCGGGAGCGCATCGTCACGGCCCTCGCCGACCTGAAGGTCGGACCCGGCACCGACGAAGGCATTCAGATGGGCCCGCTGGTCACCAAGGTTCACCGGGACAAGGTGGCCGGATACCTCGACGTGGGCACCGAGGAAGGCGCCGAGCTGGTCGTCGACGGCCGCCGGACACCGCTCCCCGGGCATGAGGGCGGCTTCTTCCTCGGCGGCTCGCTCTTCGACCACGTCACCCCGGACATGCGGATCTACCGGGAGGAGATCTTCGGTCCGGTGTTGTCGGTGGTGGGGGCCGAGTCGTTCACCGAGGCGCTGAAGCTCGTCAACGACCACGAGTTCGGCAACGGTACGGCGATCTGCACCGCCGACGGCAACACCGCGCGCACCTTCCCGGCCAAGGTCAAGGCGGGCATGGTCGGCGTCAACGTGTCCATCCCGGTCCTCATGGCCTTCCACTCCTTCGGCGGCTGGAAGCGTTCCCTGTTCGGTGACCACCACATTCACGGTCCCGAAGGCGTGCGCTTCTACACCCGCTACAAGACCGCCACCACCCGCTGGCCCAACGACAGCCAAGTACGCGCGGACTTCGCGATCGGAGTTACAACGCCCATCAGTGGATGCCGATCGCGAAGGCTCGGCCTTCGTCCGGGCGGGCAAGAGAACGGTGTTGCGGCGGTGTTGCTGCGCCGGTGCGCAGAACGCACAGGGCTGACCGGGGCGTTGGGGCACTCGACGCAACGATCCTGTCCCGTCTCGGCCGAGAGGTTCCCGTTGATGCTGTTGTCAGTGAGGGCGGCAAGCGAACGTCTCTGTCACGGCCTGCGATCGGGGCGACATCACTCCACCGACTCCAGAATGCGGTGCAGTGTCCGGCGCCCCATTCTGCTCATCGTCGGATTGCTCTCGACGTAGTACCAGACAACACCCATCGCCTGTTCGAACGCCCAGGCCTTGCCGCGCTCCCACTCCAGATCGTCACAGGCCAGTGTCCGTCGGAGCACTTCCCGCGGGCCTGGCTGCAGCAGGTGCCAGGCACCGACCAGGTCCAGCGCGGGGTCGGCCGGGCCGAAGCCGCCGGTGTCGAGTACGCCGCTGAGCCGGTCTCCCGCGACCAGTACATTGCCGGGAATCAAGTCACCATGGCTCATCACGTCGGCACCCGTGCGTGGCAACTCCCGAAAGCGGCTCCACACCCGGCGCAGGCGGGGCACGTCGAGCAGCCCTTCACTCTCCTCGAAGCACTTCGCCATCCAATCGTCGTGGTGAGCGAGAATCCCGCCACGATTGTCGCCGCTGAAAAGCCGGCCCCGCGTCTCGGCGTCCCGCAGGGCGGCGATGAAGGCCGCGAGGTCCTCGGCGAAAGCGTCCGACCCACTCGGGTCGGCATCAGAGGCGACCGTTCCCGGCAGCCATGTCTGGACCGACCACGGCATGGGGTAATCCGCTCCGGGCTTTCCCAGGGCGACGGGCGCCGGGGTGGGGAACCGAGACACCTGCGCCAACTCCGCGCTCGCCTGGGCTTCCTGTTCCAGAACCGCCAGCGCCTCGGCGGCATCGGCCAGACGCAGGGGGAAACGCGCAGAGAGGTCGTTCCCGATGCGGAAAATGGCGTTGACCGTCCCGGTCGACGACAGGGGTTGGATGGCCCTGCCGCTCCACTGAGGGAACTGTTCTCGGATCAGGGTCGCAACGATTTCGGTGGTCACGTCCACTTGGTCATCGTGCATGTTCATTCTCGCAGGCCCTTCCGCTGGTCCACTTCGCCGGGGGCGGACCGGATCGACGGAGACGACAGCCAGTATTCCTGCGCCAGGTTCTGGATCAACTGAGATTTCGGGCCACCCAGGTGTGGCCGCCCCAGTCGCCGTGACTGCGAGGACGGCTGCCTCAGCCAGGACGGGGAGTTCACGCAACTGCCGGTCGGCAGCGCGGGCGTGTGGCGGATCGGGTCGCCGTACCTTCCCTCCGAACCCGCGTCCTCGTCCTCGGGGGCGGGCGGCTGCCCGCGCTTCAGCGGGGCGCCGGTCCGCTGCTGCGCCGGACGACCAGGTCGACCGGGACGAGCGACTCGGGCTGCGCGGGCCCGGCCGGGCCGTCGATGCGGTCGAGCAGGAGCCGCAGGGAGCGGGTGCCGATCTCCGCGAAGTCGGTGCGCACGGTGGTCAGCGGCGGCAGCAGATGCGCGGCCTCCGGGATGTCGTCGTAGCCGACGACGCTGACGTCGCCCGGCACGGAGCGGCCGGCCTCGTGAAGGGCGTGCAGGACGCCGAGGGCCATCTGGTCGTTGGAGACGAACACCGCCGTGACGTCCGGGCGCGCCGCGAGGCGCAGGCCCAGGTCGTATCCGGAGTCGGCGCTCCAGTCGCCGACCAGCGGCTCGGGGATCTTGGCGCCGGCCGCCTTCAGGGTCGACCGCCAGCTGTCCAGCCGGTGGTCGGCGGAGGTCCAGCCGGTCGGCCCGGCGAGGTGCCACACCGTCGCGTGGCCGAGCCCGAGCAGGTGCTCGGTGGCCTTGCGGGCGCCGGTCCGCGAGTCGCCGGTGACCAGCTCGGTGGCGTCGTCGAGGCCGTTCTCCAGCACCACCAGCGGTGTGTCGAGGTGGGTGTCGGCCAGGGCGCGGCCCACCCACAGCTGCGGGGCGATGGCGATCACGCCGTCCGCGCCCTCGGCGGACAGCCGGTTCACGGCCTCGACGACCGTGTCGTGGTCGGCCGTGTCGAGGGCGATGGAGCTGACCAGGTATCCGGCCTCCTGGGCCGCGGTGTTGATCGCGGTGAGGATGGAGGCGGGCCCGTAGCGGGCGGCGTCGAAGGAGATGACCCCGAGCATCCGGGTCCGGCCGCTGGCGAGGGACCTGGCGCTGCGGCTTGGCCGGTAGCCGAGTGTGCGCATGGCCACCAGGACGCCCTCGCGCGTCTCCGGGCGGACGGAGGGGTGGTCGTTGAGCACGCGGGAGACGGTCTGCTTGGAGACACCGGCCAGCCGGGCCACGTCGTCCATCACGGGACGCGAGCCCGCGAAGTTCCGTCTGCTGCGCCCCTTCGGGACGGCCCCCTCGGCGGCGCTTGGGGTCATGGTGGCGGTTTCCTCGACGTCGTTGCGGCGGTGTGGTCCCGCCCGGCAGGACCACAGCATAGGCGGGGGGAGTCCCGGGGGCCCGGCGGCGCCGGACCCCCGGCCGGTACGGCCCGGCGGTCAGCCGGCCCGGACGGTCCAGGTGCGGGCGGTGACCCACTCGGCGCGCACCACGGCAGCCGTCTCCCCTGCGCCGCTCGCCTGCTCGGGCACGTACACCGGGGCCTCCGGGTGCAGGGGCAGCAGCCTCAGCCGCAGACCGTCCGCGCGCAGGGCGTCGGCGGGCAGCCGGTCGAGGCCGATGTCCCAGACCCGACCGGAGAAGAACTGGTCGGCGACGAGCACGTCCCCCGCGTACGCCCGCCCCACGTCACCGGTCCAGTGCAGGCGCAGCAGGGTCCCCGGCGGCAGGTCGTCCGGCACGTCGACGCGGTACTCGGCGGCGAGGGTGTCGACGTACTTGTCCGCGGGCGCGCTCGCCCGGCCCTGCACGCCGGTCGTGGTCTCGGGCGCCGGACCGGCGGGCCGGAGCAGGGTGACCTGGGGAGTGGCTTCTCCGCGTTCGCCGGACCGGACCGAGTACCGGGTGAACACCCCGTCCGCCTCCGGGCTCCCTGCCACCCCGTCCACCACCGGGGCCCGCTCCGGCGCGGGCAGCACCGCGAACGAGACGGCCGCCCGTGACCCGTGCAGCCGTACCTCGTCGTGGTCGAAGACGACGCCGTCCCCGCACAGCACCAGGCGCTCGGCACCCCAGGCCTCACCCCGGTAGGCGGTACGAGCCGTCGCCGCGTCCAGGACCAGCAGGCCGACCCGGCCCCCGTCCGCCGTCTCCACCTCGACCAGCGCGTCGGTGCCGGGGCGCAGCCCGGTCACCAGCAGCCGATCGCCGACCGGTGTGATGTCCCCGGTCGGCGAGCCGACCGAGGCCACTGTCGCCGCGTCCAGGGCGAGTTCGGGAGCGATGCCGTCGGCCGCGGCCAGCACCAGGACCGTACGACCGTCCACGTCGACCGTGCACACCGGCTGGGCGGTGGCCCACTCCAGCCTGAGCCCGGCCACGTCGAGCCGCAGCGGCCAGCAGAAGTAGGCGCCGCGCGGGACGGTGACGGGGACGCTCGGCAGCGTCAACTCGTCGGCGCCGTTCGGGAATTCGACCGTGAACGACGTGTCCGGGTGGTCCGGCAGCGGCTCGTGCGGCTGGTGGTTGTTGACGAACAGGAACCCCGAGCCGTCGTCCCCGCGCACGGCCCAGCGCAGGGTGTCCCGGTCGCCCTGCCCGTCCGGCTGCCGCTCGGGCAGCGTGGACCGCATGGGCGCGATCCGGTCGCCGAAGTCCGCCAGCAGCAGGTGCTGCAGGCGCAGTTCGTGGTACGTCCGCCGGTACTGGCCGTACTCGCCGAGCGGGGCCTGGAAGTCGTACGTCAGGACGGGCAGGTCGTTGGGGTAGCCGGTGGCGTGGGACTCCTGCAGGGTGGTCAGCTCACCCGCCGGGTTGGTGCCGCCGTGGAACATGTAGAAGCCCTGCCAGACCGAACCGCAGCCGATCTTGGTGAGGCCGAGCGCGCCGATGTCGTCGGCGTCGACGCGGGGCCGGCGGTGGTACGACACGGCCATGCCGCCGCCCAGCTCGCAGGTGGCCCAGGGGAACCGGTCGGCGAAGGCGTCCGGCTCGCCGCCGCGCACGGTGGTGGGCCTGAGGTCGGCGCCGATGCCCTCGTCGTCGCGGTGGTGGGTGAAGAAGAAGTGCTTGCGGCAGGTGTCGGGCCAGCCGCCGTCCGCCTCGGTCCAGAAGGTCTCGGTGTAGCCGCCGTAGAGCGGAAGCAGCTCGTCGGGCGGGAGCTGGACGCCGCCCCAGGCGGTCGACGTCCACAGCGGAGCGCTCATTCCGGCCTCTTGGGCCATGCGCTTCAGGGTGAGGAGGTGGCCGGGCTGGTCGTAGAGCTCGTTCTCGATCTGGATGGCCACGATCGGGCCGCCGTGCGCCCGGTCGAGGCCGCGCAGTTGCTCGGCGATCGCCGTGAACCAGGCGCGTACCGGCTCCAGGTAGGCGGGGTCGTCGCTGCGCGGGGCGCAGTCGCGGGCCAGCAGCCAGTCGGGCAGGCCTCCGTTACGGACCTCGGCGTGGGACCAGGGGCCGATGCGGGGAATGAAGTCCAGCCCGTGGCGGGCGCACAGTTCGGCGAAACGGCGCAGGTCGCGGTCGCCGTCGAAGCGGACGCGGCCCTCGGTCTCCTCGTGGTGGATCCAGATGAGGTAACTGGCGACGGCGGTCACTCCGCCCGCCTTCATCTTCAGCAGCTCCTCCTCCCACTCCCCGGCGGGGTAGCGCGAGTAGTGGAACTCGCCGGAGACCGGGAACCAGGGGCGGCCGCCGCGGGTGAGCCAACGGCTGGTGACCGCGATCGGGTCGGGCACACCCGGGGCGTCGGCGAAGGGCAGGTGTCCGACCAGCGGTGGGTCTGCGGGGGAGGAGAGGCGCAGGCGGTGCGGGCGGGTCATCAGTCGTTCTCCGGTCCGAGATCGGCGGTGCCGGTGAGCTGGGCGCGCGTGCCGGTGGTGGCGTGCAGCTCAAGCAGGACGAGTTCGTTGGCGCCCGGACGCAGGACCGGGCCGGGGACGTACAGGGTGCGCTGGGGGCCGCGGTTCCAGTAGCGGCCGAGGTGGAAGCCGTTGACCCAGGCCTGGCCCTTGGTCCACCCGGGCAGGGCGAGGAAGGTGTCGGCCGGGGTGCCCACCTCGAACGTCCCCTGGTGGAAGGCCGGTACCGCGTCCGTGGCGGCGTCGGACGGCACGAACGGCACCGCACCCAGGTCGCCCAGCGGCACGGGCCGGCACTCCCAGCCGTGCAGGACCGCGCCCTGGAAGGACACCGGACCGAGCAGGCCCTTCGGGGCACCGATGCGCGGCCCGTAGTTGACCCCGCCCTGGTTCTCCACGAGCACTTCCAGGACGGCGCCGGGCGTCGGCACCCGCACGGGCAGCGTCTCGTCGTGACGCTCGCGTTCCAGCACGCCCACGGGGGCGCCGTCCAGGAAGACCTGGGCGCGGTCGCCCACCCCGCCCGAGAAGTGCAGCAGACCGTCGCCCGAACCGGGAACGGTGGTGCGGTACAGGACGTGACCGGTGTCCACCCCGAGGTCGTTCGCCGTCACCGGGTCCTCGCTGCGCACGACGCCGTCCAGTGTGCGCAGATACGGCAGCAGCGGGGCCCGGCGGTGCAACTCGACGGTCGTCTCCGGGAGTTTGGGGCCCGGCGCCGGGGCGGGCTCGTCCGGGACCGGAGCGTGCCGGGCGATGACCTCGCGGAACGCGTGATATTTGGGGCCGGGGTCGCCGCTCTCGGTGAGCGGGGCGTCGTAGTCGTACGACGTGACGGTGGGCTCGTAGGCGTGCTTGTGGTTGGCGCCGCTGGTGAAGCCGAAGTTGGTACCGCCGTGGAACATGTAGATGTTCACGGAGGCACCGGCGGACAGCAGCCGGTCCAGGTCGGCCGCCGCGTCGGACGCCGACCGCGTGTGGTGGGGCCCGCCCCAGTGGTCGAACCAGCCGATCCAGAACTCCGCGCACATCAGCGGGCCTTCGGGCCGGTGGGCGCGCAGCGCGGCCAGGTGCTCCTCGACCCGGCTGCCGAAGGTCACGGTGGCGAGCGTGCCCGGCAGGGTGCCCGCGCCCAGGTGCTCGGCGTTGGCCTGGTCGCAGGTGAACAGCAGCTCGTCGACGCCCCGGGACCGCAGGGCCTGTTCCACGTGCTTGAGGTAGGCGGTGTCGTCGCCGTACGCGCCGTACTCGTTCTCCACCTGTACGGCGATCACCGGGCCGCCGTTCGCGGCGAGGTGCGGCAGCAGCGGGGGCAGCAGCTGGTCCAGGTAGCGGTCGAAGGCGTCCGTGAAGCGGGGGTCGCTGGTCCGCAGCCGGATGTCGGGGTCCGAGATCAGCCATGCGGGCAGCCCGCCGTCGTCCCACTCGGCGCAGATGTACGGCCCGGGGCGCAGCAGCACGTGCAGACCCTCCGCCTGTGCGAGCCGCAGGAACCGGGGCAGGTCGAGCAGGCCGTCGAGGACGAGGGTGCCGGGTGCGGGCTCGTGGAGGTTCCACGGCAGGTACGTCTCGACGGTGTTGAGGCCCATCAGGCGTGCCTTGCGCAGCCGGTCGGTCCACTGGTCGGGATGGACGCGGAAGTAGTGCAGTGCCCCGGAGATGATCCGGAACGGTTCGCCGTGCAGGAGGAAACCGTCGGACGAGGTCGTCAGAGCAGGCATGCGGGTGCTTCCTTTCGGTTCGCTTCGGTTCAAAACCTCGACAACGCCGGTGCCGGTGCCGGGTTCATCGGGCTCGGGTGCTGCGGACGAGCCAGAGTGTGGCGACCAGGCACAGTGCCGAGACACCGCCCAGCAGGAGCGGTACGGCCCGGACGTCGGATGCCTCGATGGCCTTGCCGAGCGCCGGTCCCGCCGCGACCCCTCCGGCCATGGACGCGGCGATGACCAGGGCGCCGGCCCGCCGGGCGCGGGGGGCCGACCGGTGCAGCCAGGGCAGGCCGGTGGGGAAGATCGGGGCGATGAACAGGCCGACACCGGCGTAGGCGTACGGCGCGAGCGCAGGGACCGACGCCAGCAGCAGACACGCCGTCATGCCCGCGCAGGAGACGGTGATGATGGTCTGGGCGGAGAAGCGCAGCGCGAGGGGAGCGACCAGGAACCGGCCGACGGTCATCATCAGCCAGTACACGGAGGTCGCGGTCGCGGCGATCCCGGCGCTGTATCCCACGGTCTCCAGGTGGGTCGGCTCCCAGCCGCCGACGCCCGCCTCGACACCCACGTGCAGCACGTAGAGCGCGACGAACACGGCGAGCACCGAGCCCAGACTGCGGCCGAGGGCCCGTCCGTCGTCGGCCCCGGCGCCGGCGGCCGGTTCGGGCGCCTGGTCGCGTACGCCCTTCAGACACAGCAGCAACGGCAGGTTGGCGAGCGCGAAGCCGAGGAAGATCGCCGGGTAGTGCGCGGAGCCGATCATGCCGACCAGCGCCGGGCCGAGGATCGCGCCGATGCCGAAGTGCGCGTTGAGGATGTTCAGCATCGCGGTCGAACGGTGACCGAACCCGACCGCGAACAGCTGGTTGAGGCCGTAGTCGATACCGCCGAAGCCGAGCCCCGCCAGCAGCGCCGCGGCCAGTGCGGCCGGCCAGGTCGGTGCCAGTGCGAAGCCCGCCGCGCCGACCGCCATGAGCAGGTACGAGGCGCCGAGGATCTGCCGGTTGCCGAGCCGCCCGTAGAGCCGGTCGAACAGCAGTACACCGGCCACTCCGCCGACGAAGTGGGCGCTCAGCCCCAGCCCCGCGGCGGAGGGGGACAGTCCGAACTCCTCGCGGAACGCCGGAATGGCCGGTCCGTACAGCGCCTGGAGTGCGCCGATGAGGACGAAGCCCACGCACGAGGCGGCCACGGCTGCGGGGCTGAAGACCGGGGTGTCCGGTCGTACGTGAGCGGGTGGCCTCGTGCGGCTGTCGACTGCTTGTTCGTCCCCCGGCACAGCACACCTCTCGTTGGCTCCGACCGCAGTGATGTTACCGGTAACATCACGGCCGTCAAGATTCCGGACGGAGATGGGTGCGAAGGGGGATTGGACTTTCAGTCCAAGCAATGGACGTGTAGTCTAGGATCTCCGGTTGCGGGAAGGGTGTGCGTGTCGGTGGGCGAGGCAAGTGTGGAGGCGGAGCGGGACGCGGTCATCGCCGCGCTGGTTCCGGTGATCGAGGGGATCGCGGCGACGTTCGGTCCGGTGTGCGAGGTGGTCCTGCACGACTACCGGCGGCCGGAGGAGTCGGTGGTCGCCATCGCCGGATCGGTGACGGGGCGCGCGGTGGGCGGCGCGATGAGTGAGATCGGCATGCGGATCGTCGCCCGGGGCGAGGAGGCGGCCGACGAGCTGAACTACGTCACCCGGACCGGCACCGGCCAGACCGTCAAGTCGTCCACGATGGTGCTGCGGGACTCCACGGGCGCGGTGTTCGGCGCGGTGTGCGTGAACCTCGACGTCACCGCGCTCACCGGCGCCCACACCCTGCTCGAAGCGCTGGCCGGCACAGCACGGCCGCCGATCGAACTCCCGGTCACCACCTTCGGCAACGACATCGACTCCGTCGTCGAGGTCATCCTCGACGACCACCACCCGAAACAGGACCGGGCATGGGCGGCCCTCGACCGGGACGCCCGCCTGGAGCTGTTCCGCAGCCTCGACGAGCGCGGGGTGTTCGCGGTGCGCCGCTCGGTCGAGCAGGTGGCCGCCCGGCTCGGCATCTCCCGCGCCTCCGCGTACAGCTACCTCTCCCAGGCCCGGGCCGCGACGGACGCGACGCCCGGCGGCACCGACACCACTGGAGGACACGCGTGACGACCACCACCCCGCCGGTCACCCTCGCCGACGTCCGTGACGCGGCCGCCCGGCTCAAGGGCGTCGTCCACCGCACGCCCGTGCTGCGCTCGCGCACCCTCGACGCTCTCGTCGGCGCCGAGGTCTTCCTCAAGTGCGAGAACTTCCAGCGCGTCGGCGCCTTCAAGTTCCGCGGCGCCTACCACGCGGCCTCGCGGCTGAGCCCGCAGCAGCTCGCCCGGGGCATCGCCACCTACTCCTCCGGGAACCACGCCCAGGCCGTCGCCCTCGCCGCCCGCGAGCTCGGCAGCACCGCGGTGATCGTCATGCCGCACGACGCCCCGGCCTCGAAGCGGGCCGCCACCGCCGGTTACGGCGCCGAGATCGTGACGTACGACCGCTACACCGGCGACCGCGTCGCCCTCGCCGAGGCTCTGGCGGCCGAACGCGGTCTCGCGGTCATCCCGCCCTACGAACACCCGCACGTCATCGCCGGGCAGGGCACGGCCGCCCTCGAACTCCTCGAAGAGGTGGGGGAGTTGGACATGCTGATGACTCCGGTCGGCGGCGGCGGACTGATCGCCGGAAGTGCCACGGCGGCCAAGGGGCAGTACGCGGACCTGCGGGTGATCGGCGTCGAGCCGGAGGCCGGGGACGACACCAAGCGGTCCCTGGAGGCGGGCCGGCGCGTCGAGATCCCCGTGCCGCACACCATCGCCGACGGACAGGCCCTGCACACCCCCGGCGAACTGACCTTCTCCGTCAACCGGTTGCTCGTCGACGCGATCGCCCTGGTCTCCGACGACGAGATCCGGGAGGCGATGCGGTTCGCGTTCGAGCGCCTGAAGATCGTGGTCGAGCCGAGCGGCGCGACCCCGCTGGCCGCCCTGCTCTCCGGCCGGGCGGGCCGCCTGCCGAGCCGGATCGGGGTGATCATCTCCGGGGGGAACGTCGACGCGGAGCGGTTCGCCCGGCTGTGCGGGGGCGCGGCCTGACGCCGGTGCCGTCCTCACTCGAATGGCGTTCCCGGGTGGACGGGCGGACGATGGAGAAGTGGGGCACGGCCCCCGCCGGTGCCGCTCGCGGTGGGCGGGAGGCGGGACCGGCCCCGGCCGAGCACTGCCCGGCCGGAAGGGAGAGCCGTCATGATCGAGGTGAAGACGCTCGACAAGCCGGACGAGCGCCGTGATTTCCCCCGGGGTCATCTGGAAGCCGTCCACATGAGTGGACTCGACTTCGCCGTGGCCACCTTCGAACCGGGCTGGCGCTGGTCCGAGTCCGTGGCCCCGATCGCGGGCACGGAAAGCTGCCAGATCCACCACAACGGCTACGTCGTCCAAGGACGCATGCGCATCCGCATGGACGACGGCGGCGAGGCCGAAGTGGGCCCCCACGACACCTTCGTATGCCCGCCCGGACACGACGCCTGGGTCGTGGGCGACGAACAGGTCGTGGTGTACGACTTCGCCGGAGGCATGGCGCAGTCGTACGCGAAGGCCGACTGACCCCGTCGAGGGCGCGCGCCTCACACGGTGACGACCACCTTGGCGCGCGCGTGCTCGACCTCCAGATACCGCATCGCCTCGGGCACCTCGTTCAGGGGGTACGTGCGGTCGACGACCGGGGCGATCTTCCCGGAGTCGACGAGTTCCCGCAGGGTCGCGAGGTTGGCCCTGCTCGGTCTGGCGGGGAGTTCGAGCAGGCGCTGGCGGACGAAGGGCGACACCAGACGCCGTTTGAGGAAGAGCCCCATCGGGCCGACCAGGCTGCCGCCCTCGAACACGCCCCCGCCGGACAGGACGAGCGTCCCCGTGGGGGTCACGGCGCGCCGGAACGCGCCCAGGGAGTGATTGCCCACCAGGTCCAGGACGACGTCGTACCGACGTCCGGCACGGGTGAAGTCCTGGCGGGTGTAGTCGATGACGTGGTCCGCGCCGAGTGACCGGACGAGATCGACGTTGCGCGTGCTGCACACGCCGGTCACCTCCGCGCCGAACGCCTTCGCGAGCTGCACCGCGAACGTGCCGACCCCGCCCGACGCCCCGTTCACCAACACCGTGCGGCCCGCCCCGACCCCGGCCACGTCACGCAGGCCGATGAGGGCGGTGTTCGCGGCCAGGGGGATCGCCGCCGCCTCCTCGAAACTCAGGCCGGCCGGTTTCGGGCCCACCGCGTCGCCGGCGGCGCACACGAACTCCGCGAACGCGCCGTCGGCCTCGCCGTACACCTCGTCGCCGGGGCGCAGTCCCTCGACCCCGGCGCCCACGGCCTCCACCAGCCCCGCGAAGTCCCGGCCCCGGATCCTCGCCTTCGGCGCGCGCAGCCCCATCACCAGGCGGGCGATCTTCGGATCGCCGCGCAGGAAATGCCAGTCGTAGGCGTTGAGCGCCGCCGCGTGCACCCGCACCAGCACCTCGCCGGCGGCGGGCACGGGCGGGTCGACCTCCCTGACCTCAAGGATGTCCGCCGAGCCGTATCTGTCCTGGATCACTGCCCTCATGGGCTCCCCCTCCGTTGCTGCGGAGCGTAAGGGCGGGAAGGCGGCAGGGACATCGGGGACAAGCCCTACGTCTGCGGGATGAGCCGACCGCTCACCGGGGCCGACCGTGGCCGGCCCGGCGTCAGACCGGCAGCAGACGCCCCACCAGGGCGCTGAGCTGGCGGGCGTTGCGGCACTCATGCATCTCGACGACCTCGGCGTAGTCGGGGGCGGCGGAGTCGCCCGTGCCCCACTGGGGGCGTGCCTCCGGGTTCAGCCAGTAGACCCGGCGGGCCCGTCCGGTGATCCGCCGTACGGCGGGCAGGTTCGGGTCGCTCATGTTCGTCCGGGCGTCACCGAGGACGAACACCGTGGTGCGCGGGCCGACCGCGTCGCCGTACCGCTCCGCGAACTCGCCCAGCGCGACACCGTAGTCGCTGCTGCCGTGCCACCCCGTGAGGACCGCCTCGGCGCGGATGCGGGCGCCGAGGCCCTCCGGGTCGGCGGCGCCGTGCACGAGCAGCCGGGTCACCTCGTCGATCCGGTTGACGAAGGCGAACACCCGCACCTTGCTGAACTGGTCGTGCAGCGCCTGCACGAGCAGCATCGTGAAGTCCGAGAACCCGGACACGGAGCCCGACACATCGCACAGCAGCACCAGTTCGGGCCGGGCGGGACGCCGTCGGCGCAGCACGGGCCGCATGGGCACCCCGCCCGTCGACAGCGATCCGCGCAGGGTGCGCCGCAGGTCGATGCTGCCGCGCGCTGCACGCCGCCGACGCGCGGCGAGCCGGGTGGCGAGCTTGCGGGCCAGCGGCTGCACGGTCCTGCGCAGTTCGGCCAGCCGGTCCTTCCCGGCGAACAGGAAGTCGACCCGGTCGGCTGTCGGGGCCACCGCCCGCCGCGCGAGCTCGTCCCGGCCCCGCCGCTCGGCGACCCGACGCCGCGCCTCCACACCCACCAGGGCGCGGAACGCCTCGATGCGCCGCCGGATCTCGTCCTCCAGCAGCCGGTCCGTGAACCCCGGACCACCGCCGCCCCGCGCCCGCACGTCGTCGCGCACGCGGGCCAGCAGCGTCTGCGGGCGCAGCCGGTCCAGCGCCTGGTACGACGACCAGCCGTCCGACGCGGGCGAGGAACCGTATCCGCCGAAGCCGTCGACCGCCTCGGCCGCCAGCCGGGCCATCAGTGCCCGGTCGTTCGCGGCCAGCGCGGCCGCCAGCCGGTCGCGCAGGCCGTCCCGGTCCGCGGCCTCGGTCTCCGGCGCCCCCACGGCCCGCGGAAAGTACAGGTCGAAGACCGGGTCGAACACGGGCCGTTGAGCCGTGCCGTGCAGCAGCGTCGCGGCCAGCCCCTCCCGCAGCAGCTCCCGGTCCGCGAGCCCCAGGGCCACCACCGCACGCGCCGCGTCCACGGTCTCCCCGGTGCCGACGTGGATGCCGTGCGCGCGCAGCGCCCCGACCAGGGACGTCAGCCGGTCCGCGACCCCGGCCGGCGTGCTCACAGAGCCCCCAGGTCCAGCTTGGCCCCGGCCTTCAGGACGTCGTCCTGGTGCTTCAGCAACACACCCAGGGTGTCGCGTACAAGGGCCTCGTCGAGCGTGTCCGCGCCCAGTGCGAGGAGCGTGCGCGCCCAGTCGATGGTCTCGGCGACGGAGGGCACCTTCCGCAGGTCCATGGCCCTGAGCGCGCCGACCACCCGGACCACCGACTCGGCCAGCACCTCGTCCAGGGCGGGCACCCTCAGCCGGACGATCCGCCGCTCCAGCTCCTCCTCCGGGAACCCGATGTGGAGGAACAGGCAGCGGCGGCGCAGCGCCTCGGACAGCTCACGGCTCGCGTTCGAGGTGAGGACGACGAAGGGGCGGCGGGTGGCGGTGATCGTGCCCAGTTCGGGCACGGTGACCTGGAAGTCGCTGAGCACCTCCAGGAGCAGGCCCTCGACCTCGACGTCCGCCTTGTCGGTCTCGTCGATCAGGAGCACCTTCGGCTCGTCGCCGCGGATCGCGGTCAGCAGGGGACGGGCCAGCAGGAACTCCTCGCTGAAGATGTCCGTACGTGCCTCGTCCCACGTCTCGTCCCGGCCCGCGCTGATGCGCAGCAACTGCTTGGCGTGGTTCCACTCGTACAGCGCCCGGGACTCGTCGACGCCCTCGTAGCACTGCAACCGCACCAGCCTCGCCCCCGCGACCTGCGCGACGGCCT
Organism: Streptomyces sp. NPDC033131; assembly: GCF_055578365.1. NCBI lineage: Bacteria > Bacillati > Actinomycetota > Actinomycetes > Kitasatosporales > Streptomycetaceae > Streptomyces > Streptomyces sp. NPDC033131. The sequence goes on from NZ_JBVIPA010000004.1 coordinate 45,167, forward strand.
TCGCGAGTTCCGTCTTGCCGACCCCGGCGGGGCCCTCCACGAGGAGCGGCTTGCCGAGGCGGTCGGCGAGGAAGACGGTCGTGGCGACGGCCGGCGAGGCGAGATAGCCGGTTTCGGCAAGACGCGCGGAGACGTCGTCGACGGAAGTGAACAACGGGGGCCTCCAGCACGGCGGCGTTACCTGGACGGTCACTATCTAAGCGCTTGTTCAGCGCCTGTGTCATCAGAAATCCGGTGATCCGACAGCAGCGGGGGCCGTCTCTCGACGGCCCCCGCTGAACGCCCGGCTGAACGGCCCGCTGAACGAACGCCTCACGCGGCCACCGCGACCGCCCTCACGGCCGGAGTGCGCAGCACCCGCCGGGCCGTCGCCAGGCTCGTCCCCAGTGTGGCCGCCGCCGCGACCGCGACGACCGCGAGCCAGATGCCGAGTCCCTGGTCGGGCAGCACCGAGTCGGTGCGCACGACGGTGAACGGAATGATCCCGGCGAGCGCGGCCACCGTGCCGAAGCACAGCCCCGTGACCGTCAGGATCAGCCCCTCCGTGCCCACCGTGCCCAGCACCTGCCCCGCAGTCGCTCCCGCCAGGCGCTGTTGCCCGAACTCCCGGCCGCGGTAAGTGGTCGCCGCGTACAGCGAGTTGACCAGCATCACGCAGACGAACACCGCGATGATGCCGACGACCGTGAGGTTCAGTGTCTCCAGGTTCTCGGCGTCGACCGACTTGGCCAGGCCCGAGGCCTCGACGGCGTCGCTCTCCACCGCCTGCATGTACAGCGTGGCCGTGGCGACCGCCGTGAACAGGATCAGCGACATCAGGATTCCGGAGAGGTGGTCCGCCCGGCGGCGCAGGTTGCGCACCGCCAGCCAGCCGCTCGCAGCCGTCAGCGGCAGCCGGTCCAGCACGCCCTTCAGCAGTCGCGGCGACAGCAGCGCGAAGCCCACCGACAGCAGGATCGCCCCGTACGCGGGCGCCGCCATCAGCGCCGCGTCCGTCGCCGACACGGCGAAGGTGGTGCACACCGCCGCGGCACCGGCGACCAGCGCGGCGTACGCGAAGAACGTCCGCCCCCGGCCCCGCCGTTCCCGCCTGCGCGTCGCCCGCCGTACGGCGAGGAACGCGGCGCCCGCCGCCGCGAGCAGCGTGATGTCGACGCCCGACAGGAGCGCGACCGGACCGAAGGAGTGGTCGACGGAACGCGCGACCTGCCCGCTGTCCTGGAACACGCCCAGCAGCGCCTGCCCGCCGAGCATCGCCGGACCGATCGCCAGCGCCGCGCCCACCAGGGCCACGGCCACCGCCTCACCGACCACCATCCGCTTGATCTGCGCCGGAGTCGCGCCCGAGCAGCGCAGCAACTCCAACTCGGCGGCCCGCTGACGGACGTTGACCGTGAGGGTCGAGGCGACGGCGAAGAACACCAGGAGGGTGCCGTAGCCGCCGACCACGCTCGCGGCGGTGGTCAGGGTCTCCGAACTCACCGGGTCGACGCCGCTCTGCGCCGCCGTGTCGTGCATCGAGTTGAACGTCATGATGATCGCCGCGCCCAGGAAGGCGGACAGCAGCGTCGCGAGGAACCGCCCGGGCCGCTGCCTGATCGACCGCATCGCCAGCGGGAACATCGCTCACACCCCCGCCATCAGGTCGTCGCCCAGGTGCGCCAGCCGCTCGGCGACGGCGTCCGCCGTCGGAGCGTCCATCCGCCCCGCCAGCCGGCCGTCGGCGAGGAACAGCACGGAGTCGGCGTAGGAGGCGGCGACCGGGTCGTGCGTCACCATCACCACGGTCCGCCCGTGCACCCGTACCGCCTGCTGGAGGAGCCGCAGCACGTCCCGCGCGCTGCGCGTGTCCAGGGCGCCCGTCGGCTCGTCCGCGAAGATCACCCGGGGTTCGGTGACCAGCGCGCGGGCGATCGCCACACGCTGCCGCTGCCCGCCGGACAACTGGTCCGGGCGGTGGCCCAGGCGGTCGCCGAGACCGACGGACGTCAGCACCTCGCGGGCCCGGTCACGGTCCACCCGCCGCCCGGCGAGCCTGAGCGGCAGCACCGTGTTCTGGGCGACGGTCAGCGTGTCCAGCAGGTTGTACTGCTGGAACACGAACCCGATCCGGCCGCGCCGGAACCTCGTCAGCTCGGCCTCGCCGCCCCCGGTCAGCTCCGTGCCGTCCACCCGCACGATGCCGCTGTCCGGCACGTCGAGCCCGGCCGCGCACTGCAGCAGAGTCGACTTGCCGGAACCCGACGGCCCCATCACCGCGGTGAAGGTGCCGCGGCCGAGAGTGAGGGTGACCCCGTCCAGCGCGGTCACGGCGCTGTCGTCCGTCCCGTAGGTCTTGCTGACCTTGACCAGCCGCAGTGCTTCGGCGGCGGGTCCCGTGTCGTGCGTACGTCGCGAACCTGCGCGAAACATCGTCATCACTCTCCGTCCGGCACGCCGTGTGCCTCCCTGACGAAGCTACGGAGCGGCCGGGCGGAGCACATGGGGCGCAGAACCCGTATCCGAGGGTGTACTCAGTGACCCCCGACGGCCCGGTGCGCCAAGGTGATCTCCATGACTGACGGAATAGCCTGGCTCGCCGAGCCCCGGTCCATCGCGTGGGGCGGCTACGGCATCGTGATCGCCCGCGACCTCGCCTCGGAGACCCTCGCCTCGCGCGTCGCCGACACCGTGCACCGGCCCCGGGAGATGCGGTCCATCGGGGAACTCACCGGCCGACAGGTGCAGGACGTGCTGGAAGGCCTCTTCGGCGACGCCTGCAACGGCATCGCCCTGCGCCACGGAGAGATCGGCGAGTGGGCGTACGTGGTCAAGTACGGTGGCTGGTGGGCCGAGTTCGGGGGCACGCCCCCGGTCTCGCGCGGTGGTGCGGAGGTCTTCCTGCTGGAGTTCGAGGAGGAGAACGGCAAGCCGGTGCCGCCGACCTTCGCGTACCTCCACGACGAGCGTCTGATGTGCGAGTTCAACCTGCACCTGGACGGGTCCTGGGGATACGACGGCGTTCAGGGGGACCCCGAGGTGGCGTCCGCCGTGCAGGATCGCCTGACCGCCGCCGGACTGCCCGACCACGAGCTGGAGCGGCGCGTCGTCCACCGGACCTCGCTGGAGGTCGTCGAGCGGCACTTCGGCCTCACCCTGCCCCGGCGGAGCATCCTGGACGAGACGCTCCCCACGATGCTCCTGCGGTAGACGTGCGGAGCGGTAGCCGCGACGACGACGCCCATGACGCCGCTCAGGCCGTCACCAGCACCACCTCCAGCGTGCGCGGTCCGTGCACCCCCTCCACGCGGTCGAGTTCGATGTCACTGGTGGCGGACGGCCCGGAGATCCACGTCAGCGGGCGGGTCGGATCGAGCCGGTCGAGGGCCTGCGGCACCGACGACACGACCTGATCGGGGACCCGTACGACACAGACGTGGTGGTCGGGGACGAGCGTGATACGGCGGCGGCCCTGGTCCGGGCTCCCGTCCAGCACGATCGTGCCGGTCTCGGCGACGGCCACCGCGCACGCGGTCACCACGCCGTCGACCCGGTCGAGTTCGTGCGGGGTGCTCTCCGCCCGGTCCGGGACCTGCTCGGCCTCGGCCGCGGACAACCACTGCGCGTCCAGGCCCGCCGGTACCAGCACGGTCTTCGAGCCCCGCGCGGCCAGCATCCCGGCCAGGGTCGCCGGCAGGTCGGCGGCGGTGCAGCGGTGCACGACCGCCCGGTAGTCCGCCAGGTTCTCGGCCAGCAGCTCCACCGTCTGCTCGACGCTCCGGGCGCCGTGCTCGCGCACATAGTCCCGGGAGAACGCCTGCTCGTACGGCGTGTCGTCCTCGGGGACGTCCGTCAGCGCGCGCCGCACCCGGCCCAGGATCCGCTCCCTGCTGCTCACTTCGCGGCCCCCTTGTCGCCGTTCCCGCCCTGCGTCCGCTGCCACCAGTCGCGGAACGGCTCCGCCGGTACCGGTGGCAGATCCCGTGTCCCGCTCCACGCGCTGCCGGGGCCCGGCAGGGTCCGCGGATGGAAGCGACGGGTCCGGGAGGCGAGCCGCTGGCCGGCGCGCAGTGCCCCCGGACGTCCGAAGGCCCAGCGTGCCGCGCGCATCGCCGCCCGCTCGGCCGCATGCCCCTTGGCGGGCTTCAGCACCACCTTGTTGCCCTCCCGCGTCACCGGACCGCCCTCGACGACCCGCTCCCGCAGATGCACCAGCACCTCGGGGATGTCGATGGCGACCGGGCACACCTCGTAACAGGCCCCGCACAGCGACGAGGCGTACGGCAGCGAGGCGTCGATCTCGCTCGCCGTGCCCCGGAGTTGGGGGCTGAGGATGGCGCCGATCGGCCCCGGGTAGACCGAGCCGTACGCGTGCCCGCCGGCCCGCTCGTACACCGGGCAGACGTTCAGGCAGGCCGAGCAGCGGATGCAGCGCAGGGCCTGCCGGCCGACCTCGTCGGCGAGGGTGTCGGTGCGGCCGTTGTCGAGGAGGACCAGGTGGAAGTTTTGCGGCCCGTCCTCATCCGTCGTGCCGGTCCACATCGAGGTGTACGGGTTCATGCGCTCGGCCGTCGAGGAGCGGGGGAGGGTCTGGAGGAAGACCTCCAGGTCCCGCCAGGTCGGCACGATCTTCTCGATGCCGACGACCGAGATGAGGGTGTCGGGCAGGGTCAGGCACATCCGCCCGTTGCCCTCGGACTCCACGACCACCAGCGTGCCGGTCTCGGCGACCACGAAGTTGGCGCCGGAGATCCCGACCTTGGCGCGCAGGAACTTCTCCCGCAGATGCAGCCGGGCGGCGTCGGCGAGTTCGGCGGGCGTGTCGGTGAGACCGTCGGGGGCCGGGCGGCCCCACTCACCCATCTCGCGCGCGAAGATGTCCCGGATCTCACCCCGGTTGCGATGGATGGCCGGGACGAGGATGTGTGAGGGGCGGTCCTTGCCCAACTGCACGATCAGCTCGGCGAGATCGGTCTCGTAGGCGTGGATGCCCTCGGCTTCGAGCGCCTCGTTGAGTCCGATCTCCTGCGTCGCCATCGACTTGACCTTGACGACCTCCGACTCGCCCGTCTCCTTGACCAGTTCGGCGACGATCCGGTTGGCCTCGTCGGCGTCGGCCGCCCAGTGGACGATGCCGCCGGCCGCCGTGACCGACTCCTCCACCTGTTCGAGGTACCGGTCGAGGTGGCGCAGTGTGTGGTCCTTGATCTGCTTGCCGGCCTCCCGCAGTTCGGCCCAGTCGGACACCTCCGCCACGGCGTTGGCCCGCTTGGTGCGGATGGTGTGCGTGGCATGGCGCAGATTGCCCCGGAGGGTCTTGTTCCGCACCGCCTCGTGCGCGGCCTCGGGAAAGGCCGGCATCCCTACGAACGTGCCGCTCATACCGCCGGCTCCTCCTCCGTGCTCGCCAGGATCTCCGCGATGTGCACCGGACGCATGCCCGTGCGGAGCCGGGTCATCGTCCCGCCGATGTGCATCAGACAGGAGTTGTCCGCCGCGCACAGCACCTCGGCGCCCGTCGACTCGGCGTTGCGCACCTTGTCGGCACCCATGGCCGCCGAGACGTCGGCGTTCTTCAGCGCGAAGGTGCCGCCGAAGCCGCAGCACTCGTCGGCGCCCGGCAGCTCGATCAGTTCCAGCCCCTTCACGGCCTGGAGCAGCCGCTGGGGCCGCTCGCCCAGTCCGAGGCTGCGCAGCCCGTGACAGGTCGGGTGGTAGGTCACCGTGTGCGGGTAGTACGCCCCGACGTCGGTCACCCCCAGCACGTCCACCAGGAACTCGGTGAGCTCGTACGTCTTCGGGATCACCGGGGCCAGGGTGGCGGAGAGCGTGTCCCCGCGCCCCTCGGCCCGGGCCCGCTCACCCATCCGCGGATACAGCTCCCGCACCATCGCCCCGCAGGACCCGGAGGGCGTCACGATCGCCTCGTAGTCCCGGAAGACATCGGAGAAATGCCGGGCCAGCGGTTCCGCCTCATGCCGGTACCCGGTGTTGTAGTGCGCCTGCCCGCAGCAGGTCTGCGCCATCGGGAAGTCGACCTCGACGCCCAGCCTGGTCAGCAGTTTCACCACGGCGCGCCCAGTGTCCGGATAGAGCGTGTCGTTGACACAGGTCAGGAACAGGGCGACACGCATCGCGGCTCCTTGTGGTGGTCGGTCATCGGATGAGTGGAAGGGTAGTCCGGGGCGCGGGGCCCGGGGAGTCCCCTCACCCCACGGCGAGCCGGGCCTGCGCCTCACGCCACCGTGCGGTGTCGCCCCGTGGTTCGTACCGCGTCAGCGGCTGGGTACGGACGAGCAGCCCGCGCATTCCCGCCAGGTCGCCGACGAGCCCGTGGGCCCGCGCCTGCACCAGGACGTTCCCGAGGGCCGCCGCCTCGGTCGGGCCGGCCACCACCGGCAGCCCGCAGGCGTCGGCGGTCAGCTGGCACAGCAGGGCGTTGCGGGTGCCGCCGCCGACGACGTACACGACGTCGACCGGGTGGTCGGCCAGCCGCTGCGCGTCCTCGACGGCCCGGCGATGGGCCAGGGCGAGGGAGTCGAGGATGCAGCGCGTGATCTCGGCGGGGGAGGCGGGCACCGGCTGCCCCGAGACGCGGCACGCCTCGGCGATCCGTTCCGGCATCCGGCCCGGCGCCAGGAACGCCGCGTCCCCCGCGTCCACCACCGACCGCAGCGCCGGCACCTTGGCCGCGTCCAGGAGCAGCGCCCCCAGATCGGGGTCGCCCCAGGCCCGTACGCACTCCTGGAGCAGCCACAGCCCCATGATGTTGCGCAGGTAGCGGACCGTGCCGTCCAGTCCCAGCTCGTTGGTGAAGTTGGCGGCGCGACTCTCCTCGGTCAGCACCGGCGCGTCCAGTTCCAGGCCGGCCAGGGACCAGGTGCCGGTGCAGATGTAGGCGAACCGCTCGCCCCCGGCCGGCACGGCCGCCACCGCGGACGCCGTGTCGTGCGACCCGACCGCCGTCACCGGCACCGGCCCGCTCAGCCCGGTCTCCTCCAGTACGTCCGGCCGCAGCACGCCCGCCGCGTCACCGGGCTGCCGCAGCGGCGCGAACAGGGAGAGGTCGATCCCGAGCCGGGAGGCGATGCCGTACGACCACTCGCGCGTGCGAGGGTCGATCAGCTGGGTGGTGGACGCGTTGGTCAGCTCGGTGCCCTGCTCGCCGGTCAGCCAGTAGGAGAGCAGGTCGGGGATGAGCAACAGGCGTCTGGCGTGGGCCAGTTGGGCGGAGGAGCGGGCCGCGGTCAACTGGTAGAGGGTGTTGAAGGGCGCGTACTGGAGTCCGGTCGCCGCGTACAGGTCCTCGGCGGGCACGCTCGCCCACACCTTCTCCGCGACGCCCTCGGTCCGCGTGTCCCGGTAGTGCACGGGGTTGCCGAGCAGCGCCCCGTCGGCGTCGAGGAGACCGTAGTCCACGGCCCAGCTGTCGATGCCGACGGAGTCGACCTGTCCTGCCGCCCGCAGCCCGTCGAGGACACCCCGGTACAGCCCGAGGATGTCCCAGCGCAGCCCTTCGGGCACCCGGACCGGCCGGTTCGGGAAGCGGTGCGCCTCGGCCAGCTCCAGGCTGTCGGGGCCGACGCGGCCGACCATCACGCGCCCGCTGGACGCGCCGAGGTCGACCGCGGCGTACGACTTCACGTGCGGGCTCATCGCAGGAAGGCGGCCGCGACGCCGGCGTCGACCGGGACGTGCAGTCCCGTGGTGTGGGTCAGCTCGCCGCCGGTCAGCGCGAACACCGCGTTGGCGACGTGCTCGGGCAGGACCTCCCGCTTGAGGATGGTCCGCTGGGCGTAGAACTCGCCCAGCTTCTCCTCCGGCACGCCGTACACGGCCGCCCGCTTCGCGCCCCAGCCGCCCGCGAAGATGCCCGAGCCGCGCACCACCCCGTCCGGATTGACCCCGTTGACGCGGATACCGTGCTCACCCAGCTCGGCGGCCAGCAGCCTTACCTGGTGGGCCTGGTCGGCCTTGGTCGCGGAGTAGGCGATGTTGTTGGGTCCGGCGAACACGGCGTTCTTCGACGCGATGTAGACGATGTCGCCGCCCAGCTCCTGCGCGATCATCACCCGGGCCGCCTCGCGTGAGACGAGGAAGGAACCGCGGGCCATGATGTCGTGCTGGAGGTCCCAGTCCTTCGCCGAGGTCTCCAGCAGCGGCTTGGAGATGGAGATGCCGGCGTTGTTGACCACCAGGTCGACCCCTCCGAAGGCCAGCGCCGCCGCCTTGAAGGCCTCGGCGATCTGCTCCTCGGACGTCACGTCCACCGTCACGGCGACGGCCTTGTCCGGACCGCCCAGCTCCTCGGCGACCTCGGAGGCGTTCTCGGCGTTGAGATCGGCGATCACGACACAGGCGCCCTCGGCGACCAGCCGCTCGGCGATCGCCTTCCCGATCCCGCTGCCGGCGCCCGTGACGAGCGCGACGCGCGTCGCGAGCGGCTTGGGCTTCGGCATCCGCTGCAGCTTGGCCTCCTCCAGCGCCCAGTACTCGATGCGGAACTTCTCCGACTCCTCGATCGGCGCGTACGTCGAGACCGCCTCGGCCCCGCGCATCACGTTGATCGCGTTGACGTAGAACTCGCCGGCCACCCGCGCGGTCTGCTTGTCCTTGCCGAAGGAGAACATGCCCACGCCCGGGACCAGCACGATCGCCGGGTCGGCGCCGCGCATCGCGGGGGAGTCGGGCTCGGCGTGCCGCTGGTAGTAGGCGGCGTACTCCTCGCGGTACTCGGCGTGCAGCTCCTTGAGCCGGGCGATCGCCTCGTCGAGGGGAGCCGTCGGCGGCAGGTCGAGGACCAGCGGCCGGACCTTGGTCCGCAGGAAGTGGTCGGGGCAGGAGGTGCCCAGCGCGGCGAGCCGCGGGTGCTCGGCCGCGGCGAGGAAGTCGAGGACGACGTCGGCGTCGGTGAAGTGCCCGACCTGCGGCCGGTCCTGGGAGGCGACGGCACGGACGTACGGTGCCAGGGCCGCGGCCCGCTCCCGCCGCTCGCCCTCGGGCAGTGCCCCGTACCCGTCGAGCGCCGGGCCGAACGGCTCGGGCCTGCCCCGCTCGGCGAGGAACGACTCCGCGGTCCGGATGATGTGCAGCGAGTTGCGCTCGCACTCCTCGGAGGTGTCGCCCCAGGCCGTGATCCCGTGTCCGCCGAGGACGCAGCCGATCGCCTGCGGGTTGGCCTCCTTCACCGCCGCGATGTCCAGCCCGAGCTGGAAACCGGGCCGCCGCCACGGCACCCACACCACGGTGTCGCCGAAACACTCGGCCGTCAGCTTCTCGCCGTCCGCCGCACAGGCCAGCGCGATTCCGGAGTCCGGGTGCAGGTGGTCCACGTGCGCGGCCTCGACGAGCCCGTGCATGGCGGTGTCGATGGAGGGGGCGGCGCCGCCTTTGCCGTGCAGGCAGTAGTCGAACGCGGCGACCATCTCGTCCTCGCGCTCGACGCCCGGATAGACGCCGGTGAGCGCGCGCAGCCGGTCCAGCCGCAGCACGGCCAGCCCGCCCTCGGTCAGCGTGCCGAGGTCACCACCGGACCCCTTCACCCACATCAGCTCGACATCCCCGCCGGTCACGGGATCGGTGTCGGTGCCCTTGGCGGACGTGTTGCCGCCGGCGTAGTTGGTGTTGCGGGGATCGGCACCGAGTCGGTGAGACCGGGCGAGGAGAGCGTCAGCTTCGGGGTGCGGAGCCATGAACTTCCAGTCCTTACGTGAAAGAGGGTGAGTACGTTTCCCCAGGGGCGCGGGGCACTGCGCGACCGGCCACATACGGCCCGCAGACTGCAACCGGCATTACCCGGCAGACGCCATGCAGCCGTTCACGCCCCCCAACCCGCCTGTTGTCCACCGACCCGCTCCGCCACGATCGTCGCGGCCCACCCGGACCGCCGATACGCGGCCATCGGGTCGGGGTCGAGCCCCATCTCCTCGCGCATCTCGCGAAGCAACGGCCGCACGTCCGTGTTGTACGCGTCCATGATCACCGCGTTCGCCTCCAGCACGTCCCCCGACCGCTGCGCCACGTCCAGCGCCTCCCGGTCCACGAGCAGCGCCTTCGCCGTGGCCTCCTGGACGTTCATCACCGACCGGATGATCGCGGGGATCTTCGCCTCGATGTTGTGGCACTGGTCGAGCATGAACGCGACCTCGGGCGTGAACCCGCCCCCGCGGATCACCTCGTACATGATCCGGAACAGCTGGAAGGGATCCGCGGACCCCACCATCAGGTCGTCGTCCGCGTAGAACCGCGAGTTGAAGTCGAACGCGCCGAGCTTCCCCTCCCGCAGCAGCGTGGCGACGATGAACTCGATGTTGGTCCCCGGGGCGTGGTGCCCGGTGTCGACGACCACCTGGGCCTTCTCGCCGAGCTTGAGGCAGTGGGCGTAGGCGGTACCCCAGTCCGGTACGTCGGTGTGGTAGAAGGCCGGCTCGAAGAACTTGTACTCCAGCAGCATCCGCTGGTCGTCGCCCAGCCGCCGGTACACCTCCGCCAGACCTTCCGCGAGCCGGTCCTGCCGCTCCCGGATGTCGTCCTGACCGGGGTAGTTCGTCCCGTCCGCGAACCACAGCTTCAGGTCCCGCGAACCGGTGGCGTCCATGATGTCGACGCACTCCAGCAGGTGATCGAGCGCCTTGCGCCGCACCGCCGGGTCCGCGTGGCAGATGCTGCCCAACTTGTAGGCGTCGTCCTGGAACGTGTTCGAGTTGATGGCGCCGAGCTTCACACCTCGCTCCTCGGCGAACTTCGCCAGCGCCGCGTAGTCCTCGACCTTGTCCCAAGGGATGTGCAGAGCGACCGTCGGTGCCACGCCCGTGAACTCGTGCACCTTCGCGGCGTCGGCGAGCTTCTCCCATGGATCGCGGGGGACACCCGGTTGCGCGAACACCTTGAAACGCGTCCCCGAGTTCCCGTACGCCCACGACGGCGTCTCCACTGCCTGGGTCTTGAGAGCGGCCTTCACGGCGGCGAGTTCGGTCACTTCGGGGCTCCTGTGACGTCGGGTCGGAAAGCCTTCTGAAAAGGGCTTCATGATGAAACGATTCAAAAGGCGAAGCTATGAGCCCCCCGAAGGGGTGTCAAGCCCTGTGACCCAGACTTTTGCTCGTGACCACGCCGTGACTTACCCGTATCGAAATGTTTTCGACACGGAACCATTGACGCGACATGCGCTGCATGCCTAACGTCCCGGCAACCGAGTTGAAACCTTTCATGACGCTGAGACGGCCTCCGCCGGCGTTGTCGAGGAGCCCCCATGACCCACCCGTCCGAAGCGGGTCCGGCCCCTGTGCTGTCGCTCAAGGACGTTTCCAAGTCCTTCGGAGCGGTGCGCGCACTGCGGGACGTTTCCCTGGAGCTGTTCCCCGGCGAGGTACATGCCCTCGCTGGTGAGAACGGCGCGGGCAAGTCCACCCTCATCAAGACGCTCGCCGGGGTCCACCGACCGGACGCCGGCCAGGTGCTGCTCGATGGCGAGCCCGTCCTCTTCCACGGCCCCGGCGACGCACGCGACGCCGGTATCGCCGTGATCTATCAGGAGCCCACGCTCTTTCCCGACCTGTCGATCGCCGAGAACATCTTCATGGGCCGCCAGCCACGGCGCGCTCTCGGCCGGATCGACCACAAGGCCACGCACGCCGCGACCCTGGCCCTGATGCAGCGGCTCGGCGTCGAACTCGACCCCGACCGCCCCGCCCGCGGCCTGTCCATCGCCGACCAGCAGATCGTCGAGATCGCCAAGGCGCTCTCCTTCGACGCCCGGGTCCTGATCATGGACGAGCCCACGGCGGCTCTCACCGGCAGTGAGGTGGCCCGGCTCTTCGGCGTCGTCCGCACCCTGCGCGAGCAGGGCTCGGCCGTCCTCTTCATCTCCCACCGCCTGGAGGAGATCTTCCAGATCTGCCGGCGGGTCACCACGCTGCGCGACGGCGCCTGGATATCCAGCGAACTCATCGACGGGATGACCGAGGACGACCTGGTCCGCCGCATGGTCGGCCGCGACCTCGACGAGCTCTACCCCAAGCAGGAGGTCGAGCCGGGCGACGTCGCGCTCAGCGTGCGCCGGCTGACCCGCGAGGGCGTCTTCACCGACGTCTCCTTCGACGTCCGCCGCGGCGAGATCGTCGGCCTGGCCGGCCTCGTCGGAGCCGGGCGTACGGAGGTCGCCCGCGCCGTCTTCGGCATCGACCGCTGGGACGCGGGCGAGGTCGACATCGACGGCAAGGCGCTCACCAACGGAGCCCCCTCCACCGCCATGTCCGCCGGGCTCGCCCTGGTGCCCGAGGACCGCCGCGCCCAGGGCCTGGTGATGGACATGTCCATCGAGCGGAACATCGGGCTCACCGGACTCCGTACGACGGTGAAGGCCGGCCTCGTCGACCGCGGCGCCGAGCGCAGCCGCTCCCTCGACTGGGCCGTCAAGCTCCAGGTGAAGTACGCCCGGATCGCCGACACCGTCAACACCCTGTCCGGCGGCAACCAGCAGAAGGTCGTCCTCGCCAAGTGGCTCGCCACCGGCCCGAAGGTGCTGATCGTCGACGAGCCCACCCGGGGCATCGACGTCGGTACGAAGGCCGAGGTGCACCGCCTCCTCGGCCGGCTCGCCGCAGACGGGGTGGCCGTGCTGATGATCTCCTCCGACCTGCCCGAGATCCTCGGTATGGCCGACCGCGTGCTCGTGATGCACGAGGGCCGACTCACCGCCGAGATCCCTCGCTCCGAAGCCACCGAGGAATCCGTGATGGCCGCAGCCACCGGGAGGGCCGCCGCATGACGGTGACCACCCCTGAGAACACCCCCGTCACCGAGGTGCCCAAGTCCAGTGGCACCCGGCTGGTGGACCGCGTCTTCAAGATGCGTGAACTCGCCATCCTGGCCGTCTTCCTGGTGATGATCGTCATCACCCAGTTGGGCAACAGCGAGTTCCTGACCGAGCAGGGCATCAAGGACCTGCTGCTCAACGCGACCATCCTGGTGCTGGTCGCCATCGGCCAGTCGCTGGTCGTGATCACGCGGAACGTCGATCTGTCGGTCGGCTCCACCCTCGGCATCAGCGCCTTCGCCGCCGGTACGTATCTCCAGGGCGGCGGGAACGCGGTCGTGGCCGTGGTCCTGGCGGTCCTGCTGGGTATCGGCTTCGGCCTGCTCAACGGCCTTCTCGTGAGCCTCGGCCAGGTACCCGCACTCGTCGTGACCCTCGGCACGCTCTACATCATCCGGGGCATCGACTCGATCTGGGTCGGCTCCCGGCAGATCACCGCGGCCGACCTGCCCGACGGCTTTGTGGACTTCGGCTCCGGCGGACTCTCCGCGGTGCCGTACCTGGCGCTGATCGCCGTGGTGGTGCTGGTGGCGACGGCGTACTACCTGAAGCACTTCGGCAGCGGCCGCGAGCTGTACGCGCTCGGCTCCAACCCGGAGGCCGCCCGTCTCGCCGGCATCCCGGTGCGCAAGCGGATCCTGATCGCGTACACCTTCTGCGGCGCCCTCGCCGGACTCGCGGGCGCGCTGTACCTGGCCCGGTTCGGCAACGTCGACTCCGGCACGGGCAACGGCTACGAACTGACCGTCGTCAGCGCGGTCGTGGTCGGTGGCGTCGTCTTCACCGGCGGATCCGGCAGCGTCTACGGGGCGGCCCTGGGGGCCTTGCTGCTGACCTCCATCAACAGTGTGCTGCCCGCCCTCGGCGTCAGCTCGGTCTGGGTGCTCGCGATCAACGGCATCCTGCTCATCCTCGCCATCGCCGTGGACCGTGTGGTCGCGCTGCGGGTGGCGGCCGCTCTGAAGAAGAGGAACGCCCGCCATGGCTGACTCCACCCTGTCGCGCGCGAGTCGCTGGTCCGCCTTGAAAAGGTGGGATTCAGCCGTCGGCGCGCTCCTGATCGTGGTGCTCCTGCTGTCCTTCACCACCGTCGACGGCTTCGGGAACGCGCTCAACCTGTCCTTCCTCATCGGCAACACCCTGCCGATCGCGCTGATCGCCCTCCCGATGACGCTGCTCGTGGTCGCCGGCGAGATCGATCTGTCGGTCGCCTCCACCGCCGGTCTGTCCGGCGCGGTGATGGGCGCCCTGTGGAACCAGGGCATGACCATCGAGGCGATCATCCCGATCTGCCTCCTCCTCGGCGTGGTCTGCGGACTGATCAACGGCCTGCTGGTCACCCGCCTCGGCCTGTCCTCCCTCGCCGTCACCATCGGTACCCTCGCCGCCTACCGGGGCATCGCACAGATCGTGCTCGGCTCCGACTCGGTGACCGACTTCCCCACGCAGTACCTGGACTTCGCGGCCGGCCGGATCGGCGAGAGCTTCGTCCCGCAGGCCTTCATCCCCTTCCTGGTGCTGCTCGTCATCGCCGTGGTCGCCCTGCACCTCACCCCCTTCGGGCGCTCCCTCTACGCGATCGGCGCCAGCGAGGAGGCCGCGCGCTTCTCCGGCATCCGCGTCAAGCGGCAGAAGCTGCTCCTGTTCACGGTGACCGGCCTGATGGCCTCCCTCACCGGCATCTTCTGGGCCCTGCACTACGCCAGTGCCCGCTTCGACAACGCGACGGGCCTCGAACTCTCGGTCGTCGCGGCCGTGTTGCTCGGTGGCATCGACTTCGACGGCGGCAAGGGCACGCTCGGCGGCGCGATCGCGGGAGTCTTCCTGCTGGGCGCCCTGCAGAACGTGATGAGCCTCTCGGATGTCTCCGCCCAGTCGCAGATCGTCGTCACCGGCGTCCTGCTCGTCCTCTCCGTGCTCGGCCCCCGGGTCGCACGTCAGATCTCCGTCGCGAGGGCCGGCCGTAGAGCCGCCTCAGCGCCGGTGCCAAAGGCGCCCACTCCAGTCTCCTGAACGGCTGGCCCCCCACCGCCGACCTCGCACACGCCCACCCGCCCGCCCCTCAGCGACAAAGGAACCCTCATGCGCAAGTCGACCCTCCGCCGCTCCTGTGCGGTCCTCGCCACCGTCACCTCCCTCGCCCTGGCATCCACCGCCTGCGGCGGCACCACCAAGGAGGACGTGAAGAGCGAGAGCACCGCCTCCGCGGCCTCCGCCGGCAAGGCCGACCCGAACGCCGCCCTCAAGAAGGGCCTGACCGTCGGCTTCCTGCCCAAGCAGGTCAACAACCCGTACTTCACCTCCGCCGACAAGGGCGGCGAGGCGGCCCTGAAGGAGCTGGGCTCCAGCTACAAGGAGGTCGGCCCGTCCAGCGCCACGGACACCTCCGGCCAGGTCTCCTACGTCAACACGCTCACCCAGCAGCAGGTCGACGCGATGGCCGTCTCCGCGCAGGACCCGGGCGCCCTGTGCACCGCGCTCAAGCAGGCCATGAGCAACGACATCAAGGTCGTCACCTACGACTCCGACACCAAGCCGGAGTGCCGCAACGCCTTCGTCTCGCAGGCCAGCGCCGAGGACCTGGGCCGCACCGAGGTCCAGCTGCTCGCCGAGCAGATCGGCTACAAGGGCGAGATCGCGATCCTGTCGGCCGCGCAGACCGCGACGAACCAGAACGTCTGGATCGACTTCATGAAGGACGAGCTCAAGGACCCGAAGTACAAGGACATCAAGCTCGTCAAGGTCGTCTACGGTGACGACGACGCCCAGAAGTCCTTCCAGCAGACCCAGGGCCTGCTCCAGGAGTACCCGAACCTGAAGGGGATCATCTCCCCGACCACCGTCGGCATCAAGGCCGCCGCTCAGTACCTGTCGGGCTCCAAGTACAAGGGCAAGGTCAAGCTGACCGGCCTCGGCACCCCGAACGACATGCGCAAGTACGTCAAGAACGGCACCGTCGAGGGCTTCGAGCTGTGGGACCCGTCGAAGCTCGGCGAGCTGGCCGCCCGTACCTCGGTGGCGCTGGTCTCCGGCCAGATCACCGGTCAGGAGGGCGAGACCTTCACCGCCGGTGACATGGGCGAGTTCACCATCGGCAAGGACGGCGTGATCAGCCTCGGCAAGCCGACCGTCTTCACCAAGGACAACATCGACCAGTTCAACTTCTAGTCGTCAGTCCTCTTCCACACCCCGCTAAGGAGCGGTACCTCATGCAGCGCGTCTGTTTCCTGCTCAAAGTCCGACAGGACCGGATCGACGAGTACCGCGAACGGCACGCCGCCGTGTGGCCGGAGATGCTCGAAGCTCTCTCGGCCACCGGCTGGCACAACTACTCGCTCTTCCTGCGCGACGACGGACTGCTCGTCGGCTACCTGGAGACCGAGGACTTCGAGGCCGCCAAGGCAGGCATGGAGGCCGCCGAGGTCAACGCCCGCTGGCAGAAGGAGATGGCGCCGTTCTTCGAGTCCCTCGACGGCGCCCGGCCCGACGAGGCCATGAAACCGCTCACCGAGGTGTTCCACCTCGCCTGACCCCGCCCGCTCGCCCCCCTGCCTGATCCCCGCGCTCACCTCGCCGACAACGGAGTCCCCCCGAGATGAACAGACGTACGCTGTTGGGCGCCGCCCTCGCCGGAGCCGTGATGACCCCCGTATTCGCCGCAGGCACCGCACGGGCCGCCGACCCCGGCCCCTCGGTCACCCAGACCGGTACCACCACGCTCGACACCCAGGCCCTCTTCTTCGTGTCGTACAACGGCCTGGTCAACAACAACGCGTTCCAGAAGAACGCGATGCTGACCTACAAGGGCTACCAGTACGCCGTCTGGTACACCGCGGACCGCAACGCCGTCGTCGGCCGCCGCGTGTTCGGTTCGAACACCTGGTCCACCGTCAAGGTCGGTCACACCCTCCGGTACGACGACTCCCACAATGTCATCTCCATGGGCATCTCCAAGGTCGACGGCCGGCTGCACCTCAACATGGACTCCCACAGCGACGGCTTCACCTACGTCAAGTCGGTGGCCGGGCTCATGGACAACCCCGGCGGACTGAGCTGGACCACGAGCCGCTTCGGCGCTCCCCAGTCCACCCTCGACGGCCTCGCCCTCACCTCGCAGTTCACCTACCCGCAGTTCATCTCGACGCCCGAGGGCAAGCTCCAGCTGAGCTACCGCGTCGCCGTCTCCGGCAACGGCCGCAACGCGATCGCCGAGTACGACGGCACGTCCTGGACCAACCTCGGCGAGTGGAGCAGCTCCACCGGCACCTACACCAGCGAGCACGGCTCGAGCACGGCCCGCAACATGTACCTGCACGGCATCGACTACGACACGAACGGGCGCCTGCACTCCTTCTTCACCTGGCGCGAGCAGAACGGCGCCGTGATGTGCAGCAGCGGCGGCATCACCAACCACGACACCGGCTACGTCTACTCGGACGACCGCGGCCGCACCTGGCGCAACAACGCGGGCGCTGTCGTCGGCACCACCGGAAGCTCCGACAAGGTCGCCGTCACCGACAGCGGACTGGTGATCGACTCGCTGAACCCGGACCACTCCCTGATGAACCAGGAGAGCCAGTGGACCGACTCGGCGGGACGCCCCCACGCCGTCATCAGCTACGTCCCCGGCCGTTTCGGGCAGTGCACGACGAACTACGTCACCAACCGCACCAACAGCGGCCGTGCCTTCCACGTCCGCAAGAACGCCTCCGGCACCTGGCAGAAGACCGAGATACCGGTGCCGCTGAACTCCAGCCAGCGCACCAAGCTGTTTCTCGACAAGTACGACAACGCCTACGCGATCTTCCCCTTCCTCCGGATCGCCGCCGCGTCCGCTGCCTCGGGGTACACCGACTGGACGATGCTCTACGACGGCGTCGGCGCCGGCCTGAACGCCTTCGGCGAGGTCGTGTTCGACGAGTCACGGATCGGCGCGGACCACTACCTGTCGGTCATGTACCAGGAGAAGTCCAGCGGCACGACACCCTCGGCGCTCCGCTCGATCAACTTCAGCCTGCCCGCCTGATCCGTACCGTCGGGACCGGGAAACCGTGACCGACGCAGTGGCGGGTGCGTGACAACCACGAAGGTAGTGTGAACGCACACCCGCCGCTCCTCATCTCCTGGAGGTCTCCGCCCGATGGCCCAGTCGGTGGGTATCAAGGACGTCGCCCGTGCCGCCGGAGTCTCCGTCGGCACCGTCTCGAACGTCATCAACCGTCCGGACACGGTCGCCACCGAGACCCGGGCACGGGTCCTGTCCGCGATAGACCGCCTCGGTTACGTCCGCAGCGAGTCCGCGCGCCAGCTCCGCGCGGGCCGCAGCCGGATCATGGGCCTGCTCGTCCTCGACATGGGCAACCCCTTCTTCGTCGACGTCGCGCGCGGTGCCGAACGGGCCGCCCGCGCGGCCGGCCTGGGCGTGATGGTCTGCAACAGTGCCCAGAACCCGGGGGAGGAGGCGGACTACCTCTCGCTCTTCGCCGAGCAGCGGGTGCGGGGCGTCCTGCTGACCCCCGCCGACGCGACCGGTCGCAACATCGGCTCCTTCCGGCGCCACGGCATCCCCTTCGTCCTCGTCGACCGGGTCGCCGAGGGCACCACCGAGTGCTCGGTGTCCGTCGACGACGTGGCGGGCGGCGCGCTCGCCGTACGCCACCTCGTCGACGCCGGACACCGCTCCCTCGCGTACGTCAGCGGCCCGCCCGGCCTCAACCAGGTCCGCGACCGCCGTACCGGCGCGCTCAACGCGCTGGCCGAGGCCGGACTCGGCCCCGAAGCCCTGCGGGAACTGCCCACCGAACGCCTCGACGTGGCCGCCGGCCGGGACGCCGGCGCCCGCCTGCTCGGCCTCGCCGACCGCCCGACCGCCGTGTTCTGCGCCAACGACCTGCTCGCCCTGGGCGTCCTGCAGGCCATGTACGCGGCCGGTGTCGGCGTCCCCGACGACCTGGCGATCGTCGGCTACGACGACATCGAGTTCGCCGCCGCCGCGGCCGTCCCGCTCACCTCGGTCCGCCAGCCCGCCGTCACCATGGGCGCCCTGGCCGCCGAGCTCCTGCTGGAGGAGACGGAGGAGGAGACCTCGCCGCGGGGGCACGAACACCGGCGGGTCGTGCTCCAGCCGGAACTCGTGGTGCGTCGCTCCAGCCTCTCCGCGCGCTGACCACGCGTTCAGTAGGATTTCATGATCCCGGGGGTCGGTGGCCGGACGAACATGTGCTGAACTGGGACGCGGCCCGCAGTCCGTCCGTCCCGGGAGCACCGTTGACCCTCACCTACCGTCAGCCCGGCGTCGTCCTCACCGACCGCCACTTCACCGTGCCCCTCGACCACGACGACCCGGCGGGGGAGAGCATCGAGCTCTACGCCCGCGAGGTCGTCGCGAGCGACAAGACGGACCAGGACCTGCCGTGGCTGGTCTACCTCCAGGGCGGCCCCGGCTTCGGTGCGACCCGCTTCGTCGGCAAGCCGGCCTGGCTCGGACGCGCCCTGAAGGAGTTCCGCGTCCTGCTCCTCGACCAGCGCGGCACCGGCCGCTCCACCCCCGCCAACCGCCAGACGCTCCCGCTGCGCGGCGGCCCCGCCGAACAGGCCGACTACCTCACACGCTTCCGGGCCGACTCGATCGTCCGGGACTGCGAGGCGATCCGCCCCTCCGTCACCGGCGGCGCCCCCTGGACCGTCCTCGGCCAGAGCTTCGGCGGCTTCTGCGCGGTGACCTACCTGTCCACCGCCCCCGAAGCACTGAGCGCCGTCGTCATCACCGGCGGTCTGCCCTCGCTCGACGCGCACGCCGACGACGTCTACCGGGCCGCGTTCCCGCGCATCGAACGCAAGGTCACCGCGCACTACGAGCGCTACCCGCAGGACGTCGACCGCGCCCGCCGGATCGCCGAGTACGTCCTGCGGCACGAGCCGGTCCTGCCGGGCGGCTACCGGCTCACCGCCGAGGCCTTCCAGTCCCTCGGCATCCTCCTCGGCGGCGGCGAGGGCAGCCACCGCCTGCACTTCCTCCTGGAAGGCGCCTTCGTCCGCACCCCGCAGGGCCCCGTCCTGTCCGACGCGTTCCAGGAAGAGGTCCAGTCCCTCCTGTCGTACGCGAGCCACCCCCTGTACGCCCTGGTCCACGAGGCCATCTACGGCCAGGACCGGCGCCCCACCGCCTGGGCGGCCGAACGCGTCCGCGCCGAGTTCCCCGGCTTCGACGCCGCCAAGACCCTCGCGGGCGACGGACCGCTGCTGTTCACCGGCGAGTCCGTGCACCCCTGGATGTTCGACTGCGACCCGGCGCTGCGCCCCCTGCGCGAGACCGCCGGACTCCTCGCCGCCCGCACCGACTGGACCCCGCTGTACGACCGGGCCCGCCTCGCGGCCAACGAGG
Source organism: Streptomyces sp. NPDC033131 (assembly GCF_055578365.1). NCBI lineage: Bacteria > Bacillati > Actinomycetota > Actinomycetes > Kitasatosporales > Streptomycetaceae > Streptomyces > Streptomyces sp. NPDC033131. The sequence goes on from NZ_JBVIPA010000004.1 coordinate 65,347, forward strand.
TGCCGGTCGCGGCCGCCGTCTACCACGACGACATGTACGTCGACGCGACCCACTCCCTGGAGACGGCCCGGGCCATCCGCGGTCTGCGCACCTGGGTCACCGACGAGTTCGAACACGACGGTGTGCGGGCGGGCGGCCCACGCGTGCTGGACCGGCTGCTGGCACTCACCCGCGACGAGGCCTGACACCCGGACGAGGTCTGACACCCGGACGAGGTCTGACACCCGCGACGAGGCCCGAGGCCGGGCCGAGCCGACATGCCGGGCCGGAAATTCCGGCATAAGGTGCGTTTCGTTGGCTCGGCGGCTCAGGAGGCTCGGATGCCCGAACCCATCGTCACTCTCGTCCGGTCCCGGTCGGCCGGTGTCGCACTGGCGGTGGCCGCCGCGCTCGCCCTGGTGTCGTGCGGCACGGACAACGACAGTGCCGACGAGCCGGCCACCGCACGGCCGACCGCCCCCGACACGGCCTCCTTCTCGGGCACGCCGCCGACCCCGCTCAAGTCGGCGGCCTCCTCCGCCGTCGAGTCGGCGCGTGCGGCGGCCTCCGCGGCGGCGTCCTCCGCCTCGGCCGCCGCGGCCTCCTTCGAGGCCTCGGTGTCGGCCGAGGTGGAGCGTGCCAACCGGGCCGCCGAGACCGAGCTCGAGGACGTCGAGGGGCAGGGCAACGCCCTGTCCGACGTCTCCATGACCGGCATGCCGCGCTCGGAGACCGGCGGCCTGCTCGCCGTCGTCGTCACCATCACCAACAAGACCGACACGACCGCGTCGTACGCCGCCCAGGTCGACTTCCTCGACGACTCCGGCAAGGCCGTCGAGACCCGGTACGTCGGCGCCGAGGACCTCGAACCCGGCGAGAAGGCCCAGCCGCTCGCCATCAGCCGCAAGCCGGCCGAACCGGTCCTGACGCCGAAACTGGCCAAGGCGCAGCGGTATTGAGGAGAAGACGTTCACACTCCGGCGAGCGTGTGATGGGATCATCATGCCGTCACACGGCACCGGGATCGTCTTGGGGGGACGGCATGAACGGCACGGAGCTGCTCGCGGACCGCTTCGAAGAACACCGTGGGCGTCTGCGGGCGGTGGCCTACCGCATGCTCGGCTCACTGGCCGAGGCGGAGGACGCCGTCCAGGAGACCTGGCTCAAGCTGAGCCGCACCGACGCGGCCGACATCCACAACCTCGGCGGCTGGCTGACCACCGTCGTCGGCCGGGTCTGTCTCGACCTGCTGCGCTCGCGCACCGTGCGCCGCGAGGACCCCCTCGACGACACCTTCGTTCCCGACCCGGTGATCCGGCCCTTGACGCCGACCGACCCGGAACAGGAGGCACTCCAGGCCGACTCGGTCGGTCTCGCCCTCCTGGTGGTCCTGGAGACCCTGGAGCCCGCGGAGCGCCTCGCGTTCGTGCTGCACGACATGTTCGCGGTGCCGTTCGACGACATCGCGTCGATCCTGGAGCGCAGTCCCGCCGCGACCCGCCAGCTGGCCAGCCGGGCCCGGCGCCGCGTGCAGGGGGCCGCGCCCTCCGCCGAACCCGACCTCGGCAGGCAACGCCAGGTCGTCGAGGCCTTCCTGGCCGCCAGCCGCACCGGAGACTTCGAGGCGCTGCTCGCGGTCCTCCACCCCGACATCGTGCTGCGGGTCGACTCCGGGGTGCTGGCCGGCGGTGCGGCCGCCTCGAAGCTGGTGCGGGGCGCGAAGGCCGTGGCCGGACAGGCGATGATGTTCCGTCAGTTCGCCCCGTTCGCCCAACTGGCGCTCGTCAACGGCGAGATCGGCCTGCTCCACGCCCACGACGGGCAGCTGCAGTCGGTCATGGGCGTCACCGTCGTGGACGGCCGCATCGTGAGGATGCAGATCCTGGCCGACCCCGAGCGTCTGGCCGGCCTCGACGTGCCGGGCGCGACCGGCTGAGTCAGGCGGCCAGGGCCGGTGTGCCCGGCGTGCGGTGCGGGCTCACGACCCGTCCGTCGGGCAGGAGTTCACCGGTGTCGTCGAAGACGATGGTGCCGTTGCACAGCAGGCTCCAGCCCTGTTCGGGGTGGGCCGACACGATCACGGCGGACTGGTGGTCGGGGCTTTCGGCGGAAGGGCACGGCGACTGGTGGCTGCACATGACGTCTCTCCTCGGTCCGGGTACGGCTCCTGCCGCGTTCGGCTCGTATCCCAGTGGTAGCCGAGCTTGTTTTCCGTTGGATGAGAAGGCCCCCACAAGGCCGGAATACCGTCGGTGAGATTTCCGGCCCACGCGCCTCGGCCCGGCGCCGGACGGACGCCGGCCGGGGCATGACCTGCGGGAAAGTACTCTGGAGGTCATGTCAGACCATAAGACCGACCGGGCCGGGCTGCGCGGCGACTGCGAGCAGTGCTTCGGTCTGTGCTGCGTCGCCCTGCCCTTCGCCGCGTCGGCGGACTTCGCCATCGACAAGGAGGCCGGGAAACCCTGCCCGAACCTCCGGGGCGACCACCGCTGCGGCATCCACGCCAGGCTGCGCACCGAGGGCTTCACCGGCTGTACGGTCTACGACTGTTTCGGCGCCGGCCAGAAGGTCTCGCAGGTCACCTTCGGCGGCCGGGACTGGCGGACGGGCTCGCGCGAGGACGCCCGGCGCATGGCCGACGTCTTCCCGGTCGTCCGTCAGCTCCACGAACTGCTCTGGTACCTCACCGAGGCGCGTGCCCTGCCCGCCGCCCGCCCGGTCCACGCCGACCTCGGCCGGGCGCTGGAGCGGACCGAGGCGCTCACCCGGCAAACCCCCGAGGAACTCGGCCGGTTGGACGTCGGCGCACACCGGCAGGAGGTCAACGTGCTCCTGCTCAGGACCAGCGAGCTGGTCCGGGCGGGCATACCCGGCAAGAAGAAGAACCGCCGCGGCGCGGACCTGATGGGCGCCCGCCTGGGGGGCGCCGACCTGCGGGGCGCCAACCTGCGCGGCACCTACCTCATCGCCGCCGACCTCACCGGCGCCGACCTGCGCGGCGCGGACCTGATCGGCGCCGATTTGCGTGACGCCGACCTGACCGACGCGGACCTGACCGACGCCTTCTTCCTCACCCAGCCACAGCTGAACGCGGCCCGGGGCAGCGCGGGCACCCGGCTGCCGCAGTCAGTCACCCGCCCCGTGCACTGGACAGCGCGGCTCTGAGGAGGCCGCCTCGCCGGCGGTCGTGGCAACCGGGTCCGTGGTGGTGACTGCCCGCCGCTCCAGGTGCAGCCGCAGCCCCTCCGGCATCAGCGTGAGCCGTTCGGTCACCCGCAGCCGGTAGTCCGGGTCGGGCCGCAGCTCGTAGCGGCGCAGCAGCAGGCCGAGGACCAGCGTGGCCTCGTGCAGCGCGAACTGCCGCCCGATGCACGCCCGCGCCCCCGTCCCGAACGGTTTGAAGGTGTGCGGGGGACGCGACCGTACGGCCTTCGCCTCGAAGCGGTCCGGGTCGAACTCCTCGGCGTCGGCTCCCCAGACCGCCCGGTCGCGGTGCAGCATCGGCGTGATCACCAGCGTCCAGGCGCCCCGCCGCATGGGGTGCGCTCCGGCCAGCACCGTGTCCTGCCGGGCCTCCCGGGCGAAGGCGGGCGCCGTCGGCCACAGCCGCAGTGTCTCGTCCAGCACCCGGCGCAGGTACCGCAGTTTCGCCACCTGGTCGTAGCCGGGCCGTTCCGTGTCGCCCCAGACCCGGTCGACCTCGGTGCGGGCCCGGGCGGCGACGTCCGGGTGCCGGGCGAGGTAGTGCAGGGCGAAGGAGAGCGCGCCCGACGTGGTCTCGTGGCCGGCGACCAGGAAGGTGATGACCTGACGGCGCACGTTCGTCGCGGACAGCCGCTCGCCGGTCTCGGGGTGTGCCGTGTCCAGCATCCGGTCCAGCAGGTCCGAGCCGCCGTCCCCGCCCGCCGTACGCCGGGCGCGGACCAGGTCGTCGACCGTGCGGTTGAGGTACGCGATGTCGGCCTCGTTGCGACGCGCGGCCCGGCGCAGCAACCGCGGGAAGGGCACGCTGTTCAGCTGCTGCGCGTAGGTGAGCGTGCCGATCATCGCGGTCACGAAGGGGTGCGGCCGGACGCGTTCGAAGGAGCCGAAGTCGTGCCCGAAGCCGGTCCGCGCGATCGTCTCCAGGGTCAGCTTGGTCATGTCGCCGGACACGTCCACCGCCCGGCCCGCCACCAGCTCGCGGTCCCAGTGGCCGGTGAGCCGGCCGGCCACCGCCAGCATCAGCGCGTGGTAGCCCTCCATGGCGTCCCGGCTGAAGCCCGGGGCCAGGACGTCGTGCGCCAGCTGCCAGTTGGGCTCGTGGTTGTACGCCGTGAACAGTCCGTCCCCGGCGACCGGCCGCAGGTTGGCGACCCCGAGACCCACGTGCTTGGCGAACCGGGACTCGTCCGCCAGGTCGGCCACGAGGCCGGCGCCCCAGGTGAACACGAACTCCCGGCCGAACGCCCTGCGCCGGAAGATCGGCCCCAGCTGCCGGGCGTACCGCAAGGTGTCCTGGAGGGGGGTGCGCCTGTCGACGCCGATCACGTCACCGAGCAGGGGGATCCGGCGCGGCGGGTGGGGGATGCGGTGCAGCTCCGGCCAGCCCTGTTCCGCGCCGCGGAATCCGGCGGGCAGCCCGGCCTCGGTCGTGGTCTGTGCCATGGCCCCATCTCCCTTGACGCAGCGGCCGGTTGGACTGTTGTACGTCGGTTCAACAGCGCGTTCCAGTCTGGTCCCGCTGTTGAACCGACGTCAAGTAAAGTGCGGGCATGGCCGCGAACCAGGGCGCACGCGCACGCCGCCGGCTCAGCACCGAGGAGCGCCGGGAACAGCTTTTGTCGGTGGGGGAGCGGCTGTTCTCGGAGAGCCCGTACGACGAGGTGTGGATCGAGCAGGTCGCCGAGATCGCCGGTGTCTCGCGTGGGCTGCTCTACCACTACTTCCCGACCAAGCGGGACTTCTTCGCGGCGGTGGTGGAGCGCGAGAGCGAGCGGATGCTGCGGATGTCGGCGGCCGTGCCCGGGGTGCCGGTGCGCGAGCAGCTCGCCGCCGGACTCGACGCGTACCTGGAGTACGTCCGGACCCACGCGCACGGCTACCGCGCCTTCCACCGCGCCGACGCTTCGGGCGACCAGTCCGTGCGCAGGGTCTACCGGCGGGCGCTGGCCGCGCAGGAGCGGCAGATTCTCGCGACCCTGGCCGCCGATCCCGAGTTCGGCCCGCTCGCGCGGACGCGGCCCGACCTGCAGCTGGCCGTCCGGGGGTGGCTGGGGTTCATCACCGCAGTGAGTCTGGAGTGGCTTCGCGGCTCGGACCTCTCCCGGGAACAGGTGCGGGACCTGTGCGCCCGGGCGCTGCTGGGCGTCATCTGATCCGACGGCCCGGCCGTTCGGCCCGTCCCGGGACATTCGTCGCCGACCGTGGTTGGCTTCCGCCCCGATCTTCGATAGGTTAGGCAAGGCTTACCTAAGGAGGTTTTGGGATGGGTGACAGCCAAACCTGGACGGCCGCGCCTTCCGCGGCGGAACGGGCCCGGTCGGTGCTCGCCGCCGCGTGGTCCTGCGCGGTGACCGCGGAGGGCGGACGCGAGGAGTTCGTCGGCGCGCACACCGTGACCGAGGACGGGCGGGTGCTCCTGCACGTGCCCGAGGACAGCACCCTGCTCACGGCCGCGATCTGCGCGCCCCGCGGGGAGCCGTCCGCCGTCCTGGAGTTCGCCGACGTCGCGCCCGTCCCCGTGGGCAGCCGGATCCGCGCCCGGCTGTGGATGGCGGGATGGTTCGTCCCCGACGACGGCCACCTGGCCTTCCAGGCCACCCGGGTGGTGCTGCGCCTGGCGTCCGGCGCGGTGGTCGTGGCCCTCGACGAGTTCGCCGCCGCCGCACCCGACCCACTGGCCACGGCCGAGGCCCGGCTGCTCACGCACCTCGCCGACTGCCACGCCGACGCCGTCGAGCGGCTCACCCGCCTCGTCGACTCCGACAGCCTGCACGGCGCGGTCCGCGTCCAGCCCTTGGCGGTCGACCGGCGCGGGCTGACGCTGCGCATCGAACGCGCCCGGGCCCACGGCGACGTAAGGCTGGCCTTCCACCGGCCGGCCGACGACGTCGCCCAGCTCACCGAGCGGATGCACGTCCTGCTCGCCCAGGCCGGCACCGCCACCTGCCCACGAGCGCTACAGCGGCAGCGCACAGACGGCGACGGGTGACGCGAACGGCTCGCCCGCGAGCCGCAGTTCACCACTGCCCTCGTCCACGTGGAAGACGCTCACCGTGCCGGACTTCTGATTCGCCGCGAACAGCAGCGTCCCGTCCGGCGAGAAGGCGATCTGCCGCGGGAAGTCACCCGACACCGCGACCGTGTCGAGCAGCCGGAGCCGGGCGCCGTCCGCCTCCACCGCGTACCGCGTGAGGCTGTTGTGGCCCCGGTTGGCGAGATAGGCGTACGCGCCGTTCGACGTCACCAGGATCTGCGCCGGATAGTTCGTGCCCGACCCCGTGCCCGTCGACTGGGCCTCGCCGACGGTCAGCCGGCCGCCGTCCGGATCGTACGCGCAGACCGCGACCGTGTTGTCGACCTCGTTGGCCAGATACGCGTGCCGCCCCCCGGGGTGGAAGGTGAGGTGCCGCGGCCCGGCACCCGGCCGGGTGTGCGCCTGCGCGACCTCGGCGAGCCGGCCGGACTTCTCGTCCAGGCGGTAGGTGTACACGGTGTCCGTGCCCAGGTCGACGGCGAGCACATGACCGCCGTCCGGACTCGTCACGAACTGGTGGGCGTGCGGCCCCTCCTGACCCGGTCCGGGCGCCGGACTGGAGTGCGTGACCAGGTCGGCGCGTTCACCGAGGGCGCCCGAGGCGTCGATCGGGTGCACGGCCACACTGCCGGACCCGTAGTTGGCGCTGAGAAGCCAGCGCCCGCCCGGATGCACGGACAGATGACAGGGGCCCGCGCCGCCGGTGCCGCGGCTCCCCAGAACCCTGCGGTCGGCGAGCCGGACAGCGGTCACCGCGCCCGCCTCGCGCTCGCTGACCGCGTACAGCGTGCCCCCGTCCGGATGCACCGCGAGGTACGACGGGTCGCCCACGCCGGTGAGCGTGCCGGTTTTGCTGATACGGCCGCTCGTGGCGTCGTAGGTGGCCAGGCCGATGCCGGTGCCGCCGCCCTCCACCGAGGTGTACGTGCCGACGTAGAGCGGGCGGGGGCCGGAGGGCGTGCGGCTTTGCGCCGGAGCGCTCGGACTCGCCTCGGCGGCTCCCGTCCGCGTCCCGGCGGCCGTCGGGTCGGTGGGCGGCGGCGCGTCGTCGCACCCGGGCAGTACGGCCGCGGCACCCGCCCCTGCCAGGGCGCCGACGAATCGGCGCCTGCTCCAGCCCTCACTGCCCATGTGCACACCTCAGGTCGTCGTTCCCTCGCGACAGCCACCTTGACGTGGATCACCCGACACGTGCAACAACGGCATCGCGCGTTGCGTATGACGCAACAACCCGCCGGCCCCGTCGCCTACCAGTCGCCGTCCTCGACCGGCTTTCCCGGCGCGTCCTTCAGCGGCTGCACCTGCTGCGGCGAAGGCGCCTGCCAGGGCTCGTGGTCGTCCCCCAGCCAGTCGCCGACCGGCTTGACGCCCTGGAGGGTGTCCGTGGCCGTGAGGTCCTCGGCGTCCTGGTCGTAGTAGTCGAACCAGGGCAGCCCGGCACGGGTGTACGCGGCACGGTCCACGGGCGACGCCGGGGGCGCCTCGCCGGTGATGCGGCGCCACTCGGGAGGTGTCACCAGGTGCACGAACACCCGCCCCGCGGGCTGCTCCGCCCAGTCCGTGAGCGGCCGGTCGTCCCGGTAGACCTCCTGGCGCATCGAACCGCCCACGCCGAGGCCCATCGCGGCCGCTGCCCGCGGCGGGCCCGCGGTCGCGGCGGGAGCCGCCGGCGCCATCGCCATGGGCATGGCCGCTCCGTAGCTCTTGCCCGGCGCCGGCATCGCCCGAGCCCGCTCGGCCCGCAGCCGCTCCTCCTCGCGCCACCGGGCCAGCGGCCTGTCGTCCAGCGGGAACGACTGCAGCTGCACGCCGCCCCACACCTCCTCGCCCGTGACCTGGCCCTCGACGGTCGCGCCGAGACCCAGCGGCACCGCCACGAACTGGCGGACCGTGCCCTTCCCGGAGTTGATGCCGTCCAGCCACGGCTGGCGCGGCAGCACGACGTAGTTCTGCGGATCACGCGCGAGCCGGTCGCTCCAGGGCCTGCCGGAGACGGCGCACACCTTGCCCACCCCGACCTGCAACGCGGCCGGTTCCCTCGTGCCCGAGAAGCTGAGCCACATCGCCTCCCGCAGGTACACCGGCAGCATCACGCCGCCGCGCGCCCGCCACTGCTCGGGGACGGTGTCCGGGTAGTCGGAGACCCGCCGGACGGGGAACTCGCCGAGCCCCGGCGGCAGCGGATGCGTGCCCGTCTCGGGCAGCCGCAGCGTGCGCACGAACCGCACCGCCGCACCGCCCGGCAGCCGCAGTGTGTTCCCGTCGATCCGCACGGTGGTGTCGGTCATCGACACGCCCCCTTCGTCCCGGCCCCTCAGGCACGCCGCCTCAAGGTGACTTCTTCACCTTGAACGCCGCTCGGCGTCCGTCCGGTTCCGGCGCAGCTGCTCGGGCACGTGCAGACTTTCCCGCAGCCGGGTCAGCCGCGGCATGCGTTCGCGCTGCTCGCGGGAGACGCGGTCCAGTTCCTCCAGGAGGCGACGCGAGCGGTGCTCGGTGTCGAGCTCGTCGAGGATCCGGTTCACCTCGGTGAGGACGGCACCGAGCAGCTGCCACTGCCGGGCGTCGCGCTGGACCTCCTCCAGCAGCAGCTGGGCCAGCTTGTCGCGGGTGGCCGCGGCCTGTCGCAACTCGGCGGTCAGCCGGGACTCCGCCGCATCGGCGTTCAGGCTCACCGGGGTGGTGACCAGGACCGCGAAGCTGACCACGGCATCCGCGATCTCCGACAGCAGCCGCTCCACGGCGGCGCCCGTCTCCGGCGCGAAGGATCGTGGACGGGGCTCGGACTCGCGCTCCTTGGCGAGATCGGTGAAGGTGCGCGCGAGAACACGCAGCACGACCGTGCAGATCTCCAGCGTGTCCAGGCCGGTGCGCAGCACCACCCGGTGCAGCAGGCCCTCCTTCACACGCGGATTGAGCCGCAGGCTGTCCTCGGCCTGCCGCAGCGCCGCGTCCACCTCGACGATGTCGTGGTCGAGCCGGCGCGCCTCGTGCAGGTGGGCCGTCGCGTGCTCGACGGGCGTCCGGCCCGCGGCCTCCTCGCCCATGCTCAGCATCAACTGCCGCACCCGGCGGGCCAGCCCCTCGATCGACTCCCCGGCCTCGCCCACCCACACCGGCGGGGCGAACAGCAGATTGCAGCCCAGGCCGACGACCGCGCCGATCAGGGTCTCCAGCACCCGCGCCCACGCCGTGTCCCCGACGGTCGTGACCCCGAGCACCAGCATCGCGCTGATCGCCACCTCGGGCACGAACTCGTCGACCCGCACCAGATGCCCGACGGCCAGCGCCGCCACGATCAACAGCCCGAGGCTCCACCAGGTCAGACCCACCAGCAGACTGAAGGCGATGGCGACGAAGACCCCCGCCACCACGGAGTTCACCCGTCGGATACCGGTGGTGAGCGTGGAGTAGAGGGTGACCTGGACGACCAGCAGCGCGGTCAGCGGAGCGGTGAGCGGAGCCGCCTCGGGACTGAGGCGCAGCGCGATGACATACGCGATCGTCGCCGCGGCCGACGACCGCAGCGCCTGTACGACGACGGGATCCCGGTGCCGCTTCAAAAAGCGCACCAGGGTTGTCGTCCACTCCCGTACGTCTCGCATCCTCGGGCTGTCCCCTTCCACGGATGTACCGAAGGTACTCATTGAGGACGGAAACTGTCCGCAAGGAAACGTAGTTTGTCATTCCGCTCCGACGTCGGGTGCGTCAGGTGCGCGAGGCTGCGGTACGGCTGCCAGGTCAGGCGTGCAGTTTGTCCAGGAAGGCGATCAGATGGCCCCTCGTCCGGACGATCTGTTCCTCCAGGGTCAGGCTCTCCTCGAAGCGGGACCCGGCTTCCAGGGCCTTCTTGCCGCGCAGGTAGAGGGAGCATGCCAGATCGGTGCACATGTACAGGCCCACCGAGTTTCCCTCGCGGCCCGCCGGGCCGGCCTTGCGGGCGGTCATCAGGGAGACGTCGCCGCCCGGGTGGGTGGTCAGGCACAGCGAGCACATGCTGCGGTGCAGGAAGCCGCGCTGGGAGGAGGGAAAGCGCAGGGTGACGCCGACCGCTCGGCCCTCCCGCTCGGTGACCAGATAACTGCGGTCGGGTGCCCCGGGATCCCGCCAGCCCAGGAAGTCCAGGTCGTCCCACGGGCGTTGGCCGAGGTCCCGGGGGAGGGGCAGGCGTTTGGCCTCTCCCTTCGAGCAGTTGACGAACGAGGTGCGGATGTCGTGTTCGGTGAGTGATCTCATGGGGGAGTCTCCTGGGTGCTCGTGCTCGTGCTCGTGCTCGTGCTCGTGCAGTGAAACCTAGGGGTATTAGGTTGATGGTCAGGGTAGGCAGGCACGAGCGGGAGAGGCCAGTGGATTTCCCGGACGTGGTGGCGCCGCGGGCGCGGGCCGCGCTGTTGCACATGACGCGGGGAGGGGTGGGTGCGAGTGGGGGAATCGACGCAGATCTGGGAACGGGCCCGACGTGTGCTGGCGGAGGCGGGCCTGCCCGCCGACCGCCTCACTCGCGTCCGCCCGCTGACCGGGGGCACCTACAACACCGTCGAGGAACTTCTCCTCACCGACGGCAGCCGTTACGTGCTGAAGGTCGCCCCCGCGCCGACCGTGCCGGGCCTGCGGTACGAGAGCCGCCTTCTGGTCTCCGAGGCGGAGTTCTACCGGGCGGCCGCCGAGGCCGGCGTATCCGCGCCGCACGTCGTGGCGGCCGGCGTCGACACCGCCGTACCGCATCTGCTGATGACGGCCTGCCCCGGCGAACCCTGGAACAGGTCCCTCGCCGGACCCGGACCCGGACCCGGACCCGAACGCGCGCTGCTGCGCGCCGAGTTGGGCCGCCAGGTGGCTCGGCTGCACACGGTGACCGGGCCCGGCTTCGGCTATCCGTCGGGCGCCCTGGGACCGCTCGCATCCGAGTGGCGGACGGCCTTCGGGGGCATGGTCGAGGCGATTCTGGACGACGCCCGCCGCTACCGGGCCCCACTGCCCCGGACCGCCGACGAGGTGGCACGTACACTCCGGGCCGCCCTCCCCGCGCTCGACGAGGTCACCACTGCCTGCCTGGTCCACTTCGACCTGTGGGAGGGGAACATCCTCCTGGACCGCCCGGCGGGGGAGGAGCCCCGCATCGGCGGGCTCATCGACGGCGAGCGCATGTTCTGGGGCGACCCCCTCGCCGACTTCGTCTCCCTGGCACTGCTGGGCGACATCAGGAAGGACGAGGCCTTCCTCGCGGGCTACCGGGAAGCCGGCGGGCGGGCCGATTTCGACACTCCGGCCCAGGTCCGCCTCGCCCTCTACCGCGCCTACCTGTACCTGATCATGCTCAGCGAGACGATTCCGCGGGCAGCCGACTCCGACCAGCAGCGCTGGGTCCGGGAGGCGGTCGCCCCGGAACTCGTCGCGGCCCTGGAGGAGATCGAGGACCTGGCCCCTCGCTGAATGTCGCCTCTTGTGCCACCCTGCTGCGCCGACCTGGCGGACGCCCTGGAGGAGCCGACGCCCCGCTGACGTTTCGCTGGTCATCGCGGAGGTACTCGCGTGGCGCCCGAACCGCGTGAAGGGAGGACACCGTGGCCGAGCACCGCGACGAAGGCCCCGGCGAGAACGGGGTGCCCGTGCCCCGGGACCTGCCGGACCAGCAGGCGCACGACGGCGAGGACCCCTGGGAGGTCGGCGCCGGTCGCGCCCGGGGCGACACCCTCGACACCGACGAGGCCGCGGACGCTGCGGAGTCCGACGAGCCCACCGCCGACGTCCCCGACACGGACGAGTCGGGAACGGGCCGGCGAGGCGCCCCGCAATCGGGCGCCGTCCACCCCGAACAGCCGGTACCGGACGAACCCTCCGCCTGACCGCGCGCCATACGCCCTGCGCCCGGCGACTGCCGCCGGACGCAGGGCGTAAATCCACGGTCAGCCGACCTTGTGGCCCTGCAGGGGCGCCGTCCTCGCGCCCGCCCCCTGCTGCATGCCCAGCAGGAACTCCTCCAGCACCTCCGGGGCCGTGTGGTCCGGCCGCCAGCCGAGTTCCGTGCGGGCGCGGGTGCAGTCCATCAGGGGGAGCCTGAGGACCGCGTCGAACAGGTGCGGGGAGGCGGGCAGCAGGTGCAGGCCCCAGGCGGCGGCGATCGCCGAGCGTGCCGCCGGGCGCGGCAGCCGTACGGGTCGGGCGCCGAGCATCTCGCCCAGCAGCTCCGCGTCGACGGGGGGTTCGCCCGCCAGGTTGAAGGGCCCGTTGACGTTCATGCCCAGGGCCAGCCGGTACGCCTTGGCCGCGTCGTCGGTGTGCAGGGCCTGGACGCGCAGACCCGGGATGTCGGGGAGGAAGGGCAGCAGATCGGGCCGTGCCAGCTGGCCGGGCAGGAAACGCCCGCCGAAGATGCGGCGCTGCTCGCTCGCCGACTCCCGCTTGAAGAGGAAGGCGGGCCGCATCCGCACCACCCGGATGCCGGGGTGGTCGCGCTCGAACGTGTCCAGGGCCCGCTCCAGATAGGCCTTCTCCCGGCAGTACGCGGCGTCCGGCCAGCCGTGCGTCGGCCAGGTCTCGTCCACCGCGTGATCCTTCGGTCCCGGCGAGTACGCGCCGACGGACGAGGCGTGCACCAGGGTCGGTACGGCGGCCGTCGCCACCGCGTCGAACACCCGGATGGAACCGAGCACGTTCGTGCGCCAGGTCGTCGCCGGGTCGTGCGTCGGCTGGAACGCCCACGCGAGATGGACCACTGCGTCGGCGCCTTCGAACTCCCTGATCAGGTCGGACTGGTCGGACGCCAGGTCGACCGCCGACCACTCCGTCTTCGGGGCCTCCCAGTCGGGGAGCCGGCGGGCCAGCCCCCGCACGGATCCGACCTTCTCGTCCTCGGAGAGGAGGCGCACCAGACTGGTGCCGACATTGCCGGTGGCGCCCGTGACCACGATCCTGCTGCCCGTTGTGCTGCTCACCTTCGGCTCCTCTCGGCCGCGGGTCCGACGGGACCGCCCGAGTACCCGGCCGTCGGCGATGCACGCGGCCCACGGACCCGCCGAGCAGAAAGGGGGAAGCCCCGACCGGACGGGGGAATCACGGTCGGGGCTGGTTCAGGTGTGGGCGCGGATGGCGGTCGCCTCTCGGCGAAAGGCTCCACAGGGCTTCAGCCGGACGATCGGCCCTGTGGGCAAAAGGTGAGGCCCGGGGACACTGTCCCATCCGCACCCACGGTCTGTTCAACGGGCAACCACCCGTGGATGTTCCATGCTCCCGCGCCCTGCGCGGTGATCCGTGTCACGGTCACCGGGCGGCGTCTCCGGCAGAGCCTCGTTCCACAGGTTGTCCGCCTGCAGCAGCAGCGTCCCCAGAACGGCCGTCCTGCCCGCGTCGTGGGCGGCGTGCTCCCCCAGCTCGCCCTGCAGTTCCTCGTGCAGCTTCCGCATCCTTGCCTCGGCCTCGCTGTCCGGGCGGGTGTCCTCGTCGGCGCCCAGCAGCCGCCGGTGCTCCGCGTGGCACACGTCCCCGATCAGCTCCAGGAGACGGGCGTACGAACGCAGCGCGGGACCGTCGGGCGGAGTGGGTGAGCGGTCGCCGTCGGCCGCCACCGCCAGAGTCCGGGTCAGCGCTCCCACATGGCCGGTGATACGGCTCCAGCGCTCGTCCTCCTCGACGGGCGGTGCGGTCGGCGGCACCCGGTGCAGGGCCCGCAGCGGGCCGGAGGTGAAGCGCAGGCTCTCCCGGCTCCAGCCGCGGGCCGACCTCAGCGCCCCCAGCCGCCGCTCCAGCCGTGACGAGGCGCTCGACCAGTCCGCGGCGGACTGCGGGCCCCAGTCGGTGTCCCGCAGATCGCAGGCGAGGCTGTGCAGCAGGTCGCCCGTCTCCCCGGCGAGTGCTGCCAGGTTCTCCCGTACGTCCCGCAGATGGATCGGCGGCAGGACGAGCGCGTTGACGGCGATCCCGATGACCGCGCCCAGCGCCGCCTGCCCCACCCGGTGTCCCACCGCCGACGCCGTGACCGTGCCGGTGGCGAGGGTGAACACGGCGGTGGTCGCACCGTAGATGCCCTGGTCGCCGAAGCGGTGCCAGTTCGAGAGCAGCATCAGCACCGGCGCGCACAGGGCCAGCGCACCCAGTGTGTCGCCGGTGAGCCACTGTGCTCCCGACGCCAGCAGTGCCCCGACGCAGATCGCCGCGAACTGCTGCGCGGCCTGCATGAGCGAGCTGTAGACCGTCGCCTGCACCAGCACCAGCGCCACCCAGGGCGCCATCAGCGCCATCGGGTCGCCCATCCAGTCGCTCGCCACGTACCAGGCGAGCAGTGCCGCCGCCGCTGCCTTCAGCGACTGGACGACCAGATCGCGTTCCCGCCCGGGTCCTCGCCAGACCGCCCGTACCGCCTGCCCCACGACGTGTGCCTCTCGCCGCAGGGCGTCGGCCGGGCGGGCGGAGCGCACGCGTACCCCATCTGTCACTCGGATCATTCCGGGTGGGTATCCGAGTGGCGCCGCCCCTCACCTCCGGGCGGCTCAGCTCAGAGGGCTGTCGTCCAACGACGCCAACAGGTCGGCGGGGTCGGCGTAGATCGCCGTCGCGCCCGCCTCCTCCAGGTCCGCGCGGGGGATGCCGCCGCACAGGACGCCCACGCAACGCACCCCGGCCCGGGTGCCCGCGCGCATGTCCCAGACCGTGTCGCCGACGAACACGGCACTCTCGGCGGGCACTTCGGCCAGTTCCAGGGCGTGTTCGACGGGCTCCGGGGCGGGCTTGCCCTCCGCGACGTCGTCGGCGCTCGCGGTGGCGGCGATCGCGTCGTCCGCGCCGATCGCGCGCCGCAGGGCGTCGAGTTCCGTGCCGCTCGCGGACGTCGCCAGGACGACCCTCCAGCCCCGCTGGTCCAGTCGCCGCAGCAGCCGCCCGGCGTCCTGCAGCGCGGGCAGCCGGTCGAAGTACTGGCCGTACAGGGCCTTGTGGGCGGCGCTCAGTTCCGCGTCCCGGTCCTTGTCCCGGTCGTCACCCAGCAGATGGGCGATGAGGTCGGTGGAGCCGAGTCCCACGGCCCGGTGGACGGCGTGCGTCGGCACCCGGTGGCCCGCTTGGCGGAAGGCCTCCCACCAGGTGGTGACATGGAGGTGATTGGTGTCGACGAGGGTCCCGTCGACGTCGAACACGGCCGCCCGTTCCATTCGTCCGTCCCTTCCTGTGCTCTGTCGCCGCACGAGTACCACGTCAGCCGGTCGCCACTCGGTCCGGAACCCGGCCCTCCCGGCTCCAGGCCAGCAGCTCCTCCAGGGCCCAGGTGGTGACCACGCGCTCGGCGGGCACCCCGCACTCCTCCGCCCGCGCACACCCGTGGATCTGCCAGTCCAGCTGGCCGGGCGCGTGCGCGTCGGTGTCGACGGAGAACAGCACGCCCGCGGCCATGGCCCGGCCGACCAGCCGCCGCGGCGGATCGAGCCGCTCGG
This sequence comes from Streptomyces sp. NPDC033131, assembly GCF_055578365.1. Taxonomy (NCBI): domain Bacteria; kingdom Bacillati; phylum Actinomycetota; class Actinomycetes; order Kitasatosporales; family Streptomycetaceae; genus Streptomyces; species Streptomyces sp. NPDC033131. The sequence continues at coordinate 80,989 of NZ_JBVIPA010000004.1, forward strand.
GCCGGCTGTTGATCTCCACGGCGGTACCGGACTCGGCGCACGCGGCGAACACCTCGTCCGCGTCGAACTGCGACTCCGGCCGCCCCCGTCCCGTCACCAGCCGTCCCGTGCAGTGCCCGAGGACGTCCGCGTGCGGATCGCGTACGGCGGCCACCATGCGGCGGGTCATCGAGCGGGCGTCCATGCGCAGCTTGGAGTGCACGGACACCACCACGACGTCCAACTGTTCCAGCAGCTCCGGCTCCTGGTCGAGCGAGCCGTCGTCGAGGATGTCGCACTCGACGCCGGTGAGGAGGCGGAACGGCGCCCACGTCTCGTTGAGTTCCGCCACCACCTCCAGCTGCCGGCGCAGTCGCTCGGGCGACAGCCCGCGTGCCACGGTCAGCCGCGGCGAGTGGTCGGTCAGCACCGCCCACTCGTGGCCCAGTTCCGCCGCCGCCCGGCCCATCTCCTCGATCGGGCTGCCGCCGTCCGACCAGTCGGAGTGCAGATGGCAGTCCCCGCGCAGCAGCGCCCGCAGCCGCTCCCCGCCCGAGGCCAGCGGGGACGCGGCCTCGCCCTCCAGGTTCTCCAGGTAGCCGGGCACCCGGCCGTCCAGCGCCTCACGCACCACCTGTGCCGTCTTCGGGCCGACGCCCTTCAGCGACTCCAGAGTCCCGGCGTCCGCCCGCTCGCGCACCTCGTCCTCGGGCAGCGCGGCCAGCACCCGGGCCGCCGTCCGGAAGGCGCGCACCCGGTACGTCGGCTCGCGGGACCGCTCCAGCAGGAAGCCGATCCGCTCCAGGGCCTCCACGGGATCCATCGCCACCTCCTCCTCAAGGGTTCCCCAGGCCGACGCGGGCCGCACCAGGAGACGGGCGGCCCCCCGACCGGCGGGCGGTTTGTCCGGTACCTGGCCGGGTACTGCGATGCCTCATCACCTCGACCGCGTTCACGAGGAGGCCTGTCATGTCCGCCCCCACCGCACCCCGCAGCAAGGTGGCCGTGATCACCGGCGCCGACTCCGGCATCGGCAAGGCCACCGCCGTCCGCCTGGCCGACGCGGGGATGGACGTCGGCATCACCTGGCACAGCGACCACGAGGGCGCCGAGGAGACCGCCGAGGATGTCCGCGCCCACGGGCAGCGGGCCGCCGTCGCCCGGATGGACCTGACCCGGCTGCCCACCGCCGCCGACACCGTCGACGAGCTCCGCGACCGCCTCGGCCGCCTCGACGTCCTGGTCAACAACGCCGGTACGGGCACCATGACGCCCTTCCTCGACCTGGAACTCGACGACGTCCGCGAGGTCATCGACGTCGACCTGCTCGGCCCGTTCCTGTGCGGTCAGAAAGCGGCCCGGCACATGATCCAGCAGGGCGGCGGCGGCCGGATCGTCAACGTGACGTCCGTCCACGAACACCAGCCGCGCGTCGGCGCCGCCCCCTACTGCGCCGCCAAGGGCGGCCTCGGCCTGCTCACCCAGGTCATGGCCCTGGAGCTCGCCGAGCACGGCATCACCGTCAACGCGGTGGCACCCGGCGAGATCGCCACCCCCATGACCGGCCAGGAGGACACCGACCCGCACACCGAGGACCGCCCCGGCGTCCCGCTCGGCCGCCCCGGCGACGCCCGCGAGGTCGCGGCCGTGATCGCCTTCCTCGCCGGCCCCGACGCCTCGTACGTCACCGGCGCCTCCTGGAGCGTGGACGGCGGCATGCTCCGGATGGGGCCGCAGGCCGGCTCGCACCTGGGCAGCGACGACTGGCGGCGTCCTTGAAACGGCGCCGCCCGTGAGCTGCGCACCAACTCCCGTGACCGTCCCGGCTTCACCGGTGTCCGCAGCGGTCGCGGCTTCCGCCACCGGGACACCACCGGCGAGCCGCTCACCGATCCCCGGGCGCCGGCCCGTCTTCGACCCGGAGCAGATGCTCGAGTCCCGCGAGACCTGGGTGCACGACGCCCACTGGGAGGAACTCACCCAGGTGGAGTGTCCCGCCCTGGTCGTGCGCGGCGCGACGGCGAACTGGGCCGCGCGGATCCGCGCCCAGCAGGAGCGGGAGCAGGCCAGGCACGAGCACGTACGCGAAGGTCGCTCGCGCCCTGCCCCACACGGCCTGCGCGGTGCGCCTGCTCTGGCCGGGCTTCTTCCGCGTCGGCAGCGACCGGGCCGCCCACGGCAGCGAGACCAACGGCCTGACGGCGATGCCGCGCGAGCACGTCACCCGCGGCCGCGGTGAGATGCCTCCGGTTGTCCGGGCATGGGCGGCACCGAGGCCGCCCGGACGCTCGCGGACGACCAGGCCCTGAGCGTCGTACGAGCGCTGCGGTGGGGCCACGTGGCGAGGACCGGCTGCCCGCGTACGGGGGAAAAGGGCGCCCAGGCACGAGCCGCACGGCGGGGATCTCGACGAGGCGCCGCGCCGGCTGTCCGGCACCGGCAGCACGGCGAAGGATTTCCGTACCTGGCACGCGACCTCCCTGGCCGCCGTCGCGCTCGCGTCACCACCGTCACCGCCGACGCCGCCCGCGCCACGCCGACCGCCCGGCGGCGGCACGCCGACCTCGCGCACCGCCCGGCCCGTCTCGGGAGGGGACCACGATGGCCCCCGCGCTCACCCGGCTGGGCGAACACGAAGACTTCGGGCGGCCGGCCACCCGAGGAGCGGTCGAGGCGGCGGTTCTCGACCCGCTGGGCGGCTGACTCGGACCCCGCCCTGACGCGCCTTGCGCTCTACGCTCTATACATGACCGAAAGCGAGAGCCCCTACATCGCTCACCCGCGGATCCTGGTGCTCGGGGTGCAGCCGACCACGCCGCCTTTCCGGATCGTGGAGATCGACGGCCAGGTCGTCGGTGAGGCGAGGGCCGTCACCGACGTCCTGGAGGCCGCCGCCGCGTTCGGCATCACCGTCCACGACCTGGACGACCCGGACGTGGTCCGCTGGGTGGGCGGCGACAAATTCACCTGGACCCGCCACTGACCGACCGGCTCAGCCGACCGTCCGCTTCCGCCCGGCGTCCCCGGTGCCGCTCCACAGCCGGCCGGTCGAGCCGTCCGTGCACTGCCGGGGGCCCGCGGCCTCAGCTGTGCACGGCCCGGCTCATCCGCCTGCCGAGCAGGAGGTAGCCCACCAGCGCCCCGGTCGTGTTGAGGATGACGTCGTCGATGTCGAAGGCCCGGCCGGTGATCAGCGCGCCCTGGGCGAACTCCACCAGCAGCATGACGGTCGCCGTCAGCAGGAGCACGCGCAGCACCCCGCGGGTCCTCGGGGCGACGATCGGCACCAGCACGCCGAACGGGACGCCCAGCAGCAGGTTCCCGCCGATCTGCTTGACCGCGTCCCGCAGCGCGGGCTGGTCCAGGTAGGCCCGCAGAGAGCGCCCCGGCCGCATGTTGGTGTGCGTCAGCGCCTCCGACGCGGGGGAGGGCTCCAGGGTCAGCCGGGCCAGGACGACGGCGAACGCCACCATCACCGCGAAAGCGCACAGCATCGCCAGCAGGCGGAGGGGAAAGGGCACGGAATGCCGCTCACGCCGGGCCGAGCGCGATCCACGCTCGGCCTTGGCGGTCCTGCTGCCTCTCTCCGCCTTGCCGAGCTTGCCGCCCTTGCCGCCCTTGGCTGCCTTGGGGGGCTTGGCGGGCTCCTCCGGCTTCGTGGCTTTGCCGGACCTGGCGTAGCGCAGGCGAAAAGCGGTACGTGGACTTGAAGCGGTACGGGCCATGCGGTCCTCCGGTCTTCAACTTGCCTGCGTCCCAGGGCGATTACCCGCGAACCGGCCGAGAATGCGGCCGGGCCGCCTCGGGCCGGCCGGCCCGGCTTCGTGCCGTCGGGGCACTCCGGCCGAGACCGGCGCGCGTCGCCACCCGCGCGCCGCGCCCGGCCTCCTGTCCTGGCCGGCCCGGCTCGCCACGCAGCCGGCCCGCCGGGGATCCTCGGCGCCTGCTCAGGCGCCGTAGCTGACCTCCACCTTCGTGAAGCCGAGGGAGCCCAGCAGGCCCTTCAGCATGGTCGTGGTGTTCGTCTCGGCGCGCTTGGTCAGCTCACTGTCCTTCGCCGCCTCGTTGATGTGCCGTACCGCCAGCTTCTGCACGGCCTGCTCGCTGTTCGGGTTGTCGGAGAAGAGGTCGCCGAGGCGGTCGAGGAGACCGCGCTGTTTGGAGACCGCGTAGGAACGGTCGGCGTCGAGGGCCGCCTTGCCGAGTTGCGCGTGCGGCAGCCGCAGGGTGGCGGACGTACGGTCGGCGTTGACCGTCACGTCGTTCTTGCCGACCTTGCCGAGGTCGACGTAGGCGTCGACGGTGCCCGCCCCGACGTACAGGGTGCGGGAGCCGCGGATCGCGTCGGGCAGGTATTTGGTGTCCTTCTCCAGGTCGACGACGATCTGGAAGTTGCCGGAGGCGGCGTCGTAACGGCTGATGTCCTGGATGGACTCGAGAAGTGCGGGGCCCGAACGGTCGTGCGTCTCCGTGCCGAACAGGTCCTTGAGACCCGGCAGCACGCTCAGCCGGATCCCGGCGAAGAACACGACGAGCACCAGCACCACGGCGCTCACCGCCTTCGCCCAGCCCGGCATACGTGTGGACACGCGCCTGATGGGAGTCGTCATGGCGACGGCCCTCCTTCCTAATGTTCGAATTCCCCTGAAAAACCTTGGCAGACCGTGTCGTTGGCCGATTCATACCGCTGATGGAGGCAAGCGGGGCGCACTGGCGTGCGGAACCCGTCCGGCCGGCGCGTCCGGAGGCCCGCGCAGACAGCATCTCCAGGACTCCTCGCTCCATGCACCACAGGGCCCGAGTGCCGGCGGGCCACGAGCTCACTCCGGCACCGAAACGATCGGCGGGAGGGGCGGCCGACCCGCGAGCCCGCGCCGGCTGCGGTGTCCTGGCAGCGACTCGTTCAGTGCGGCTTGACTTCGCGGTCGCCCGACGGCCGCGACCACCACACCCCCTCGCCGTGCGTCAGCCCGGGCAGCCGCAGCTCGACCTCGCGCACCCGCCGGGCCGGGAGCTCACCGGTGATCAGCCACGCGGTGTCGCCGCCCGCGGTCCCCGTGAACTCGGCTCCGAAAGCGCCCAGTTGGGCGGTGACCGGCGCCAGCGCGTCCAGCGGGACCTCCGCCTCGAAGGCGTGGTACGGCTCGTACAGCCTGGTCCCCGCCTGCTCCAGGGCCCGGCGCAGCCCGATCGGCGTGAGCCCGCGGAAGTCGGCGGCGGTGCTGACCGGCGCGCAGAAGCCGGACCGGGTCAGGGTGACCCGGTAGTCCGTGACCAACGTGCCGCGCGGCCCGGCGGCCATGGTCGCGTGGACCGTCTCCTCGATGGCCTGGTGAAAGGCGCGGGGGAGCGCGCCGAGTTCCGTCTCGTACGCGAACATCCCGCCGAAACCAGGCGGTCCCGGCTCCACGCGCAGCCCGACCGTCGCCCAGTAGCGGGTGCGGTCGTGCCACGGCAGCTCGTCCCAGGCCTCGCCGACACCGGCCGGGCGCTCCAGGAACCGGATCCTGCCCGGCTCGAAGTCGGCCTCGATCCCGAAGCCGTCGGCCAGTGTCGCCGCGATGACCTCCATCTGGACCTCGCCGTACAGAAGCAGTGCCGTGGCGCCCGAGGCGGCCGGGCGGGCGTGCATCAGCGGGTCCTGGTCGGCGAGGGCGAGCAGGGCGGAGCGCAGGGCGGCCGCCTGTTCGGGGCGGCGGGCCCTGACCAGGGTCTCGAGCGTCGGCGGCGCGAACTGCGGGGCGCGGTCGCCGCCGGCATCACCGAGCCGGTCGCCCACCCGGATGCCCGCGACGCCGGTCAGGGCCGCGATGTTCCCGGCGGTGAGCTGCTCCGCCCCGCCGACGACGTCCAGGCGCGTCACCCGTCCGGAGACCTCCGTGGTCCGGCCGTCGGCCTCGCGCCGAAGGAACGTGAGGCGCCGGCGCCGGGTCACCTCACCGTCGTAGAGGCGCAGGTACGCCGTCCGCTCGCCGCCGGGGCCGGGCCGTACCGCGAACACGGTGCCGCGTGGGGCGCGGCCCGTCGCCGCGGGGGCCGGGGGGATCAGCCGGGTCACACTCTCGACCAGCTCGGTGACGCCCTGGCCGCCGAGGGCCGAGCCGAAGAGGACGGAGTGGAAGGAGCCGTCGGCGGTGCGCGCGGCGAGTGCCTTGCGCAGGTCGTCCGGGGTCGGCTCGGGGCCGTCCACGACCGCCGCCAGGACGCCGGGGTCGACCTCGGCGAGCGCCTCGGCCAGCTGCCGGCCGGCCGGCAGCGGCACCGCACGGGCCTGGGCCGTACCGATGCCCGTCACGTCCGTGAGCGGCGCGATGTGCGGGGTCAGCCCGCGGCGGATGTCGTCGAGCAGGGCGTGGGAGCGGGCGCCCGCCCGGTCGATCTTGTTGACGAAGACCAGCGTGGGCAGCCGCAGCCGCCGCAGGGTCCGCATCAGGACCCGGGTCTGCGCCTGTACGCCCTCCACGGCGGACAGCAGCAGCACCGCGCCGTCGAGGACCTCCAGGGCGCGCTCGACCTCGGCGATGAAGTCCGAGTGCCCCGGGGTGTCGATGAGGTTCACCTGTGTGTCGCCGACGGTGAACGCGGCGACGGCGGAGCGGATGGTGATGCCGCGCTGCCGCTCGATCGTCCCGTCGTCCGTGCGGGTGTCACCCGCGTCGACGCTGCCGAGCCGCTCGATGGTGCCGTGGTCGAACAGCAGCCGCTCGGTCAGACTGGTCTTACCGGCGTCGACGTGGGCCAGAATTCCGATGTTCAGGGTGTGCATGCGTGGTCGTGTCCTCGAGAACCGTCGTCCAGTAGGGGCGCTGGGGGTTGTCGAGGAGTCGGCGCATGCGAAGGGTCCTGACGTGAGGGAACACGGACGCGCCCATCATGGCCCGCGCCCATGGACGCTCCGCAACCGGTTTTCGCCCGGCCCGTAGCATGTGCCCCGGCAGCCGGAATGATCATGCGAGGAGCAGGTCGTGCGAGACATCGCGGTATTCAGCGGGAGTGCCCATCCCGAGCTGGCCCAGGAGGTCTGCGCGCATCTCGGAGTGCCGCTCAGTCCCACCCGCGTCAGCCGGTTCGCGAACGACTGTCTGGAGGTGCAGCTCCAGGCGAACTGCCGGGAACGGGACGTCTACCTCATCCAGCCGCTGGTCAGGCCGGTGCAGGAGCACCTCGTGGAGCTGCTGCTGATGTGCGACGCGGCGCGCGGGGCGTCGGCCGGGCGGATCACCGTCGTCATGCCGCACTACTCCTACGCCCGCTCCGACAAGAAGGACGCTCCCCGGATCTCGCTGGGCGGGCGGCTGGTCGCGGACCTGATGGTGGCGGCCGGCGCGAGCCGCGTCCTGGCGATGACCCTGCACTCGCCGCAGGTGCACGGCTTCTTCTCGGTCCCGGTCGACCACCTGCACGCGCTGCGCGAGCTGGCCGTGCACTTCCGGCAGTACGACCTGTCCCGCACCACCGTCGTCTCGCCGGACCTCGGCAACGCCAAGGAGGCCGCCGCGTTCGCCCGGCTGATCGGCGCCCAGGTGGCGGCGGGCGCCAAGCAGCGGTTCGCGGACGACCGGGTCAGCATCAACTCGGTCATCGGCGAGGTCGCCGGGCGGGACGTCATCGTGCTGGACGACGAGATCGCCAAGGGGAGTACGGTCCTCGAACTCCTGGAGCGGCTGCGGGAGCTGGGACCGCGCTCCATCCGGGTCGCCTGCACGCACGGGCTGTTCGCGGACGGCGCGCTCAAGCGGATCGGTGAGCAGCCCGACGTGCTGGAGATCGTGTGCACCAACACCGTGCCGGTTCCGCAGCAGGAGCGCACGGACAAGCTGCGGATCCTGACCGTCGCCCCCGCGCTCGCCGAGGCCGTACGCCGTATTCACAACGGCGAGTCCGTCAGTGCCCTGTTCGACGCGCCGCGCACCGAATAGACACGTTCGCGACCGTGCGAGCGGCCGGACGGCCGGCGCGGGTCAGGGCCACGCCTGTCCTGGTCGCGGTCACACGGAGCCGGACGTGGCCTCGGGCTGCGCCAGGGCCGCGTCCAGGGTCGGCATCGGCGGCAGCAGCCGGGCCAGGCCGGTGACCCGCAGGACCCGCAGGGTGAGCGGATGCGTGCAGACCAGGAGCAGCCGGCCGCCGTGGTCCAGCACCCGGCTGCGGGCCCGGTACAGCAGCCGCAGCCCGGAGCAGTCGAAGAACTCGACCCCGCTGAGGTCGAGCACCAGTCGGACGTCGGGTTGCCCGGTCACCCGGTCCAGGTACGGGATGATCTCCATCGCCGCGGCGATGTCGATCTCCCCGCGGAACTCCAGCACCGTGTGCCCCTGGCTCTGGTGGACGCGCAGATGCCGGGTGAGCGGTGCGGGTACCTGCTCCACGACGACGTCGCCTCCAACCGGCTCCTCAAGTGGCAGGGGTGCGTGCAAATCCGTTCCCCGCTCTGCAAGTTACCCCTGATGGAATGAATTTGAGCATGTTCGATTGACATATGTCTTCGAATTGCGACGGAGCCTCAGGACAGGGCGTGCCAGGCCTTGGTGAGTGCCTGGCGCAGCTGCTCGGACTGATGTGCCGTGAGGTCCCGGACCATCCGCTCCTCCAGCTCCCGCACGGGCCCTTCGTGCAGCGCGAGCACGTCGCGGCCGGCGTCGGTCAGCAGGATGAGCAGCTCGCGGCGGTTGCGGGGATTGCGCTCCCGGCGCACGAGTCCGCGGTTCTCCAGTGACCGTACGAGATCGGCGATGGACTGGGCGGTGACGAAGGAGTCACGGGCCAGCTGGGCCGCCGAGAGTCCGTCGTGTCGCTCCAGCACGGTGAGCGCGGTGTACTGCAGCGCCGTGATCCCGGAGGGTTTGACCAGGTCATCGAGGTGGGAGCGCACGACCAGCTCCACCTGCTTCACCATGTAGAGGAGAGACGGAGGTGTCTTGGCTGCCTGGGTGTCGAGCATGACTTCAGGTTAGAGCATTGACAGGAAACCTGTCTGTAATGAGACTGCGAACCAACAGGAATCCTGTTGGTTGAAATCTTGGCGATGAGGCTGAGGAGTGGCGATGACCACCATCGAGATCGAACCCGGACAGCTGTTCATCGGGGGGCAGTGGCGGGAAGCCGCCGACGGCGCGCGCACCGACGTGGTCGACCCGTCCCGGGGCGTGGTCGTCACCACCGTCGCCGAGGCGGGTGCCGCCGACGTGGACGCGGCCGTACGCGCCGCCCGCGAGGCCTTCGACAGCGGCAAGTGGTCGGGAATGAGCGGCCGCGAGCGGGGCCGGATCCTGCACCGGGTCGCCCAGCTGATCCGCGAGAACGCCGACGAGCTCGCCGCACTGGAGAGCCTGGACGTGGGCAAGCCGATCAGCCTGTGCCAGGCCGTCGACGTGACGAACGCGGCCAACGACTACGAGCACTTCGCCGCCCTGGCGTACTCCCTGGACGGCGCGGTCCGCGACACCCCCATGAACGCCCTCGCGTACACCCGGCGCGAACCCCTCGGCGTGGTCGCGGCGATCACGCCCTTCAACTTCCCGCTCATCCTGGCCGGCTCCAAGATCGCCCCGGCCCTCGCGGCCGGGAACACGGTGGTCCACAAGCCGGCCGACGAGACCCCGCTCAGCGCCCTGTACATGGCCGCGCTGCTGCAGAAGGCGGGCGTCCCGGACGGCGTGGTCAACGTCGTCACCGGCGCCGGCCCGGTGGCCGGCGAGGCACTGCTGCGGCACAGCGGCATCGACAAGATCGCCTTCACCGGCTCCACCGCCGTCGGCCGGCACGCCGCGGGCATCGCCGGCGAGAACCTCAAGCCCGTCACCATGGAGCTCGGCGGCAACGCGGCGCACATCGTCTTCGAGGACGCCGACCTGGAGAAGGCGGTCGGCTCCGTCATCAAGGGCTTCGTCTTCAACACCGGACAGTTCTGCATGGGCGGCCCACGGCTGCTCGTGTCCCGCCCGGTGTACAGCACCCTGCTCGGCATCCTCGCCGAGGCCGTCCCCGGCGTACCGGTCGGCGACCCCCGGCAGCCCGAGACCGTCGTGGGCCCGATGGCGGGGGAGAAGCACCTCAAGAAGGTCGAGGAGTACGTCGAGCTCGCCCGCAAGGAGGGCGCCCGCATCGTCTGCGGCGGCGAACGCCTCGACCTCGACGGCGGCTACTACTACCTGCCCACCGTGATCGCCGACCTGCCCAACGACTCCCGGGTCATCCAGGAGGAGATCTTCGGACCGGTCCTCACCGTGCAGCCCTTCGACTCCGAGGAGGAGGCCGTCCAGCTCGCCAACTCCACGCCGTACGGCCTGGCTTCGGGCGTCCAGACGACGAACCTCGCCCGCGCCCACCGGGTCGCCGAACGGCTCCAGGCGGGCATCGTCTGGATCAACGACTGGGCGATGCTCGACCCGGCCGTCCCGTTCGGCGGGGTCAAGGACTCCGGCTACGGCCGCGAGTACGGAACCGAGGCGCTCGCCGCCTACACCAGGGTCAAGTCCGTCGTCGTCTCGCTCGACTGAGCGCGTCCTCCAGGGAGTTCCACGATGTCCATCACCACCCGCGCCGCCGTCGTCGAGTCCGGCGGAGCGCCCTTCACGCTCAGCGACGTCCAGCTCGACGAGCCCGGCCCGCACGAGGCGGTCGTCCGCATGGTGGCGACCGGCCTGTGCCACACCGACCTCGGCGTGGCGAGCGGCGGCCTGCCCTTCCCGCTGCCCGGCGTACTGGGTCACGAGGGCGCCGGTGTCGTCGAGGCCGTCGGCTCGGACGTCACCGGTGTCGCCCCCGGCGACCATGTCGTGCTGTCCTTCACCTCCTGCGGCGAGTGCCGCAACTGCCGGGGCGGCCACCCCGCGTACTGCGCCACCTGGCTGCCGCTGAACCTCATCGGCGGCCGCCGGGCCGACGGCAGCAGCACCCTCAGCCGTGACGGGCAGGCCCTCGGCGGGCACTTCTTCGGCCAGTCCTCGTTCGCCGAGCGGGCCCTGGTGGACGAGCGCAGCCTGGTCAAGGTCGACCCGGACGTACCGCTGGAGTCGATCGCCCCGCTGGGCTGCGGTGTCCAGACCGGCGTCGGCGCCGTGTGGAACGTGCTGAAGCCGGCCACCGGCTCCACCGTCGTCGTCCTCGGCGCCGGAGCCGTCGGCCTCTCGGCCGTGATGGCCGCCGCCCTCACCCCCGCCACCAACATCGTCGCCGTCGACCGGGTCGGCGAACGCCTGGTGCTGGCGAGGGAGTTGGGGGCCACCCACACCGTCGACGCGGGCGAGACGGACCTCGGTGAGGCCCTCGCCGAGATCACCGGCGGTCAGGGAGCGGACGGCATCGTCGAGACCACCGGCAACGTCGCCGTCCTGCGTCAGGGCGTCGACGCGCTCGCCGCCCGCGGCACCCTGGTCATCGTCGGCGCCCCGGCGTTCGGCACCGAGGTCGCCCTGGACGTCAACGGGATGCTCGGCGGCAAGCAGGTCGTCGGCCTCACCCTCGGCGACGCCGAGACGCAGACCTTCATCCCCGCCCTGGTCCGGCTGGTGAAGGAGGGGCGGCTCCCGCTGCACCGCCTGATCAGCACCTATCCGTTCGCGGACATCGACCAGGCCGTGCAGGACATGCGCGCGGGCAAGGCGATCAAGCCCGTGCTCACGTTCTGACCCGCCGGATCAGTCGACCGTGAGGACCAGCTTCCCCGTGGTCCGGCCGGTTTCGCCCAGCGCATGCGCCTCGGCGGCATCGGCCAGCGTGTAGGTGCGCGCGATCGTGGGCCTCAGCTTCCCCTGCTCCACGAGGTCCGCGATCGCGCGCATTCCGGCCCGGTCGGCGTCCACGAGCATCCTCAGCGCGCGTACGCCCAGCCGCTCTGCCTCCTCGTGGAAGTCGTCCGACCCGACCGGCAGGATCGACACCACGATCCCGCCCGGCCGCAGCACGCGCAGCGACTTCAGGGAGGTCTCACCGCCGAGTGTGTCCAGGACGACGTCGACGTCCTTCACGGCCTCGGCGAAGTCCGTCGACCGGTAGTCGAGCGCCTCGTCCACGCCGATCTCGCGCAGGAAGTCGTGCTTGCCCGCGCTCGCCGTGCCGATCACGTACGCGCCCCGAGCCTTGGCGATCTGCACGGCCACGTGACCGACCCCGCCGGCCGCCGCATGGATCAGCACCCGCTGACCCGGCTGGAGATCCGCGTTCTCGACCAGCGCCTGCCACGCGGTCAGGGACACCAGCGGCAGCGCGCCCGCCTGCGTGTGGTCGATGACGGACGGCTTGTGCGTGAGGGCGCGGACCGGCGCGATGACGTACTCGGCGTGCGAACCGCTGCCGAAGGGGTACGGCAGCATGCCGAACACCTCGTCGCCGGGCCGGAACGTGGCCACGCCGATGCCGACCGCCTCGACCACGCCGGAGACGTCCCAGCCGAGCACGAAGGGCGGCTCGCCCAGGAAGCCGCCGGTCGACCGGTGCTTCCAGTCGGTGGGGTTGAGGCCGGCGGCGCGGACCCGGACCACCACCTGGTTCGGGCGCGGCCGCGGGCGCTCCAGCTCCACTTCCTTCAGGACCCCGGGACCGCCGAGGACGTCCTGGCTGATGGCTCGCATCGTCTTCGCAGTGCTCACAGTGCTCATGGTGAACCAGCCTGCCGGGAGCTGCCCACCCGGGAAATGGCACGATTGCCAACCTTCGATAGAATCTTGCCATGAAGCCTGTGGAGCGGATCGAGCGAATCGAGCGGATCAAGGGAGCCGAGCGGGTCGTGGTGCTGGCCCTCGACGGTGTGTACCCCTTCGAACTGGGCATCCCCAGCCGGATCCTCGGCGCGGCCGACGGCCGGTACGAGGTGCTGACCTGCACCGTCGACGGCCGCCCGGTGCGCAGCGACGCGGACTTCACCATCGGCGTCGAACACGGCCCCGAGATCATCGCCACGGCGGACACCGTGGTGATCGCCCCCGTCTCGCCCTCCCGGGTGACCGCCGACCTCCCCCACGAGGTCGCCGCCGCCCTCGCATGCATCCGCCCCGACGCGCGGATCGTCTCCATCTGCACGGGCGCGTTCGTCCTCGCCGCGGCCGGGCTGCTCGACGGCCGCAGGGCCACGACCCACTGGCAGCTCGCCGACCTGTTCCGGCGCATGTACCCGCACATCGCCCTCGACCCCGACGTCCTCTTCGTCGACGACGGCCGCATCCTCACCTCGGCCGGAGCCGCCTCCGGCGTGGACGTCTGCCTGCACGTGGTCCGCCAGGACCACGGCAGCGAACTGGCCAACACGGTCGCCCGCCGCTGCGTGGTCCCGCCGTTCCGGGACGGCGGCCAGGCCCAGTACATCGAACAGCCGGTCCCGGAACAGGGCGCCGCGAGCACCGCCGCGACCCGCGCCTGGGCCCTGGAACGCCTCGGCGAGCCCCTCACCCTGGCCGACCTCGCCGGCCACGCCCGGATGAGCCCGCGCACCTTCGCCCGCCGCTTCAACGAGGAGGTCGGCCTCAGCCCCGGCCGCTGGCTGATCCAGCAGCGCGTGGCCCGTGCCCGGCACCTGCTGGAGGCCAGCGACCTGTCCGTGGACCAGATCGCCGGACGGGTCGGCTTCGCCACGGGCGCCTCCCTGCGCCAGCACCTGCACGCCTCCATCGGGGTCTCGCCCCAGGCGTACCGGCGGACGTTCCAGACGGCGGCCCGCTGAACGTTCCGTACGGCCGCCGCGTCGGAAGATCAGAGCAACGGCGGACGAAGACAGGGGCGGCATGCGCAGACGGCTTGTGGCGGTGGCTGTGTCGGTGCTGGCGACGACGGCGGCCGTGGGGTGCGGTGCCGGGGAGGACGTGGGCCCGGTCGTCGCGGGGACGGCCCCGGCCACGCCCTACAGCGGACCGCTGTACCTGCCCACGAAGGACCTGGACGAGAGCACCGAGCAAGCCGCGCTCATCGAGTCGGGCGCCGCGGGGCGGGCGCTGGAGTGCGACGGGGAGGTCTACTCGGGCGGCCAGGGCGAGACGTGGAGCAAGGGGGACGGCGGTTCGACCCCCGAGGAGGGGCTGAAGCTGTACTTCGACATCGAGCAGCCGGAGGTCCCCCGGTCCGGCTACCGCGCGGAGCGCGAGGAGGACGGCCGCGTCCTCTACTCCTACGACGTGGCGGGCAGGACCAAGGTGGCCGTCGTCGTCGCCAAGGACCGCAAGGGCGGGCCGGGTTGGGGCCCGGAGGTCAACGCCTCCTGCGATCCGGCCGAACTCCCGGCGCGTTTCACCGACTCCCGGGGGTTCGAGATCTGGACCGACCGGAGCGGGAAGCGCCTGCCCACCACCACCGTGAGCAGCGGCCCCGGCCCGGAACACTGCGACTGGCAGAGCGCGCACTTCCTTCAGCTGGGCCGCGGGGAGGACGGCCGGCAGTACGTCCGCGATCCCGGCGAAGTGTTCGACAGGGACCTGCTCGCCGCCCCGTACGACGGGGACGTCCCCCTGCCTGAAGGCGCCCGGGACACCGGATACCGCCTGGACGAGCGGGAGTTGTGGCTGACGGACGATCCGTCCAGGGCGTACGTCCGCACCCCCGACGGCGTGGAGGCCTGGCCCCTGGCCGAACGGGGAGTGGCCTGCAAGTGAGCTCTCAGCGGCTCGCGTGCAGGGCGACCAGCAACTGCCAGACCTGGTCGGCGATCCCGTGGGCGTCGGCTTCGAGAAGGCCGTGCAGCCAGTCGGCCAGGACCCCGGCGAAGGTGGCGGCGACGGCCGAGGCGAGCAGCGGGGCGTCCGCCGCGCCCGCGAGTTCCCGCTCGCGCAGGCTGTAGGCGCGCAGATCCCGGTGCAGCACCCGGCCCAGCGGGCCGCCGCCGCCCGGGGTCATCAGCACCCGGTACAGCGCGGCCCGCGGGGCGAGCGAGTCGAAGAACTCCGTCAGGGCGGGCGGCGCGTGCACCGGGTCGGGCCGGCCGCGCCAGGCGTGCAGCGCGTCCACGGCCTCGCGTACGACGTCCGCGCAGGCGTCGACCGCCAGCGCCTCCAGGCCGTCGTAGTGGACGTAGAACGTGGCCCGTCCCACCCCGGCGCGGCGCACCAGCGCGGCCACGCCGACCTCCGCGAGAGGCCGCTCGGCACACTCGTCGAGCAGGGCCTGCCGCAGCCGCGCCCGGGTGCGCGCGGCCCGCGGGTCCTGCGGGGCGTCGCCGCTCACCGGGCCAGCAGGACGGCAGCCAGGGCGAGCGCGCCCGGCAGGGCCTGGGCGAACAGGATGCGGCGGTTCGCGGTGACGGAGCCGAAGACGCCGGCGACGACGACACAGACGAGGAAGAACACCTGCACGCGGAAGCCGGTGGGATCCGCGGCGACCAGCCCCCACACCAGCCCCGCCGCGAGAAACCCGTTGTACAGCCCCTGGTTGGCGGCCATCGGGGCGGTCGCCGCGGCCATCTCCCGATCGAACCCGTGCAGCGCCCTGCCGGGCTTCTTCTGCCACAGGAACACTTCCATCACCAGGATGTAGCCGTGCAGGGCGGCCACCAGACCGACCAGCACATTCGCCAGGATCTCCATGAGTCGCTTCCTCTGTTTCTTGGACGGATGTCCACTATAGCTGGACAGCTGTCCAAGAAGACGACTGTGACGGGTGGCGCGGGGTCAAGCCCGTAGATACGTAAAGGGATTTGTCGATGTGTGGGTTCTTGTTCGGAGAGTGACGGAACCCTCACCTCCGCCAGGCGGATGCATTTGATCCTTTCAGCATCAAACCCGATAAGCTCCGGTTCGGCGCTGCGAGTTGACGCGATTTCGATCGGTCGTCGCGTGGTGCGTACTCATGAGTGCGGTCCCCCCTTGAACACCCCCCTTGTTGGATCGTGTCGCTTCGAAGGATGCAGATGGAACTCGCCACTCCGCCCCCGGCGGCGCGGGCCCCTGTCGCCTGGTACAGCTGGTGGCTGATGCCGCTGGCCTTAGGAGGCGGAACGGTTGCCGCCACGTTCATGAGCTCGGAGCGAATAACCGCCGCCGTCGCCGGCGTCGCCGCGACGGCAGCCAGTGCGGTGTGCGTTCGCCTCCTGCTCCGTGCCCGGACCGAACTGCGCCGTGTGGAGGGCTCCTTCCGCACCTCGCAGGCCGAGCACTCCCAGCAGTGGCAGCAGCATGTCGCCGGCCTGGAACGGAAGTTCTCGGCCGAACGCGCCGCCCAGGAGGCGCAGTTCGCCGACCAGGCGGGCGCCTACGAGGTGCAGCTGGTCGAGCAGTCACGGACGTTCGAGGCACGGCTCGCCGAGCAGACCTCCGCGTACGAGGCACGGCTCGCCGACCAGGCCACGACCTACGAGTCGCAGCTCGCCGACCAGGCCGAGGTCTGGAAGGAGCAGCTGACGCACCAGCAGGACGCGGTCGCCCGCCTCGCCGGCGAACAACTGCCGGACGCGCTGGGGCGCCTGCGTGACGGCGAGGCCGTCGACGACCTGCTGCCCAGCACCAACCAGTGCGCCAAGGTCAGTGCCGACCTCCAGGCCGAACTCCGCAAGATCCTCAGGACCGCGCTGATCGGTGTCGAGGAGGAGTTCAACCGGTCGACCTCCGCCGAGCAGGCCGTCATCAGCATCGGCAACCGCATCCACGTGCTGACCAGCAAGCTCCGCGGTCGCCTGCACGAGATGCAGGGCGAGCACGGCCGGCTGCCGGCCGTCGCCCGCGGCCTGATGGAGCTCGACCAGGAGATCGGCCCCGCCGACTGTCTCGCCGCCAGCATCGGCGTGCTCGGCGGCTCGGACCGGCCCGGCCGGCAGTGGCAGGAGGCGCAGCGTCTGCTCAGCGTGGTGCGCGGCGGCATCGGCCGGATCAAGGACTTCCACCGTGTCCAGGTGCGCCACCTGCCCGAACTCGGCGTCGACGGCGGTCTGGTCGACCACCTCACGCTGATCTTCGCCCACCTGCTGGACAACGCGGCCCGCTACTCGCCGCCCACCGAGCCGGTGGTCGTCTCCGGCAAGGAGGTCCCCAACGGCGTCGGCATCGAGATCCAGGACTCCGGCAAGGGCCTGAGCGAGGAGAAGAAGCGCGAAGCGGAGAACGCCCTCGCGGGCACCGGGGCCGGACCGGGCCTCGGCGGCGTCTCGGAGGACGCCAACCTCGGCCTGCGGGTCGTGGGCGCCCTCGCGCGCCGCTATGGAATCCGCGTCACCTTCGCGGACTCCCCCTGGCTCGGCACCTCGGTGGTGGTCGTGGTCCCGCACAAGTACTTCAGCCAGCTGCCCGCGGTCACCCCCGCGGCCACGGCACCGGTGGCCGCGGCCACACCGGCGCAGGTCCCGGCCGCCGTCGAGTCCGCGGCGGAGGAGACCGATGCCGTGGACACCACGCCCGGCGGACTGCCCAAGCGCAGGAGCAAGCGGAACGAGGCGGAGCGGCACCAGCCGGCCGAGCGTGTCGAGCGGACCGAGGAGACCGGCGTCCTGGCCGTCCCGCCCGATGCCTCCTTCACCGGCCTGGCCGCCTTCGCCACCGCCGGACGCGAGTCCGCCGAGGCGACGGGGACGGCCGACGGCCGCGAGTCCGCAGAGCACCGCACTGAAGAGAGCGACTAGTCCCATGACGCAACAGGGAACCGACGTGAGCTGGGCGCTGCGCGATCTGGTGGAATCCATCCCGGAGATCCGCTTCGCCCTCGTGGCCTCGAGCGACGGCAAGGCAATCACCTCCTTTGGTGCCGAAGACCCCGACGACGTGGACCGATTCGCGGCCGTGGTGGCCGGCCTGCAGGCGCTGGCCCAGCCGGTCGCCGAGCAGTTCCCCAAGTACGCGGGGCAGCTCAGGCTGGCGATGATCGAGGTCGACGGCGGCCATCTCTTCGTCGTACGCGCCGGGGTGGAGACGTACCTCGGCGTCCTCGCCAGGGAAGGCCTCGACCAAGGGCTGCTCGGACACCAGATGAGGGATCTGGCCCGCCGGATGGGTGAGCTCCTCGGCACCACTCCGCGCCTGGAGGAGCACTCTGGATGAGTGCTCCCCGTCGGCCCACGGACCCGTCCGGTCTCGAGCGCTACTACGTCCTGACCGGAGGACGTAGCGGACCGGGCGGTTCGGCGTCGAGTCTCGACGTGGCGACCCTCATCGTCTCCCGCACCGCCCCCGTACCGGGTATGCAGCACGAGCACGAGGAGATCCTTCGGCGCTGCCGCGATCCGCTGTCGGTGGCCGAACTCGGCGCCCATCTCGGATTGCCCTTCAACATTCTCGCGGTGCTGCTGGCGGATCTGCTCGAGGCAGGCCACGTCGAAGCCCGCGACCCCATTCCGGCGCACGACGCCGGTCGCGGGCCAGACCTCGCGCTCCTTGAGGAGGTACTCAGTGGACTTCAAAGGCTTTGACCATCCCGGCGGGCCGGATGCCGGGGGCACCCGCTCGGTGAAGGTGATGATCGCCGGCGGCTTCGGGACCGGGAAGACCACGATGGTCCGTTCGGTCAGCGACATCAAGCCGCTGACCACCGAGGAGACCCTCACCCAGGCCAGCGCCGACGTCGACCACCTCATCGGCGTCGCCGACAAGACCGAGACCACGGTCAGTCTGGACTTCGGCAAGATCGGCATCAACGAGAAGCTGGTGCTCTACCTGTTCGGCACGCCCGGCCAGGAGCGCTTCTGGTTCCTGTGGAACGGCCTGTTCAAGGGCGCGCTCGGCGCGGTCGTCCTGGTGGACACCCGCCGGCTCGCCTCCAGCTTCCGGGCGATCGAGGAGATGGAGCGGCAGAACGTCCCCTTCGTGATCGCCCTGAACGTCTTCCCCGACTCCACGAACCACCCGGTCGAAGAGATCCGGGACGCCCTGGACATCTCCCCGCACACCCCGATCGTGGCCTGCGACGCCCGCGACCGGGCCTCCAGCCGTGACGTACTCGTGGCCCTGATACGTCACTTGAAGGAACGCTCCGCCGTCGCACTGGAGCCCCGATGAACGATCAGACCTTAGACGGCCCCGACGCCCCGCGCGGGTGCCCCGTCGCCCACGGCGGGGCCGATCCCGCCCGGCTGTACGGACCGGAGGCGGCGACCGACCCGCACGGCATCTACGAGCGGCTGCGCAAGGAACACGGCTCCGTCGCGCCCGTCCTGCTCGAAGGAGACATCGCCGCCTGGCTGGTCCTCGGCTACCGCGACAACCGGCGGGTGCTGGACAACCCCCGCCAGTTCAGCCGGGACGCGCGGATCTGGCGGGACTGGCAGGACGGCCGGGTCGAGGAGACCTCACCGCTGATCCCGATGGTCGGCTGGCGCCCCGACTGTGTCTCCCAGGACGGCGAACCGCACCGCAGGCTGCGCGGTGCCGTCACCGACGGCCTGCAGGCCGCGACCAGCCGCGGGATCCGGCGGCACGTCACGCACTTCGCGAACAAGCAGATCGACGCGTTCGCGGCCACCGGGCGGGCCGACCTGGTGGCGGAGTACGCCGAGCACCTGCCGATGCTGGTCCTCACCCGCATCCTCGGCCTCCCCGCGGCGGAGGGCCGCAGCCTGGTCGAGTCCTGCGCCCAGGTCCTCAAGGGCGGCGAGGGGGCACTCGCCCACAACGACCGCATCATCGAGATCCTCGGCGAACTCGCCGAACGCAAGAAGGCCGAACCGGGCTCGGACTTCACGACGGCCCTGCTCGAGCACCACGCGGATCTCGACCTGGAGGAGGTCGTCAGCCATCTGCGTCTGGTGCTGATCGCCGGGCACACCACGACCAGCAACCTGCTGGCCCGGGTGCTGCAACTGGTCCTCACCGACGCCTCCCGGCTCTCCGGCCTGGTCAGTGGTCAGCTGAACATCTCCGGGGTGGTGGAGGAGGTCATGTGGAACACGCCGCCGCTGGCGGTCATGCCGGGCCGTTTCGCCGCCACCGACCTCGAACTCGGCGGACACCACATCCAGGAGGGCGACCTGCTCGTCCTCGGGCTCGCACCGGGCAACCTCGACCCGGAGGTCCGGCCCGATCCGGGCGTCTCCGTCCAGGGCAACCAGTCGCATCTCGCGTTCAGCGCGGGCCCGCACGAGTGCCCCGGGCAGAGCATCGGCCAGTCCATCATCGAGATCGGCGTGGACGTCCTGCTGCACCGGCTGCCGGGCCTGCGGCTGGCCGTACCGCCGGAGGAGCTCGGCTCGACCGCCTCCACGTGGGAGTTCCGGCTGGACAGCCTGCCGGTCGAGTTCCCCGTGTAGCGCGCGTGGCGCGCACTCCCGCTGCCCGGTCGGACCACCGACCGGGCAGCGCTGTCTCGTCACACGGCCAGCAGGTCGTCCACCGAGCCGTGTCCGGCCAGTTCGGCGGCGGCCGCCGGACCGTCCTTGACCGCCGCATAGCGGCCCGACACCAGCGCCCACTCGTAGTTGCCGTTGATCCAGTGCTGGATGGCCTCCACTCCCATCCGCACGCGGGCCCGCTCGTCCTCTTCGAGGCCGAGCTCGTCGCACATACCGGGGACGCGGGCCTCGAGTTCCAGGTACTCGTCGAGGCAGGCGGTCGTCATGCGGTACGCCTCGGCGGCCGCCTCCTTCCACGAGAAGGTCCGCTCCCGGTGCAGCACGGCGATCAGGTTGTGGCCGTCACCCCGGCGTTTCTCGCGCTCGAAGGAGTGGATGTCGTTCATGAAGCCGATGGTGTCCGCGGCCAGATCGCGCATCCTCTCCATCACCGGATGCGCCATCGCCTGCGGCGGCACCTCGAAGCCACGGCTGCGCTCTCCCGCGTCGATGCTGTGGTGGATGCCGACCGTACGGCGACGGAACTCGGTGTACTCGTCGACGCCCAGGGTCCCCGCGAGGCCGCGGGCCGCCAGGTCGACCTCCTCGCAGTGGGCCACGAGGAAGCGCCCCCAGGAGGCGGCGAACCGGGTCCGCCAGGTCAGGGACATGCCGTCGGAGAGACGGTTCCAGACCTCCGCCCAGGCCAGCGTGATGGGGCAGACCACCCGGGGGCGGATTCCCGGCGGCCGCAGCGGGGTGGCGATGAGCTCGCGCGCGACCTCCGCTATGCGGTCCGCGCGGTCCGGCTGATTCGCGTCGAACTGGTCGTCGAAGAGGAAGGCCAGCGAGAACCAGTTCATCAGGACGACCATGTCGTCCGCCGAGGCGTGGGGGTAGGTTCGGGCGGCGGCCTGCGGCAGGTCCCAGGACTTGTACTCCTCGAACCCGGCCAGGCTGCGTACCAGGCCCATGTCCCAGATCCAGCGCAGATGGCGCGCCCGGGCGTACTCCAGATGTTCGCTGACGGGGGTGTCGAAGGGGAGGTCGAACCGGACGTCCTGAGGCATGTGCTTCCTTTCGGGAGACGTGACGCAGAGCCCCCCGCCCCTGCGAGCGGGCAGTCACGACGACCGCCCGTGCACTCGAACTGGGCTTCTATGGCCGAAAGTTGAACCGAGAAGCGCTACGAGGCTGCCCAGAGCGTAAATGATCTATACCGTGACCTGGCCGTGATGTCCGTTACTGCACAGGCCAGTTGAGCTCCGTATACTCCCTCGCCACCCACACGTGTCAACGCGCCCTCGACCGGGGGCGCTTGACCCGGGCGGTCGACTGAATCGGCCAGGTCGGGATATCCGCTAGGTACAGGGCGGCGGGGCACCACCGTTCCGCGCCCCGGACCTTCGGAGGAGACATGGCACTGGTCAAAGCGGGCGTGGTCGTGCTCGACTGCGCCGAGCCCGAGAAGCTCGCCGTGTTCTACAAGGAGCTGCTGGGCGCCGAGCAGACGCACGAGAGTGCCAACCGGGTCGAGATCAAGGGTGCCGGCGGGATGTCCATGGCCTTCCGCCGCGACGTGAACGCCACGCCGCCGAGCTGGCCCCGGCCGGAGAACGCCCTCCAGGCTCACATCGACTTCGTGGTGGAGGACCTGGACGAGGCGGAGCGCAAGGTGATCGGGCTCGGCGGGCGCCCCCTGGAGACCAAGGACGTCGCCGGACCGTACGAGGAACGCGGTTACGCCGATCCGGCCGGCCACTCCTTCACGTTGCGCCTGATCCCGTCGACGGCGCCCAAACAGGGCTGAGGCCCTGACGAACAGGCTGAGCCGCAGGGCTGAGCCGCAGGGCTGAGCCGCTGACCGGCAGACGGAGCCGCCCGGGCGGGGCTCAGCCCCGCCCGGTCGTACCTGTGGGCCGTCGTCAGTCCCGGCCGCCCTTGTCGTCGGCCGGCCAGACGCCGGTCGAGCGTTCGATGGCCTTGGCGCCGGTGCGGTCCACCGCGCTGCGCACCACGGCGAAGATGGCGCCCTGGATGGCGGCGGCCAGCAGGATCTCTCCCCAGCCGCGGTCCCGGTCCAGGGCGTCGGGCGCGTCGTCCTCGTGCCGGATCGCCTTCCAGGTCTTCTGGAAGGCGAGCCCCGCCAGGGTTCCGCTCGTCCAGCCCAGCACGAAGCCGATGGGCTTGTAGGCGATGGGCAGCTTCTTCTTCTTGGCCACGTGAATCTCCTTGGTCAGCGGATGGGCTGGTGGCTTTCCGGGACCTTCTCGTCCTCGGGTACCGGGCCGGGCGGCGTCCCGTCGCCGAACGGCCGGCCGCCCAGTTCCTCCCGGTGATGGGGGGTCTGCCAGCCGGACAGGTCCGGCCCGAGGGGGACGATGCCGGTCGGGTTGATGCCGGTGTGCACCTGGTGGTAGTGCCGCTTGATGTGGTCGAAGTCGACGGTGTCGCCGAAGCCCGGTGTCTGGTAGAGGTCGCGGGCGTACGCCCACAGGACCTCGTTCTCGGCCAGCTTCCAGCGGTTGCACTTGAAGTGGCCGTGGTAGACGGCGTCGAAGCGGACCAGGGTGGTGAACAGCCGGATGTCCGCCTCGGTGAGGGTGTCGCCGACCAGGTACCGCTGCCGGGCGAGCCGGGGTGTCAGCAGGTCCAGCCGGCGGAAGACGCCCGCGCAGGCGGCCTCGTACTCCTCCTGGCCGGTGGCGAAGCCCGCCCGGTACACGCCGTTGTTGACGTCCCTGTAGACGTCCGCCATCACGGTGTCGATCTCGTCGCGCAGGGCCTGCGGGTACAGGTCGGGCGCGCCGTCGCGGTGCAGGGCCGTCCATTCGGTGGCGAGGTCCAGGGTGATGCGCTGGTAGTCGTTGGTGACCAGCTTCCCGCTCGGCACGTCCACGATCGCGGGCACGCTCACGCCGCCGGGGTAGTCGCTCTCCCGCCGGTCATAGGCCTCGCTGAGGTAGCGGATGCCGAGGACCGGGTCGCGGCCGTCGGGATCGAGCGTGAAGCGCCAGCTGCGGTCGTCCTGGATCGGGTCGGCGACGGCGAGCGACAGGGCGTCCTCCAGGCCGAGGAGACGCCGGGAGACCAGCGAGCGGCTCGCCCACGGGCAGGCGCGGCTCACCACCAGCCGGTAGCGGCCCGCCTCCACCGGCCAGCCGTCCCGGCCGTCCGCGGTGATCCGGTCCGCGAAGTGGCTCTTGGACCGCGTGAAGGTCTTCTTGCCGTACTCGCTGTTGCCGTCGTCCCCGGCACCCATGCTTCCTCCCTGCTGTGCGGCTGCCCGCTGTCGGACCGCCCTGGTGAACGCGTTCCCCGTTTTGCGCCGACGGCACGGTGTGAGCCGTATCGACCGGGGCAGTCGGCGGAGGTGACAGGTACATCTTCAGAAGAGACGGCAGATCGGAAGACACGCGTCACCGTGCTCGTGGCGCTCACGGCCAACCTCGTGATCGCGGTGGCCAAGGCCGTCGGCGGGCTCCTCGCGGCCTCGCCGGCACTGCTGTCGGAGGCCGCGCACTCCGTCGCCGACAGCATGAACGAGGTCTTCCTGCTCGCCGCGCTGCGCCGCAGCCGCCGCCCCGCCGACCGGCGTCACCCCTTCGGCTACGGCAAGGAACGCTTCTTCTGGTCGCTCCTCGCAGCCGTCGGAATCTTCGTGATGGGCGGCTGCTTCTCCTTCTTCCAGGGGATCGAGGCCCTCAGAAACGGCGCCCAGGAGACGCTCGGCGGGTATGTGGCGGGCCTGGTCGTGCTGGGCGTGGCCCTCATCGCGGAAGGACTCTCGCTGCTCAGGGCCCTGTACCAGGTACGCCGGCAGGGCCGGGGCATGGACGGCCTGCGCGATCCGGCGCTGCGCACGGTCGTCGCCGAGGACGGCACGGCGGTGCTCGGCGTCACCCTCGCGATGGTCGGCATGGCACTGCACATGGTCACCGGGCAGGTCGTGTGGGAGGCGTCCGCGTCACTGGCGATCGGCGCCCTGCTCGTCTACGTGGCCTACCGCCTCGGCCGCGAGGCACGGGACCAGCTGATCGGGGAGGCCGCCGACCCGGAGTCCAGCGGCAGGATACGGGTGCTGCTGGCGGCCCAGCCCGAGATCGACAGCGTGGAGGAGCTGTTCACGATGAAGATGGGGCTGGACTCGCTCCTGGTGGCCGCCCGTGTCGACCTGGTGCCCGGACTGGACAGTGAGCGGGTCGAGGAGGTCGCGGTACGGATCAAGCGGTCCGTCGCCAGTACCGTCCCGGAGGCCGGCCAGATCTTCCTCGACGTGACCGACCGGCCGACCGCCGAGGCAGCGGAAAGCCCCGCCGCGACGGGGGAACGCGGCGGGGCCTGAGGCTCGGGTGCCCGGCGGACGCGGCGCCATGCCTCCCGAGCCGAGAATTCTTTCCGGGAGGTTCAGTTCCCGTCCGAGGGCTCCAGCACGAAGACCGGTATCTCCCGCTCTGTCTTCTTCTGGTAGTCGGCGTAGGGCGGGTACGCGGCGACCGCGCGCTCCCACCACTCGGCCTTCTCCGCGCCGGTGACCTCACGGGCCGTCATGTCCTGCTTCACCGGGCCGTCCTGGAGTTCCACCCGGGGGTCGGACTTGACGTTGTGGTACCAGACCGGGTGCTTGGGCGCCCCGCCCAGGGAGGCGACCGCGGCGTAACGCCCCTCGTGCTCGACGCGCATCAGCGGCGTCTTGCGCAGCTTGCCGCTCTTCGCGCCGAGGGTCGTGAGCAGGATGACGGGCATCCCCATCATGGTGGTGCCCTTCGTGCCGCCGGAGCTCTCGTACTCCTCGACCTGCTTGCGCACCCATTCCGTGGGGCTGGGTTCGTACTGGCCCTCGAGAGGCATGGCATCCGTCCCATCGTCGTCGACTACGGCTCGTCCGTACCGCGGTTGAACACCGGTACGAACGGTTTTCATCCGTACAGCGTTCCCCAACAGCCCCGAAGGGTGCCGCCCGGCCACTGCGTCGCCGGTGACCGCACCCTCCGAGCGCGTCCGGCACCGTCGGGACCGCACCGCGGGACGGGCCGGGCCGTTCACGACGGAGCCACGAGCATCCGCACGGCCAGCGCCGTCATCACCCCGCTCGACAGGAGTGCCGTCACAAGCCGCCCCCGGTGGCCGGTCAGAGCCCGGCCCAGCAGGGCGCCGCCCCCGGCGAGCAGCAGCTGCCAGCTCGCCGACGCGGCGAAGGCCGCAAGCACGAACACCCCTTGTTCCAGAGGTTGTACGGCCTCCTCGGCACGGGTGCCGAGCACCAGGGCGGCGAAGTAGATCACGGTGGTGGGGTTGAGCAAGGTGATCCCGAGCAGGGCCAGGAAGGCCCTCGCGGGGCTCGGCGGTGGCGGGTCGGCGCGGGTGGTGAGCCGGTGGCCGCGGTACTGCCGTACTGCCGTGACCACGCCCAGGACCGCCAGCGCCACCAGGACCAGGGCGGAGGCCCAGCGCAGCGGCCCGAGCACCGGCCGCAGCGTGCCGGCGAGTGCGGAGCCGCCGAGGGTGGCCACGAGGGCGTACAGCCCGTCGGCGGCCGCGACGCCGAGCGCGGCGCAGGCGCCGGTCCGCAGGGACGTACGAGCGGTGAGGGAGACCAGGTAGGCGCCGACCGCGCCGACAGGGACGGCGATGCCGTACCCCGCGAGCAGGCCCGCGACGAGCGCGGCGGTCATGAGCGCGCGAGCGTGGGCCTCCATGGACGGCCGGGCTGCTGCTGGACGCGCACCGGACGAACGGCGGTGGCGGTCGGCGGCAGCGGGGCATCGGTTTTCAGCATGGCCAGATCCTGGGGGTGGCGGCGGTGCGGGGACAACCCATTTTCCCTGGTGCGGCGTCCGCCCCCGGCCGGAACCTCCTGCCCGGCCGGGAGGACGGCGGTGGCGATCCCATGGTCCGGGAGGCCACCCGGGCCTGCCCCGTCAGCGCCGTCACGGTGTCCGAGAGGGTGTCCGAGACGGTGGGCTGAGGCGCCCTCCGGCCTCCGCGATGCGCCGCCAGGCGGCTTCAGTAGGGTTCCGGGATGACCGAACCGGCCGGGAAACCCTTCCTCTACGTCGTCGTCTGTGCTGCCGGGATCGCGGCGGACGTCAGCAGGCTGATCACCGCCGCCCGGGAACGCGACTGGGAGGTCGGGGTGATCGCGACGCCCGTCGCGCTGAACGGCTTCTTCGACACCGCCGCCGTCGAGGCGCAGACCGGGCGGCCGATCCGCTCGGCCTGGCGCAGCCCCGGCGACCCGCGCCCCTTCCCGCCGCCGGACGCCGTCGTGGTCGCTCCCGCCACCTTCAACACTCTCAACAAGTGGGCGGCCGGACTCGCCGACACCCTCGCCGTGGCGACCCTGTGCGAGACGTACGGCCTGGGCGTCCCGGTCGCCGTCCTGCCGTGCGTGGCCGACGCCCTCGCCGCCCACCCCGCCTACCGGGACAGTCTCGCGCGGCTGCGCGCCATGGGGGTCAGGTTCGGCGAACCGTACTCCGGCGACCCGGGGGAGGACGGCACGCGCCCGGAGTTCCTGTGGGAGCGGGCGCTGGACCTGCTGGGGTGAGCCGGACGGTGCCGGTCGGCGGGAAGCCGACGGCAGCCGAAGCCGCCGCTGGACTTCGAGCGTGGGCGAAGTCGTACGCTCCCCTTCGTACCCATCCCGAAGGCAGGAGCGGCAACGATGCAGTACGTGAAGCTCGGTTCGACGGGCCTGGACGTCTCGCGGATCTGTCTGGGCTGCATGACCTACGGCCTGCCCGACCGCGGCGCGCACGAGTGGACCCTCGACGAGGAGGCGTCCCGTCCGCTGATCCGGCAGGCGCTGGAGGCCGGGATCACCTTCTTCGACACCGCCAACGTGTACTCCGACGGCACCAGTGAGGAGATCGTCGGCCGGGCCCTCGCCGACTTCGCCCGCCGCGACGAGATCGTCCTCGCGACCAAGGTGAACGGCCGGATGCGGCCCGGACCCAACGGCGCGGGACTGTCCCGCAAGGCGATCATGACCGAGATCGACCACAGCCTCGGCCGCCTCGGCACCGACTACGTCGACCTCTACCAGATCCACCGCTACGACCCGCACACCCCGGTCGAGGAGACGATGGAGGCCCTGCACGACCTGGTGAAGGCGGGCAAGGTGCGCTACATCGGGGCCAGTTCGATGTTCGCGTGGCAGTTCTCGAAGATGCAGTACACGGCCGAACGCCACGGCTGGACCAGGTTCGTCTCCATGCAGAACCACTACAACCTCCTCTACCGCGAGGAGGAGCGGGAGATGCTGCCGCTCTGCGCGGACCAGGGCGTCGGCGTCCTGCCGTGGAGCCCGCTCGCCCGCGGCCGGCTCACCCGGGACTGGGGCACCGTCACCGAGCGCAGCGCCAACGACGACTTCGGCAGCCGCCTCTACCCGGAGGGCGACCGCACCATCGTCGAGGCGGTCACCCGCATCGCGGAGGACCGGGGTGTCCCGCGCGCCCAGGTGGCCCTCGCCTGGCTGCTGCGCCAGGACACGGTGGCCGCACCGATCGTCGGCGCCTCCCGGGCGCGGCACCTCGAGGACGCGGTGGCGGCCGTCGACCTCGAACTCGGCGACAAGGAGACCGAGGAGCTGGAGCGGCCCTACTCTCCGCACCCGGTCCAGGGTCACTCCTGAGCTTCGCTTCGCTCAGTGCGGTCCGAGCGGTGCGAACTCCGTGCCGCACGGACCGGCGCCCGCGCTCTGCGGCAGCGGCACCCGGTCGCCGCTCATCGACAGCGTGCGGTAGTAGTGCCCGATGCGCTCGGTGGAACGGCCGACGTAGTGGCCGATGAACGAGCGGCGGAACCGGTCGGCGGTGCGGTTGGGCTGCGAGCCGTGCACCAGGCTGCCGTTGAAGAACAGGACGTCCCCCGGCTCCATGTCGACGGGTACGGGCGACAGGCCCGGCGGCGGGGGCACGTACTCCCGCGCGAAGGACGACTCGCGGTCCGCCTCCTCCGGGCAGAACAGTCCCATCCGGTGCGTACCGGGGACGACCTCCAGGCCGCCGTTGTCCCGGTCGATGACGTCGCAGGCGATCCAGGCCGCCACACACGTGCCCGGCTCCGCCCGCAGATAGAAGTTGTCCTGGTGCAACGCCTGGCCCCGCGCCCCGGGCGGCTTGAAGTAGAACATGCTCTGCGCGGCCAGCACCTCCTCGCCGAGCAGGGTCTCCAGCACCTCGCGCAGCCGCGCGTCCAGCAGCAGGTCCCTCGAGAGCCCGTCGATCTCGTGCGGGTGCAGCACCCGCGGATACCGCTGCAGCGGATCGGCCGACGCGCGCGGCTCGAAGTGCCCGGGCACCGGCCCGGCCGCGTGCAGCGCCGCGAACGCGGCACACACCCGGTCGGTCTCGTCGTTCCGGAACAGCCCCCGCACCACGGTGAAACCGTCCTCCGTGAACTGGCGCAGCCCGTCCTCGGGCAGGATGGGAGCGCCGGTGGCGCCGATGTCCGTGGCTGTCATACATCCGCTCCTCGGTCCGGTGTCTTCGGCAGACACGCTAGGCCGCCGCGTCCCCGAGGAGGATGCCCGTGACCGCTGACGGATTGCCCGAGACCGCTGCGCCCGGTGATCCGGGCCCGCCGCCGGGCCTGGTCGTCGTCGGACACTTCGACCAGGTGCCGGGGTACGGCGTGAACCGGCCCCGCGGCGCCGACAGCTGGCTGTTCACCTGGACGACCGCCGGCCGGGGCCGGCTTCGCCAGGGGGCGGCGCAGGCGCGGGCCGGCCTGGGGGACCTGGTCGTGCTCGCCCCGGGCGTCCGGCACGAGTACGACGTCGAACCGGGCGCCCCGCACTGGCGGTTCTGGTGGGTGCACTGCCAGGCCAGACCGTCCTGGCGCGCCTGGCTGCGCCCGTACGACGTCGGCGACGGCATGTACGTCGTCACCCCGGCCCCGGCCGGCGCGTCCGCCCGGATCGAGGCGGCCTTCCACCGCATGCTCTCCGACGCCCGCTGGACGGGCGCCGGGGAGCCGCCCCCTTCCGACGCCGACCGGGAGCAGGTCGCCGTGGCGCACGGCACCGCGGCCCGCGAACTCGCCCTGTGCGCGTTGGAGGAGGTCGTCCTGCTCACCGCGGGAGCCGCGCGCACCACGGCACCACTGCCGGGTGTCGACCCGCGGGTGCGCCGGGCCCAGGAGATGCTCGCGGCCGACCCGGGGGCGCCGCACACCGTCGAATCGCTCGCCGGGAGCGTCCGGTTGTCCCCCTCCCGGTTCGCCCACCTGTTCACCCAGCAGCTCGGCCGGTCACCGATGCGGGCGCTGCGCGAGGCGCGGCTGCACCACGCCGCCCGGCTGCTGGAAAGCACCGATCTGTCGGTGGAACGCGTTGCCGCGGCTTCCGGCTTCGCCAGCCCCTTCCACTTCAACCGGGTCTTCCGCGAGCGCTACGGCATGCCGCCCGGCGCCTACCGGAGCGGCGGCCCAATGGTTGGCGGGTGAGCAGGAAGGCAGGCCCGATCCGCGGTGGGGTGGGCCTTCAATGGTTGGCGCGAAGTCGACGCTGTACCAAGTGAATACCGTTCTCATTTGCCCGGGCGATAGCGCGGCATCTGTAAAGGTGTCGCAAAGGGGACGCTATTGACCCGTCGTCAAATACCCTCGGCCGGAACGCAATGCACAAAACCGCTGACTCGCTTGTTACGTCTCGCTGACCTGTGCAAAGGTGTGCGTTGTCGGCGCACG
The DNA here is from genome assembly GCF_055578365.1 of Streptomyces sp. NPDC033131. Taxonomy (NCBI): domain Bacteria; kingdom Bacillati; phylum Actinomycetota; class Actinomycetes; order Kitasatosporales; family Streptomycetaceae; genus Streptomyces; species Streptomyces sp. NPDC033131. Next base: position 110,831 of record NZ_JBVIPA010000004.1, read on the forward strand.
GACATTAACGTCTCTCCTGTGCGCACGAGGCCGCTCCCGTACGCTCCCCATGCTTCAAAAGAGCTGCCCCTGGTGGGCGTTCGAGATGCCGAACCCTGTGCGGATGAACCTCGGCGCCTTGTCGGCGGCACCGCATACCCCTTGGTATGGACTTGTACAGAACGCCCTCGGAGGAATGCCGCTGTGAAAGACGCAGGCCTGTCGAATTCCCCGACTCCCGCTCGTCCCTCCGACGCCACGGACGAGCAGCTGAGCGCCGAGCTCAAGAAGTGGAGTGGGGCGACACCCGCCCTCCAGCCGGTCGGTGAACTCCTCGACCGGCACTGGGAAGCGGCCTTCGCCTACGCACGGCTGTGCACCGACGGTGCCCGCCCCGCCGGAATGCTCACCACCGCCGCATTCACCCGGCTCTTCGGAGAAACACTGCGCCAGAACGGGCCGACCTCCGCCTGGCGCCCCCAGTTGCTCGTCACCGTGCGCCGCATCGCGGCGGAGTGGGACGGCGACCACAGACGCGACATGCTGCACCCGGAGCTGAGAGCCGTGAGCGGTGGCGGGGACCGCGTCGCCGCCCGCCTGCTGCCGCCGGCCCACCGCCGGCTGTTGTCCGGGGCGTTCCAGCGGCTGCCGCAGTCCGCCCGCTGCCTGCTGTGGCACACCGAGGTCGAGGCCGAACCGCTCGGCACCCCCGCAGCCCTGCTGGGCCTGAGCGAGGAGGACGCCCGCGTCGAACTGCGGCGCGCCCGCGAACGGTTGCGGGAGGAGTGCCTCCAGGTCCACCGCGAACTCGCCCCCGAGCAGGAGTGCCGCCACTACCTCCGGCTGCTGGACGTGACCTATCGGCGCGGCGGTGCCGACATCGACGCCGACCTGCGCGGACATCTGGACGGATGCAAGCACTGCCGGCACACCGCCGACCAGCTGCACCAGTTCAACGCGGGCCTGGGCGGCGCACTCGCCGAGGCGGTCCTCGGCTGGGGCGCGTACGCCTATCTGGAGGCACGCGCCCACGTGCACGACGTCGCCCGCGAGGCGGAGGCGCAGGCCCAGCGGCCGGCCGTGGTGGGCGAGTCCTTCATGGCGACGACGCCGGCCCGGCCCTCGGCCGCCCCGCGGGCGTCCGCCGTCCCGGCGACGGATGCCCGGCACCCGGCCGCCGCAGCGGTGGAGGCCTTCGAGGCGTCCGCACGGGCGGCATCGGCACCCCCGGCAGGCCGCCCCCGCGCCGCCTCCCGCCGCTCCACGCACAAGGCCGCCCGCCGCGCCTCCCGCCGCAACCTCACCGCGGCCGTCCTGACCGTGAGCGGGCTGATCGTCCTCCCGCTGGTCCTGTGGTCCTCGCTCGGCTCCTCCGACGACACCACCCAGGCCGACGGCGACCGTACCTCCGAGGCACCCGACGGCGACCCGGGCACCGCGAGCGCCGACCCGTCCTGGGTCGGCGACGGCGACGGCGAGCAGGGCACCATGCGCGGCCGGCTGCACAACGTGGCGTCCGGGCTGTGCGTCGGCGTCGTGGGGGAGAAGGCCGTCGAGGCCGCGGAGACCGAGCTCACCGACTGCACCTCGGCCGCCGCCCAGCAGTGGTCGTACGAGCCCGACGGGCTGCTGCGCAACGCGGACGACCCCGACCTGTGTCTGGACTCCCACCTCGGCTACTCGGTGCGGCTGGCCCCGTGCGCCGGAGCGGCCAAGGCGGAGGCCAAGGGCGTCCGCTACGACTTCACCCTCCAGGGCATGCTGGTGCCGCGCTGGGACCAGGACCTCGCCCTGACCCCCGCCGCCACCGACGGAGGGGGCTCGCTGGTCGTGAAGACCCGCGACGACAGCCCCGCGCAGCGCTGGGTGATCGACACGTCGAAGACCGACCTCCAGATGGAGGTGGTCAACTGGGGCGGGGACAGCACCCTGGCGAGGGTGCCCGCCCCCGCGCCCACGCCCGAGCCGTCGAGAACGCCGACCCCGAAGCCCACCCCCACGCCGTCCACGACGCCGTCGACCCCCAAGGCCTCGCCCACGCCGACCCCGACGCCCACGTACCCCACCAGCGGGCCCTGCCAGTACAACCCGTACTACTGCTCGGGCAACGGCCAGTACGGCGGCGGCTACGGCGGGTACCCCGGGTACGGCGGTTACGGGTACGGCTCCGGCGACGGCCGCTACCCCAACTGACGCAAGCCCACCTCTCCCACCAGGCCCGCGCTTCAGGCCCCGACGGCCTGAAGCGACGCCCACAGCGCCACCACGGCCGGCACCAGCGCGGCCGGTGTGGCGAGCAGGCCGAGCCGGGTGAACTCCCCGAGTTCGACGTCGTGGCCGTGCTCGTGCGCGATGCGCCGCCACAGCAGCGTGGCCAGCGACCCGGCGTACGTCAGGTTCGGGCCGATGTTCACGCCGAGCAGCACCGCGAGGACCGCGCCCGGTCCGGCCGAGGCGGTCAGCGGCAGCAGGACCAGGACCGCGGGCAGATTGTTGATCAGGTTCGCCAGTACGGCGGCCAGCGCGGCGATGCCGAGCAGCGCGACGAGTCCGGTCCCGTCGGGCAGGGCGTGCCGCAGCGCGTCGGCGAGGCCGTTGTCGACCACCGCGCGCACGACGACGCCGAGCGCGAGCACGAACGCCAGGAAGGCCGGCGCCGCCGCCCGCACCACGGTCAGCGGGGTGGCCTGCCGCCGGACCAGAGCCCGCCCGGCCAGGACGAGCGCGCCCGCCAGCGCGGCCCAGGCCGGTTCGACGCCGAGGGCGGAGGTCACGACGAACCCGGCCAGCGTGCAGGCGACGGTGACGAGCGCGAACAGCGGCGGCTCGGGCGCCTCGGCGGGGTCGGGGGAGTGGGTGACCTCTGCCAGGTCGCGCGCGAAGAAGCGCCGGAAGACCGCGTACTCGGCGGCGATCGCGACCAGCCAGGGCAATGCCATCAGCGCCGCGAACCGTGTGAAGCTCAGGCCGCTCGCCGCGAACGCCAGCAGGTTGGTGAGATTGGAGACCGGCAGCAGCAGCGAGGCCGTGTTCGACAGGTGCGCGCACGCGTGGACGTGCGGCCCGGCACGGACCCCCATCCGGGCGGCCGTGGCGAACACCACCGGCGTGAGCAGCACCACGGTGGCGTCCAGACTGAGGACGGCCGTGATCGTCGATGCCAGGACGAAGACCCCGGTCAGCAGTCGCCCGGGCGATCCCGCCGCCCGCCGGGCCAGCCACGCCCCGCAAGCCTGGAAGAGCCCTTCGACGTCGCAGAAGTGGGCGAGCACCAGCACCGCGGCGAGGAACCCGACCACCGGTCCGAGCCGCTCGGCCTCGGCCTGCGCATGCGTGGGAGAGATCGCCCCGGCCGCGATCACCACTCCCGCCGCCGGGACCGCCAACACCGCCTCCGGCCGGCCGAGGGGGCGCAGTACGGCCCAGCCGAGGACGGCGACGAGCAGGGCGACGGACAGGGTCTCGGCGAGCGGGGCGTTCAGTGCTGGGTCCTTCGGAACGGGTCAGGTGGTGCCCGGCCATCGAAGCAGACGTCGGTAAGAGACCGGTGAGCGCCTCGGCCGGTCCTCCCGTCGGCGGCTCAGGGGCCGGTGCCGGCGGCGAAGACCGTCAGGCGCACCGAGGACGCGTTGCCGGACACGGGCACCGGCCCGGCCGTCCAGGTCACCTTCAGCGGGTCCCGCTCGTCCGGCGGGGTCACCAGCAGCGACTTCGGAGTGGCCGCACGTGCCCCGCTGACCCCGGGATGGGAGAAGGTCAGCCCGGCCCAGGCACTCTTCCCCGGCGCCAGCCGCACTGTCACGGGCGTGTCCCCGGAACGCCTCGGGTCCGGTCCCAGCTGCTTTCCGGACGCGTCGAGGAAGGCGGCGCCCGGGTGGCCGCGCACGGTGCAGGTACGGCCCGACGCGTTGGTCAGGACGATCGGGAAGTTCTCCTGCCCGGCCCCCGGATCGTTGCGCCCGACTCGGGCGCGCAGCTCGGAGGTGTGACAGCGGGTGCTCACGGAGGCGGCGGCGGAGGAGGAGGTGTCTCCGGTCGCGGGCGCGGCCGTGCCGGACACCTTCCGCGGAGCACTCGCCGTGCCGTCACCGCCGTCACCGCCGCCACAGGCGGTCAGCGCACCGAGCACCGCGACCGCGCTCACGAGCCGGGCCGCCCGAGACAGGTTCAGGGAGGTCTTCGCCATGTCCGCCCACACTCCCGGAACTCCTCGCGCACGCGGCCCCGCGTGCCTACGGCGCCAGGTGCTCCGTCACTCCTCGCCGACCAGGTTGATCTCCGACCAGATCGTCTTGCCGTCGGTGGTGTGCCGGCTGCCCCAGCGCTCGGTGAGCTGAGCCACCAGCAGCAGACCGCGGCCGCCCTCGTCCCAGATCTTGGCCCGGCGCAGATGGGGGGCCGTGTGGTTGGTGTCGGAGACCTCGCAGATCAGTGTGGTCGCGTCGTGGATGAGCCGCAGCCGGATGGGGTGGGCGCCGTACCGGATGGCGTTGGTGACGAGCTCGCTGACCACCAGCTCGGCGGTGAACGCCGCCTCGCTCATCCCCCACCGGTCGAGCTGGGCGACGACCTGCTTGCGGATCGGGGCGACGAGCGCCGGGTCGGCCGGGATGTCCCAGGTGGCGACCTGGGACGCGGGCAGCCCTCGGGTGCGCGCCAGCAGCAGCGCCACGTCGTCCAGCGTGCTGCCCGAGGGCAGCAGGCCGTGCAGGACACGGTCGCAGGTCTCCTCCAGCGAGTCGGAGGGCACCGCCAGGGCGTCGCAGAGCAGGGCGTGGCTGGCGTCCACGTCCCGCTCCCGGGTCTCGATCAGCCCGTCGGTGTACAGGGACAGCACGGTGCCCTCGGTCAGTTCCAGTTCCGTGGACTCGAACGGCAGCCCGCCCAGGCCCAGTGGCGGCCCCGGGGGCATGTCGACCTCCCGGGGCGCGCCGCCCGGCGGGAGCATCACGGGGGCCGGATGGCCCGCCCGGGCCATCGTGCAGCGCCGCGACACCGGGTCGTACACGGCGTACAGACAGGTGGCGCCGACCTCGCCGGGGCGGCCCTCGCTGCCGGCCTCCGCGGACAGCCGTACGACGAGGTCGTCGAGGTGGGTCAGCAGCTCGTCCGGGGCCAGGTCGATGTCGGCGAGGGTGCGGACGGCGGTGCGCAGCCGGCCCATCGTCGCCGAGGCCTGGATGCCGTGGCCGACGACGTCGCCGACGACCATCGCGACCCGCATCCCGGACAGCGGGATCACGTCGAACCAGTCGCCGCCCACTCCCGCGCGGGCCGCCGGGAGGTAGCGCGAGGCCGCTTCGACGGCGGCGGTGCGCGGCAGCGACCGGGGAAGCAGGCTGCGCTGCAGGGCGAGGGCGGTCTCGCGTTCGCGGGAGTAGCGGCGGGCGTTGTCGATGCAGACGGCCGCCCGGGCCGTGACCTCCTCCGCCAGCAGCACGTCGTCCGGCGTGAACGGGTCCGGCCGCCGGAAGCGGGTGAGCACGGCCACGCCGAGGGTCTGGCCGCGCGCCTGGATCGGCACGGACATCGTGGAGTGGATGCCGTACTCCCTGACGCGGTCCCTGCGTGCCGGGTCCCAGGCGAGCCATTCGGCGAGGTCGCGGGTCTCCGTGGTCGCCACGATGGTGTGGCCCACCATCAGGGAGTCGGCCTGGGGCGAGGGGACGGGGTAGAAGTCGACCTGGCCCGGTTTGGCCACGGCCTCGGGGGTGCCGTGGTTCACGGACCGGTGGGCCGCCCGGCGCATCCTGATCGGGGCGGTCAGTCTGACGGTGGAGGGCTCGCCCCCCGCCTCCGGAGGGTCCAGCAGGTCGACGCTGACGAAGTCGGCGAGGGCGGGGACGAACACGTCCGCCAGCTCCTGCGCCGTTCGGGTGACGTCGAGGGTGGTGCCGATGCGGACGCTGGCCTCGTTGACCAGCTGGAGCCGTTCCCCGGCCAGGTACTGGTCGGTGAAGTCGTGGGCGGCGACGCACACGCCCCGCACCCGTCCCTTGGCGTCGGTGATCGGGGCCATGCGGGCCAGCCAGGCGTTCATCCGGCCGTCGCCGCCGATCGGCACGTAGGTGCGCACGTCGTGTCCCCGGCCGGTGACGAGCACTCGGTGCAGGTGCCGCTCGATGTCCTCGCTCTGCGGTCTGCCGCTCAACTCGGGCACCCGCAGCCCCCGCACCCGCTCCTCGGGCAGCCCGACCACCTCGGCCATGGCGGCGTTCATCCGGCGCAGCCGCAGCCGCTCGTCGTAGATCGCCACGGCGCAGGGGGACTGAACCAGTTCGGCCCTGTCCAGCGGGTCGTCGGGCGCGTGCGGGCCGTCCCCGGTCAGCGGGGTGACCAGGAGCCAGTGGCCCGGGCCGTCCTGCGGCCGTCTGTGGTGGGCGAGCAGCCACACGAACACCGTCGAGCCGTCGCGGTGACGCAGGGCGAGTGTGCCTTCCCAGCGGTGCCTGCCCGGCGTGGGAAGCTCATCCCGGTCGGCGAGCAGCTCGGTGGCGGGGCGGCCCACGACCTCGGCGGTGGACCAGCCCAGGAGCAGGCGGGCGCCTTCGTTCCACTCGGCCACAGTGCCCGCGTCGTCGATGACGGCCCGCGCTGTCGCGGCATCGTCGAACGGATACTCCGGGCTCATCGTCGCCACTCCATCGCGGACACTCACAGTGAACAGGCGCGCCACATCGGTCCCAGCCTAGTGCGTCACGGCCTCTCGCGGACGGGGAACCCCGGTGCCCGTGGGGGCCGCCATCGAGCCGCGGTCAAGGGGGAAATCCGGCCGTTGTGACGCCTGAGACAGAAGCAGACCACCGCACCCTTGACGGGCGCGCGTGGCACACCGTCAGACTCTGTTTGTTCACGATCAAATGTGAGTACTTCTGGGCCCTGATGAGGGAGAGCCGCCATGACGGTCACTCGCAGATCGCTTCTCCTCGCGTCGGCGGCAGCGCCGGCGGCCGGGGCGCTCCTGAGCACCCCGGCGGGTGGGCCGCCGAGGCGGCCGGGGGTGCCGCGGGCCGCCGTACGGTCGCGTTGCGCGACGGCTGGCGCTTCGCGCTGGTCGATCCGGGCGGGATCACCGACCCGGCCGGCGAGTACGCCGACGCCGCCGCCCCACGTCACGACGACTCGGGGTGGCGCGAGGTCGCGGTGCCGCACGACTGGAGCATCGAGCTGGCCCCGACCACACAGAACGGCACCACCAGCGGCACCGGCTTCTTCCCCGGTGGCCTCGGCTGGTACCGCCTCGCCTTCACACTGCCGCCCGCCCTGGCGGGCCAGCGGATCTCGGTGGAGTTCGACGGCGTCTACATGGACTCGTACGTCTACTGCAACGGCACGGAGGTGGGCCGGCACCCCTACGGATACACCGGCTTCGCCCTGGACGTCACCGACCTGGTGCACACCGACGGCAGCACCGAGAACGTGATCGCGGTCAAGGTGCAGAACCGGCTTCCCAGCAGCCGCTGGTACTCGGGCAGCGGCATCTACCGCGAGGCCCGCCTGGTGGTCACCGACCCGGTGCACGTGGCGCGCTGGGGCACGTACGTCACCACGCCGGACATCACCGAGCAGCGGGCACTCGTCCAGGTGCGGACCTCCGTGGTGAACGAGACCGGCACCGCGGGCGAGGTCGAGATCCGCTCCCGGATCAAGGACGCCACAGGCCGCACGGTGGCCCGTACGGCCACCACGGTCACCGTCGACGCCGAGGCGACCGAGACCCACGAGCTGACCGTCGCCGGACCCAGGCTCTGGGACTTCGCCTCGCCCCACCGCTACACCCTGGAGACCGAGCTCCGCGTCGCCGGCAGGCCAGCGGCGCCAGGGCCGAGGACTGGGTCCGCGTGGACTTCGGCCGGACGCGGAGCTTCGACCGTGTGGAGGTCTCCTTCACCCTGAGCGCGACCCACAGTCTGCCCGCCTCCGCCGAGGTCGAGGTGTGGGACGGCATCCGGTACGTGCCCGTCGAAAGGGCGGCCGTCGACTGGGGTGCCGCCTCGGACGAGCCGACGGTCATCACCTTCGACGCCGTCCGCGGTTCCCGGCTGCGCCTCACGCTGACCAGCGCCTACCCCGGCGAAACCCGGGGTGCGGTGCGCATCAGCAGGCTGGAGGTCCCGGCCGGCTGAGCCGGGTCGTGCGGTCCGGACGGGAAACCAGTCCCGTCCGGACCGTTGACTCAGTGTCATGCCTCCAACAAACATGGCCTGCGTCCGCATCTGGGAGCGCTCCCACGCCGAGCGTCACCCGCACCTCCCCCCGAGGAGCCCAGACGTGAAACGACGCAGAACCGCCTTGCTCTCCCTGACGGCCCTGTTGGGGGCGGCACTCGTGGGCCTCCCCGCTCCCGGGGCCGCGGCCGAGGAGGTCGAACAGGTCAGGAACGGCACCTTCGACACCACCACCGCTCCCTGGTGGACCACCAGCAACGTCACCGCCGGACTGTCCGACGGGCAGCTGTGCGCGGACGTGCCGGGCGGCACCGCCAACCGCTGGGACGCCGCTGTCGGCCAGAACGACCTCACCCTGGTCAAGGGAGAGTCGTACAGGTTCTCCTTCACCGCGAGCGGCACACCCGACGGACACGTGCTGCGCGTGATCGTGGGCCTGTCGGCCGCCCCGTACGACACCTACTTCGAGGTGAGCCCGCAGCTGAGCGTGTCCGGGAACGCCTACTCCTACACGTTCACCTCGCCCGTCGACACCGCCCAGGGCCAGGTCGGCTTCCAGCTCGGCGGCAGCGCCGACCCGTTCCGCTTCTGCATGGACGACGTGTCGCTGCTCGGCGGAGTGCCGCCCGAGGTCTACGAACCCGACACCGGACCCCGGGTACGCGTCAACCAGGTCGCCTACGTGCCCGCGGGCCCCAAGAACGCCACCCTGGTCACCGACGCGACCGCGAAACTGCCCTGGCAGCTCGAGAACTCCGGCGGCGCGGTCGTCGCCCGGGGCTGGACCGTGCCACGCGGCACCGACGCCTCCTCCGGACAGAACGTCCACTCGGTCGACTTCGGCGCCCACAAGAAGCAGGGCACCGGTCTCACCCTGGTCGCGGACGGCGAGCGGAGCCGCCCCTTCGACATCGGCACGAGCGCCTACGAGAAGCTGCGCCTGGACGCCGCGAAGTACTACTACACGCAGCGCAGCGGCCTCGCGATCCGCGACGACCTGCGCCCCGGCTACGCCCGCCCCGCCGGCCACGTCGACGTGGCGCCCAACCAGGGCGATGCGAACGTGCCCTGTCAGCCGGGCGTCTGCGACTACACGCTCGACGTCACCGGCGGCTGGTACGACGCCGGAGACCACGGCAAGTACGTCGTCAACGGCGGCATCTCCACCTGGGAGCTGCTGAGCACCCACGAGCGCGCGCTGACGGCCCGCACCGGACAGCCGGCCAAGCTCGGCGACGGTTCGCTCGCCATCCCCGAGAGCGGCAACAAGGTGCCGGACCTTCTCGACGAGGTCCGCTGGGAGCTGGACTTCCTGCTGAAGATGCAGGTGCCGGACGGGCAGCCGCTGGCCGGCATGGCCCACCACAAGATGCACGACGAGCAGTGGACCGGGCTGCCGCTGCTGCCCAGTGACGACCCGCAGAAACGTGAACTGCACCCGCCGAGCACCCAGGCCACGCTGAACCTCGCGGCGACGGCCGCGCAGGCCGCCCGCCTGTACCGGCCCTACGACAAGGCCTTCGCGGCGAAGGCCCTCGCCGCCGCCCGCAAGGCCTGGACGGCCGCCCTCGCACATCCCGAGAGGTACGCCGACCCGGACGACGGCATCGGCGGCGGCGCCTACGCCGACTCCGACGCCACCGACGAGTTCTACTGGGCGGCGGCCGAGCTGTACCTGACCACGGGGGAGAAGCCCTTCGCGGACCACGTCCTCGCCTCGCCGGTCCACACGGCCGACATCTTCGGCCCCCTCGGCTACGACTGGGCCAGGACGGCCGCGGCTGCCCGCCTGGACCTCGCGACCGTACCGAGCAAGCTGCCCGGCCGGGACAAGGTGCGCCAGTCCGTGATCAAGGGCGCGGACCGCTACGTGGCCACCCTCAAGGCCCATCCGTACGGCATGCCGTACGCCCCCGCCGACAACCTCTACGACTGGGGCTCCAACCACCAGATCCTGCACAACGCGGTCGTCATCGCCACCGCGTACGACATCAGCGGCGCCTCGAAGTACCGTGACGGCGCCGTCCAGAGCATGGACTACATCCTCGGCCGCAACGCGCTGAACATGTCGTACGTGACCGGCTACGGCGAGGTCAACGCCCACAACCAGCACAGCCGTTGGTACGCCCGCCAGCTCGACCCCGCCCTGCCGGCCCCGCCCGAGGGAACCCTCTCGGGCGGACCGAACTCGAGCATCCAGGACCCCTACGCACAGAGCAAACTCCAGGGCTGCGTCGGTCAGTTCTGCTTCATCGACGACATCCAGTCCTGGTCGACGAACGAGCACACCATCAACTGGAACTCGGCCCTGACCCGGATGGCGTCGTTCGTGGCGGACCAGGGATAGGAGCGGCCGGCTCGTGCTCCACGAGCTCCCCTGGCCGCTCATGGGCGGCGGTCAGGGGGTGGACCGGGCCTGATCGAGCGGCTGCTGCACCTCGGCCCGCTCACCGAGCGGCAGCCGCCTGATCACTCCGGTCGCCCGGCCGTGCGAGCCCGGTTCCCGGCACGGGGCCGGTGGACGGTGACCCACGCCGCACCCTCGGGTCACCGTCGCCCTGCCCCTCCGGTACCGTCGCGCTGTCCGTCTGACCTGGGGATATTTACGCGTAAGTACCCGCGCGGTACCGTGAGGGCATGCCAGCTCTCAACGTGGAGTTCAGCGACCGCGAGCTAGAGGACCTGCGGCAGATCGCCAAGGAGCGGGGTACGTCCATGAAGGCCCTCGTGCGAGAGGCGGCCGCCGCCGACATCGCCCGGCACCGAGCACTGCAGGAGGGCGCGGAGGCGTTCCGCCGGTTCTTCGCGTCCCACGCCGAGGAGTTCGCGCAGGCCTTCCCGGACGACGAACCGTCCGCCAAGGGCGAGGGGCGGGTCGCCTGACCCATGGCTCCCGTCGTTCACATCGACGTGCCCTGGCTGCTCCAGCGGCACGAAGAGGTTCTGCCCGACCAGCCCACGATCAACGACTTCTCCGCCCTGGTCGCCGCCGTCGCCCGGCACCGCGTCGACCCGCCCCGCCTCGGCGTGGACTCCGACCCGGCCTGGCGGGCCGCCGCACTGCTGCACACCATCGCCCTGCTCAAGCCGCTGCCGTCGGCCAACGCCCGCTTCGCCTGCGCGACGGCGGTGGCCTACATGTTCGTCAGCGGCGTCGGCATCGACCCGCCCTACGGCGCCCTCGTCGACCTCGCCCGCGACCTGATCTCCGGCAAGACGGACGTCTACGGCGCGGCCGACCGGCTGCGTTCCTGGCAGATCTGACGTTCCCCGGGCGTCGGTCCACCGCCCGTCCCCGGGGCCGCCGACCGAGGGCGGGAGGAACGGGGTCGGCGGCCGGCTGCGCGCGGGAGAGCCGCCGTCCTGCGCGGGGGCCTCCGAGGATGGGCCGGTTCCAGTGCACTACGCGGCGGCGTGCGCCGGGAGCGTGCGTACCGCTCCGGCGCGTGTGCGTGCATCACACGGGGCGCATGCGAAGGCGGAAAACCGGTGCGGGCGCGATGAGTTGCCTACTGCCGTGCGGCTGTTTCTGACTTTCTTTCAATGATGTGCAGGTTTCCCCAGTGCCTTGTTGGCCGTGAGTGACTTGTGCGAGGGTGAACAACCGTGTGGGGGGTAAGGGCCGGCTCGCAATCGTTCCGTGGGGAACCGGGGCGGACGGAGGCCGGTGAATTCATGCTCCTCATGTCCGCGCCGAAAAGGTGAGTGCCAGTCCGGGCTTCTTTTCGGCGGTGGAAACTTCTGTGCCCCCGTATGCGTGGGAAGGAATCTGCTCAGTGCCAACCCCCCATCCTCCTCGCCCGCCTTACCCCCCGGTCGGCGGGGCTCCCGAGGAATCCGACGAGGGCCTCGGCGCCGCGCTGAGAGGCCGCTCGGACGTCGAGGTCGGCAAGTCCGTCGCGCTGCTCATGGCGCGGCACTGGCAGCCGGCCCACGAGTACGCGGCGATCTGTCTGGCCTCCCCGGAGGGCACCGCCTCCATGGTCACCGCCGCCGCCTTCCACCAGGTGCTCGACCGGCTCACCCTGGGCGAGCCCGCCGTGGCGCTGCGGCCCCGGTTACTCGTGACAGTGCGGGACACCGTCAGACAGTGGTCGGCCGAGGAGCACATATCGGGAGCGCTGCCGGAGTTGGGGAAACCGGCCGGAGGCCGCGGTATGCGGGCGGCCAAGTCGCTGACACCCGAAAATCGCAAGTTGGCCGAGCGTTCATTCCACGCACTTCCCGGACTCGCCCGGTGTTTGCTGTGGCACGTAGAGGTCGAGGCGGAACCCATGACGGTCCCCGCCGCTCTTCTCGGCATGGACACCGGCACCGCGTCGGTGGCTCTCGAACAAGCGCGTGAAAAACTCCGTGAGGGTTGTGTACAAGCCCATCGGGAACTGGCGCCGAGCAAGGATTGCCGCTTCTACAACCGTCTCCTCGACGTTCCGATTCGCCGCGGCGGGGCGCTGTTGCCGGATGTCCAGCACCATCTGGGGGAGTGCCGCCACTGCCGGAACGCCGCCGAACAACTGAGTCATTTCGAGGGCGGCCTGGGTGCCCTGCTCGCCGAGTCGGTGCTCGGCTGGGGCGCCCGACGCTATCTCGAGTCCCGGCCGAGCCGGTCGCCGGAGCCGCCGCGCATGCGCGGCTCCTCCCGGCACGGCGGCGGACGCCGACGGCTGCTGCCGGGGATCCCCTCACCCGGCCGCCGGCCCCTGGGCGGGCTGCGCTCCTCGAGGACGCTCCTGACGGGCGTGGGCCTCGCCTCCGCCGGGCTGCTCGCGACCGTGCTCGTCGCCGGCCAGTGGTCGGACGACGACGGGGTCGACCCGGCCGCCTCGACCAGCGGGAACGGCGCCGTGGGCGCGGCACCGGGAGCCGACGGGCAGGCCCCGCCCGCGGCGTCCTCCGGCACCGCCCAGCTCCCCATCGCGCCCGGCCGCACCAGGCTGCGCAACCTCGGCGCCGACCTGTGCCTCGACATCAGGGGCGAGCCCAGGTCCGGCGCCGGGACCGAACTGGCGGCGTGCTCGTCCGTGCCCACGCAGCAGTGGTCGTACGAGAGCGACGGGCTGCTGCGCAGCGTCGCGGAGCCCGGCCTGTGTCTCGACTCGCACGCCGACGCCGGGGTGGTCATTCTCGGCACGTGCGCGGGCGAGAAGGCGAAGCGGGCCGACGACGTGCGCTACGACCTCACCGTGCAGGGCGAGTTGCTGCCCCGCTGGGACGAGCAGCTCGCCCTCACCACCACCAGCGCCGACCCGGGTTCCGACATCGTGGTCAAGGTCCGTGACGGGGCCACCGGGCAGTACTGGCTCGCCGACCCGGCGTCGACGGCCAGCCCCGGCTCGCTGTCGGCCACCGGCACGCGGGCGCCCGGAGCGCGGGCGGTGGGGCTGTCGGACCGGGGTTAGAGCCTGGCCGGCGGGGTTGGCCCGGCTCTCATGCGGGCTCCTCCACCAGGTCGCAGGAGCCCACGGTCGCCGGGGTGGCGTGTCCGGACAGGGCGAGGGTGAGGTCGAGCTCCGCCAGCAGACAGCGGATCACGTGCTCGACGCCCGCCTGACCGTCGAGTGCGAGGCCGTAGACGTACGGCCGTCCGACCAGCACCGCCCGGGCGCCCAGGGCCAGGGCCTTGAAGACGTCGTCGCCGGTGCGGACGCCGCTGTCGAACAGGACGGTCAGGCGGTCGCCGACCGCTTCCACGACCCGCGGCAGCGCGTCGGCCGCCGCGACCGAGCCGGCCACCTGACGGCCGCCGTGGTTGGACACCACCACGCCGTCCATCCCGGCGTCGGCGGCGAGGCGGGCGTCGTCCGGGTGCAGCACGCCCTTGAGGACGATCGGGCCGTCCCAGTTCTCCCGCAGGAACGCCAGGTCCGGCCAGGTCTTGCCGGGGTCGGCGAACATGCCGACGAAGTGCATCACCGCCGCGTTCGGGTCCTCGTGCACCGGCTTGGCCAGGCCCGCCCGGAACGCCGGGTCCGAGAAGTAGTTGGCGGTGCCCACGCCGTGCAGGAACGGCAGATACGCCTGGTCGAGGTCGCGCGGACGCCAGGACAGCAGCGGCGTGTCGAGCGTGACGACCAGCGCGGTGAACCCGGCCGCCCTCGCCCGGTCCAGGAAACTCCGGGCCACCTCCGGGTCCTTCGGCCAGTACAGCTGGAACCACCGCTCGGCGTCGCCCATCGCCTCGGCGACCTGCTCCATCGGCGTGCTGGACGCCGAGGACAGGATGTACGGCACACCCTGCGCCGCGGCGGCCCGGGCGGCGGCCGGCTCGGCGTCGGGGTGCATGATCGACAGCACGCCTACCGGCGCCAGAGCCAGCGGCGCGGGCAGGGCGCGGCCCAGCACCTCGACGGACAGGTCCCGTTCACGGACGTCCCGCAGCATGCGCGGCACGATCCGGCGACGCTCCAGGGCGGCCCGGTTGGCGCGGGCCGTACTGCCGTCCCCCGCGCTGCCCGCCACATAGCCGACCGGGCCGGGGCCGAGCCGCTGCTCGGTCAGCGCCTCCAGCCGGGTCAGATCGGTGGGCAGGCGCGGTACGGCGCCCGACATCCCGTTCAGATAGATCTCGTACTGGAAGTCCGCCCAGTGCTTGGCCATCGGTACCGCCCCGCCTCTCCTCGTCGAGCAGCGTCGCCCCGACGATACCGGCGAGTAGGCGCGGGTCGGCCCGCGGTTCGGCAACAGCGGCCGTGTGCGGCTCCGCACCGCAGGACGGTTCAGCCGTCCTCCGGAGGGTGACCCGAGGAGTCGGCCACCGCCCGGTCACTCACCTTCCGTCGTGGCGTCCTCCGGCTCGGCGTCGGGCCCCTTGGCCCGCACCCGGTGCACGTGTTCGAGGGAGTCCCGCAACTCCGCGAGCCAGTCGTCGGTGTGGCGCTGGACCAGGCGGACGCACCAGGCGAGGGCGTCGCTGCGGCTGCGGGCGACACCGCCGGCCACGAGGGTGTCGAGGACCTGGCGCTCGGGCTGGCGCAGCCGGGTCATCACGGGCGCCGCCACATGAGTGAACAGGACCCGCTCCCCGCCGCACTCCACGCCCCAGGACACCTTCCTGCGGAACCGGTGCTCTGCCTCGCCCGCCACCGCGATCCGGGTCTCCCGGGTGCGCTCCCGGAACTCCTGGGCCCGGCCCTGGACGGCGGCCTCCCGTTCGGCGGCCGAGACGTCCTGCGCCAGCCGGGGCTCGGGAATGCGGCCGATCACGGTGATCTCCTCGCGGTCGGCCGTGACCTCGACCAGCGCCTCGAAGAGGTCGTCCGGCAGGCGGCCGGCGAACCAGCCGCGCAGCTTCTCGTGCTGCTCTGTCGTAATCATGTAATCACCATTACTCCATCGCGGCGGGGAGGCAAGGAACGGAACGGAAGTGCGCCGAGGGCTGAATCGGAATGTTTCAGGCCTATTAAGTGGCGGGGGGAATCCGGCCATCCGGCCGGAACGGGAGATCGGGCACCGTGCGATTGCAGGGCGGGCGCGTTCGAATTCCGTTACTTCGCGCCACTGATTCAATACGCAAGGTTACTGAAACCGGTGGGGTCGATGTGAGATTCGGGGCCGGACTCGGCAGACTCGCGCTCGCCGCACCGGCACCGACCGAGTCGGATCGCGGCACACCGACATCTCGTCGAATCGAGCGGAAGGATGCACACAATGCGGAACACCGCGCGCTGGGCAGCGACCCTGGGCCTTGCGGCCACCGCCGTCTGTGGACCCCTGACGGGCGCCGCCCTCGCACAACCCGCCACCACCCCGAACGCGCTCTACGCCCCCTCGGCCCTGGTCCTCACCGTGGGCCACGGCGACAGCGCGGCCACCGTCACCCCGGAACGCGCGGTCACCCTGACCTGTGCCCCGACCGCCTCGGGTACCCACCCGGCCGCCGTGTCCGCCTGCGCGGAACTGCGCGCCGCGGACGGTGACTTCGACGCCCTGACGGTCAGGGACGGCGTCCTGTGCACCAAGGAGTACGACCCCGTGGTCGTCACCGTGGACGGCGTGTGGCGCGGTCAGCGCGTCTCCTACGAGCGCACCTTCGCCAACGAGTGCGTGAAGAGCTTCCAGGGGAGCAGCGTCTTCACGTTCTGATGGACCGGGATCGCACGTTCTCCGGGAATGTCCCGAGGGGCCCGCAGATGGGGAGTGCGAGCCGCTTTCGCGGAGACCTGTGATCCCGCACCGGGGGTCGGTGGGCGGAGTGGGGCCGCCCGCCGACCCCTTCGGGTCGGATTCCTCACCTGTCCTGCTGCGCCTGGCCGCCCTGCTGGTTCCGGCTCCGGTCGCGGTGACTGGTGTCGCACCAGGGATACCGCCGACTGCGCCGGCAGGTGCACAGAGCCACCCGGAAGCGGTCGGAGCGGACCGTGGTGCCGTCCTCCAGTTCCACCTCCACCGGCCCCTCCACCAGCAGTGGGCCCCGGCGTTGCACGGTGATCCTGCGAGGCGTGTCAGACGGGGAGTTCGGCACGGACGACCACCAGCTCCTCCTGCTTCTCGGCGGGAGGCAGCAGCCCGCGCTCCCGCAGCCAGCCCTCCCGCCCCCGCAGCACCGGACCGAACGCGATCCGGCTACGGCGGGTCACCGACGCCTTGAGCCCGGACGCCCGCAGATGCTCCAGCGTCCGGCCCGGATCGCTGAGCGCGGAGTGCACGATCAGCAGAACGCCCCCGGGGCGCAGCAGATCCGGTGCCTCCCGGCAGATCCGGTCCAGTACCAACCGCCCGTCACGGCCCGCGTCCCAGGCCCGGGCCGGACCGCGCGGCAACCGCACCATGGGTGCGGGCACGTACGGCGGGTTGGTCAGGATGAGGTCGAAGGACTGGCCCCGCACGGGGCCGAAGAGGTTCCCGCGCCGGATGCGTACCGGCACTCCCGCCCTCCAGGCGTTCAGCCGGGCCGTGGCCACCGCTCGCCACGACACGTCCACGGCGGTCACCCGTGTGCCGCGGCGCGCGGCCTCCAGCGCCAGCGCACCGGAACCGGTGCCCACGTCGAGGACCTCCGCGCCCGGCGGAAGCGGTTCTTCTGACAGGGCCCCGGCCAGCAGGGCGGTGTCCTCCTGAGGGGCGTAGACGCCCGGGAGGACCAGCGGCAGTACCAAAGGATTCACGTCGCTCGTGTACCCCGGCAATCAGGAGATATGGGAGATTCCGGAAACCATGGGCGGGCGTAGCGACGACCGTCCGGCCCGCCAGTCGGTGAGCAGCCGGGCGGCCAGGCGGCCCTCGACGTGTTCGGTGGCGTCGATACCGAAGGCCACGTCGGCCGCCAGATGCGGCTCCTCGGCCAGCAGCCCGCCGATGACCTCGTGGCGTACGACCTGCTCGTGCACGGCGTCCGCCTCGACGTGCTCGTCGTAGAAGAACTCGGCCGCCGGTCCGGCGTCCGTGCGCCGCATCGCCTCGGCCAGCCGCCGGGAACCGGGTGACGACGTGATCTCGACCGCCGCGAAGTGACCCACCAGGGCGCCCCGCAGGGACCGGTGCAGACCGAAGAGGGACATGAGGTTCACCGTGGCCAGCATCTCCGCGCAGGCCGCGTCGAGGTAGTGCCCGTACGACGTGTCGAGGTCCAGGTCGGTCATCAGGTCGGCGAACAGCCGCGCGTGCACCCGGTCGGGGCGGCCGCCGCCGTACTCGTCGAACTCCACCGCCGCCATCCCCGCCTTGGCCCGGCCCCACAGCCGCGGCAGCACCCAGGCGTGCGGATCGGCCTCCTTGAGGTGGTACAGCGAGCGCTGCGCGGCGTACTCGCGCAGCTGCCACAGCTCGCCCTCCTTCCGCAGGTAGTGGCTGACGCCCGTCCCGTCGAGGGGCTCGACCAGGAGGTCGGCGAGCGCGTCGTCCACGCTTTCGTGTACGGCGGTGTCGGCACGCAGCGCGGCCAGGAAGCGGTGCTCCAGCGCGGCGCGGGTGCGCAGCAGGTCCGGGTCCCACTCGCGGTCCGGGGCGACGCCCTCGAACCCGCGGTAGTGCAGCTCGTAGCAGAGGTACAGGGCGAGCTGGAGGTCGTCGCCGTAGACGGCCGCGCCCGCCACCTCCTCATGGTCCGGCAGTGGTCCGGCGCCCCGCAGGTACTCCGCGACGGCTGCCGAGACCGGCCCCCGGGCCAGGGGCAGCCGTGGTTCGTGACTCTCGTGTGGCATGAGCCCCGAGTACCCCGGCGGTGCTCGGCCATCCACCGGCGTGGACGCCCCGAGGGGGTACTCCGAGCCCACATGAAGGCACTCGTGATCAACCACGCTCACGGGGACGACCGAGGTCCTGCTCCGGGATCGCGCCGGTGGAGCAGGGAGGCGACCAGCGCGCGGCAGCGATCAAGCCGGTCGACCACGAGAAGGCGGTGGTGAGCGTGTCGCCTGTGACGGGTTCGTCCAGGGCGGCGCCCCCTCCAGGGGGCCCCGGCTTCGGCGCCCGGCCTCTCAGGGGTCCTTTCACTATGCCCGTCCGGGTCGCGCGGCCTGGCACCGCACCTCGCCGCGTTGCCGAAACGCCCACGTGGCTCCTCCCCCACGCTCGAACAACCTCGCGCGGGGGGGACCCCCATCGAGGCCGCTCCGGCGCCTTGCGATGCACGGCACCAGACCACGCGACCTGATCGGACGCTCATAGTGAAAGGACCCCTCAGCCGCTCACGTCATCTGCCGCCGCACCAGCTCGTGCAGGCGGCCGCCCGTGTCCGCGAGGAGTTGCGCGGGCGGGCCCTGCTGGGCGACCTTGCCGTCCTCCATGACGATCACGCGGTCCGCGTCCAGCACGGTCGACAGGCGGTGCGCGATGACGATCCGGGTCGCGTTGAGGGCCTTGGTGCTCTCGATGACCGTGCGCTGTGTCTCGTTGTCGAGGGCACTGGTCGCCTCGTCGAAGAAGAGGATGCGCGGGCGGCGGATCAACGCCTGGGCGATCATGAGGCGTTGGCGCTGGCCGCCGGAGATGGCGCCGCTGCCCGAGACGATCGTGTGCAGCCCCATCGGCATCCGCTCGATGTCCTCGGCGAGCCCCGCCATCGCGGCCGCCGCCAGCGCCTCCTCGGGCGTGTACGGCTCGGTGCCGCAGATGACGTCCAGGATGGAACCGGTGAAGGGCTGCGCGTGCTGGAGGACCACCCCGCACTGCCGGCGGACGGCGGACTGGTCGAGGGCGGCCAGGTCCTGACCGTCGTACAGCACACTGCCCGAGACCGGCCGGTCGAAGCCGATCAGCAGCCTGAGCAGGGTCGACTTGCCGCACCCGCTCGGGCCGACGATCGCCACGAACTCGCCCGGCCGCACGTCGAACGACACGTCGTCGAGGACCAGCGGACCGTCGTCCGAGTACCGGAAGGAGAGTCGGCGGGCCTCGATGCCGCCCGACAGCGGACCGGGGCGGGTGCTGGCCGTGCGGACCTCCGGCGCGGCGTCCAGCACCGGCTTGATCTCCTCGAACAGCGGCAGCGCGGCCACCACCGATACGAAGGAGCCGGTCAGCTGCGTGACGGCCGTCAGCAGCATCGTCACCGAGGTGTTGAAGGTGAGGAAGGCCGCCGCCGACATCGATCCCCGCGCCGGACCCGCCAGCAGCATGAACATCACCAGGGTGCACAGGGGCAGGTAGACCGCGCCCATCACCGTGGTGAGGTTCTTGATGCGGCCGACCTTCTGCTGCAGCTCGCGGCTGCGCGCGAACTGTGACGCCCAGGCCGCGTAGGCGTAGTTCTCGGCCGCCGCGACCCTCAGCTTCGGCAGGCCGCGCAGGGTCTGGAACGCCTGGTTGTTCAGCTTGTTGCCGAGCGCCACCAGGCGCCGCTGCCAGCGCACCTGCCACAGCCCGAGGCCCAGGAACACGGCGGCGATGACGACGAGCATGCCGATCGCCGCCATCGCCATGGAGGCGCTGTACCAGAACAGCAGGCCCAGGTTCATCGCGCCCACGGTCACCGACTGGGCGATCACCGGACCGATGCCCGCCATCATCCGGCGGATCGCGCTGATGCCCATCGCCGCGCTCGCCAGCTCGCCGGTCGAGCGTTCGGTGAAGAACTTGGTCGGCAGTCTCAGCAGCCGGTCCCAGACCGCCGGCTGGAGAGTCGACTCGATACGGCCCTCCAGGCGGAGCATGGTCAGGTTCTGCATCAGCATGAAGGCCGCCGCCACCACACTGCTGATCATCACCGCCAGACAGAACTGCACGATCAGGTCGGTCTGCGCCTTCGGCACGAACTCGCCGAGCACCTTGCCGGTCGCGATCGGCACCAGCGCCCCGATGGCGACCGTCACCAGACCGCTGGTCAGCAGGTTCGTCAGGTCACCGCCGGTGCCGCGCATGCTGAAGCGGAGCAGCCCGAACGGGGTGAGCGGCCGGTCGGGCAGCGGGCGGTAGAACATCACCGCACGCGGCTCGAACTCCTCCGCGTTGGCCTTCTCGATCGGCGTCTCCCGACCGGTCGCCGGGTGCACGGACACATAGCCGCCGCGCCGCCACAGCAGCGCGACCGGTGCGCCGGACAGGGCCCGGTGGCCCACCAGCGGGCCGACGTCGTCACGCCACCAGCGGCCGTCGAGGCGTACCGACCGGATGCGCACCCGAGAGGCCAGGGCGATCTGCTCGACCGGGTCGAGACGGTCGCTCTCGGTGCCCGACTGCGCGGGCTCGGCGAGCGGGATCCCGGCGGCCTGGGCGACCAGCTTGCACGCCGCGTAACTGGCGTCCGCGTCGGCGGCCGTCGCACGCTTCGACGACTTGCCGATGGACGCCAGCAGCGTCCGGTCGGCCTGGGCGCGGACCGCCTCACCGGCCTTGATGCCGGCGGCCGTCCGCGTCTCGTGCGTGTGCTCCAGCTGTTCGATCCACCGGTCCAGCGTGGTCAGCAGCCGGTACTCCTGGTCGACCATGCTCTGCCACACGGCCGGGTCCATCAGCAGGTCGGCCGCCGCCTCCGCGCCGTACAGCGAGCCGTACTGCACACTGCCCGGCGGCACCTGCATCCAGAAGACGTCGTCGTCGGTGGGCGCGGCGGCCCGGTCCGTGGCCATCGGCGCCTGGAAGAGGATGGACAGACTGCGGCCGACGCCCAGCGCGAGGGCGTACTCCAGCGGGCTCGACGTCGGCGGCACGTACTGGGGGTTGCCGTACGCGTCGTAGGACCACGTCTGGGTGTCCGCCGGCTGGTACAGCTCCCGCAGGTTGATCCGGTGCACCACGCAGTCCCTGAGCGGGCGGGCCACCAGAGTGTGCTGGGGCCCCTGGACCGGCCCGAGCAGCAGCGAACCCGCCTCCAGCCGGCCCAGGTGGTGCCAGTGGCCCTGCGCCTCGGCGTCCACCGCGAACAGGTCCACGGCGCCCGCCGCGACCAGCCACAGCACCTGCGGCCCTTCCAGGTCGAGGCGGCTCAGGCCGGTGCAGTCGATCGGCGTGCCCATGGCCCCGAGGGCGCCCAGGACGAGGTCCGGCTCGTGTGCGGTCGTCATCTCACCGCTCCCTGACCAGCTCGGCGTACGCGCCACCGAGTACCAACAGCTCCTCGTGCCGCCCCCGCTCCACGATCGTGCCGTGCTGGAGTACGACGATCTCGTCGCTGTCGCGCACGGTGCTGAGCCGGTGTGCGATCACCACACAGGCACAGCCGCGCTTGCGCAGGTTGTCCATCACGGTCAGCTCGGTCTCCGCGTCCAGCGCGCTGGTCACCTCGTCGAGGACCAGGATGCTGGGCCTGCGCACCAGGGCCCGGGCGATCTCCAGGCGTTGGCGCTGTCCGCCGGAGAAGTTGCGGCCGTCCTGCTCGACCTTGCTGTGGATGCCGCCCGGACGGCGCATCACCACGTCGTAGAGGGCGGAGTCGCGCAGCGCGTCCACCACGGCCTCGTCGGGGATCGAGGGATCCCACAGCGCCACGTTGTCGCGGACCGAGCCCTCGAAGAGGAACACGTCCTGGTCGACGAAGGAGACGGAGGCCGCGAGGGCCCCGCGCGCAATGTCGTCGATGCGCTGCCCGTCGATACGGATCACGCCCTCCCAGGGCGCGTACAGGCCGGATATCAGCCGGGACACCGTGGACTTGCCGCTGCCCGAGCCGCCGACCAGGGCGACCTGCTCGCCCGGGCCGACGGTCAGGTCGAAGCCGGAGAGGAGGGGCTTGTCGAGCGGGTTGTAGCCGAAGGAGATGTTCTGCAGCTCGACGTGACCCTGCAGTCGGCGCGTCGACTCGCCGGCGCCCGGGCGGCCGTAGAGCGGGTCGGCCTCGAAGTTCTCGACGTCCTTCAAACGGGCCACGTCGGCCGCGAAGTCCTGGATGCGGCTCGCGACACCGTTCAGACGGGTGATCGGAGCGGTGAAGCGGGTGACCAGTGCCTGGAAGGCGACCAGCAGACCGACCGAGATCCCGCCCTCGATCGCCCGCATCCCGCCGATCCACAGGATCAGCGCGCTGTTCAGCGACGCCAGCGTCGGCGCGACCACGCCCAGCCAGGCGCTCGGCACACCGAGCCGCTGCTGCTCCTCCAGCGTGGTGGCGTGCTGTCCGGCCCACTTGCGGAAGTAGCCGTCCTCACCGCCGGTCGCCTTCATCGTCTCGATCAACTGCAGGCCGGTGTACGCCGTGTTGGTGAGCCGGGCGCTGTCGGCGCGCAGCTTCGCCGTACGGGTGGCACGCAGCCGGATCACCACCCGCATGGCCACCACGTTCAGCAGCGCCACGCCGATGCCGACGTAGGTGAGCTGCGGGTCGTACGTGTACAGCAGCACCGCGTACAGGACGACGACCACGGCGTCCACGCCCGCCGCCGCGAGGTCGCGGGACAGCGTCTCGGCCACCTGGTCGTTGGACTGGAGGCGCTGCACCAGGTCGGCCGGGCTGCGCTGGGAGAAGAAGGTGACCGGCAGCCGCAGCAGATGGCGCAGGAAGCGGGCGCTGGAGAGGGTGGAGGAGATGATGCGGCCGTGCAGCAGGTTCGCCTGCTGCAGCCAGGTCAGCACGAGGGTGAGCAGCACGGACGCGCCCATCGACGCGAACAGCACGCCGAGCAGGGACGTCTGACCACCGATCAGGAACATGTCGATGTACTGGCGGCTCAGCGCGGGCACCGTCGCGCCGACCACCACCAGCAGCAGGCTCGCCAGCACCGCCGCCGGCATGGTGCCCGCGGTGCCGCGCAGCCGGGCCGGCATCGCGCCCAGCACACCCGGCTTGCGCCCGCCCCTGGTGAAGCCCTCGCCGGGTTCCATGACCAGGACGACGCCGGTGAAGCTGCCGTCGAAGTCCTCCATCGGTACGAAGCGGCGGCCCTTGCCGGGGTCGTTGATGTACACCCCGCGGCGGCCGAAGCGGCGCCCCATGCCGTCGTAGACGACGTAGTGGTTGAACTCCCAGAACAGCACGGCCGGCGCCTTCACCCCGGCGAGGGCGGCGGTGTCCATCTGCATGCCCTTGGCGGTCAGGCCGTAACTGCGGGCCGCCTTCAGCAGGTTGCTGGCGCGTGAGCCGTCCCGGGAGACACCGCAGGCGATGCGCAGCTCCTCCAGCGGCACGTGCCTGCCGTAGTGGCCGAGCACCATCGCCAGGGAGGCGGCGCCGCACTCGACGGCCTCCATCTGGAGCACGGTGGGCGTGCGGACCGTCTTGACCCTGCCCGTGGGGACCGGTCGCTTGGGCGGGGCGGCCCGGCGTCTGCTTCTGGTGTCCTGGGCGGCACTCACGGCAGCAGCCAATCGACAGGACGCTGGTCCGCCAGCCGGATCGAAGCGTCGGCCATCGTCATGGAGGTGAGGGAGAACGGCGGCCCGTCCGCGGACGACCACGTGTAGCCGCTCTTCGTGGCGGCCGACTTGTCCAGCCTGACCAGGACGGCCACCGGCCGGCCGTCCTTGGTGAACTGCTCGCCGAGCTGGCCGTCGCCGAGGAACGCGGAGATCTGCTGGGCCGACTGGGCGGAGCGGTCCACCGACTTCACATGGCCGCGCAGCACGCCGTACTCCTGGGTGGGCACCGACTGCACCGTCAGGTCGACGGCGGCGTTCGCCGGGATGGAGGCGGCGTTCTCGGCGGGGACGTACACCGTCGCGTACAGCGGGTCCGTGGCGCGGGCGACCTTCTCGACGGCGGCGACGTTCGCGCCGGTCTGGATGATCTGGCCGATGGTGGCGGCGAGCGCGGTGATCCGGCCCGCGGCGACGGTACGGACGACGGTGTCGCCCTCGGCCGTACGGACCTTCAGGACGGGGGAGTCGGCGGGCAGCCGCGTGCCCTCCTTGGCGACGACCGCGGTGACCTGGCCCGCGACCGGGCTCTGCAGGATGTAACTGCCCTCGCCGTGGGTGAGGATCGCGGGCGCACCGACCGTGGAGGCCACCGAGCCGGTCACCGCCCACACGGACGCGGCGGCCATCACGACCACGGTCACGGACAGGACGAGCCAGCCCTGGGGGCGGGCGAAACGCACCGGGAGGTCGAGCTCCTCCGGCGACTGGAGCTTGGCGAGGGCCTGTTGGCGGAACTGCACGAACCTTCCCTCACCTGTGGGAGAGATCTTTCACGGCACCCGAGAATCCCGGAGCCGGGATCCGGCTCCGGGACTCGAAGATCACAGAAGTGCGATCAGATACCGGAGACCAGGCTGGTGACCGGGGCGGTGTTCAGGCCGGTCGCACCCTCGACGGTGCCGACGGCGGTGTTGACCAGGCCGGAAACCGGGGCAATGCCGTCCACCAGGCCGGTGACGGTGCCCAGAGCGTTCACGGACAGACCGCCGGAGACGTTGTCGAGCTCGGCGTCGGAGATCTCGACGGTCTCAACCTGGGGGGTGGAGTTCATGATGGAACTTCCCTTCATATGGGTATTCACAAGGGGGGAGCGGCCCCCTCTGGGGGACAGACGGACGGCCGCGACCGCAGGTGCCGGACACCCGTTTCCGAGAAGCCCTGAGCGGCCCCTGCGGTGCGATGGATCAAAGCACGCAGCGGGTCCGGGCTTCCAATCAACCACCTGCCCCACCAGGGCATTTGTGACTCAGCAGTACCCGTCGGTGCAGGATTGCGCACTGCTTGGTGGCGACTTCTTCACACCTGGCACGGCGATGTGCCGGTGCAGGCCCTTGCCCTGGTCGCCGCGAATCCGACACTCCGCGCCAATGACGTGAGGGGCACCCCGACTTGTGCAGATCCTTCGCGTGCGGTGACCTCGTTGGGCATTCGCTGTGCAGATTCCCTGGAGCAAGGATTCGGCCCGGTGTTCACAACGGACCGTTGGCGTCCGGTTGCTGAACGTGTCAGCCCAGTAGTGCGTAGACCGTGCTCGCCCGTGCCGCGATCTGCCCGGACTCCTCGTCCGTCATCGTGATGTCGGCGAACGCCGTCCGACGGCCCAGCTTGGTGACGACCGCTTCGATCAGGACATCCGAACCGGTCACCGCACGCTGGAAGGACGTGGACTGCTGCACCGTCGTCATCGGTCCGTAGGCGCCCCGGGCGGCCGACAGAGCGATCACGGTCGCCGTGTCGGCGGCGGCCATCAGGGCCTGCCCGGACAGCCCGCCGCCCTCCCGGGACAGGCGGTCCGACCAGGGAAGACGCAGGGTCGCCCGGTCGTCCCCCAAGGCCTCGACCCGCAGGCCCAGTCCGAGAACCCACGGGGCGAAGTTGTCGGCGAGGATCGTGTCGGCTTCGGCGGTGGTCATCGTCATATGGGCGATTGTTCCCCGCACCGGGCGGACGTGTGAGAGCCGTGGCCGATTCGGTGTTTCACGCGGTGCGCACGGAAACGGAATTGAACGCCCCGTGCACACCGTGCGTACCCACTGCCATCCAGGCGCCCCAACAACTGCCAGACACCGGCAACAGACTCCGGTCCCTCAGGAGGTCGAGAAGTTTGAGTCACAAGCGAATTCCGAAGCGCAAGGTCGCGATAGCGGCGGGCAGTGTGGTGGCGCTCGGAGCAGCCGCGATCCTGCTGCCCAACGCCAACGCCTCCCAGGACGGCTCTTCGGACAACACCGCCGCCGCGCCCCGGACCCTGAAGGCGGGGGACGCTTCGGATCTCGCCTCGCAACTCGCCGGACTGCTCGGTGACGCGTTCGCCGGTTCCTACTACGACGGCGACAGCCAACAGCTGGTCGTCAACGTCATCTCCGGCGACAACAACAACGTGATCGTCCAGGCGGAGAAGGCGGGCGCGAAGGTCCGCGAGGTCGACAACAGCATCCGCGAACTCGAGGCCGGCGCCCAGACCCTCAAGTCCGAGGCGACCATCCCGGGCACCGCGTGGGCGGTGGACCCCAGGACCAACAAGATCCTGGTCACCGCCGACAGCACCGTCACCGGCGCCAAGTGGGACACCCTGGAGTCGACCGTCGAGAGCCTCGGTTCCGGCATGGCCACCATCAAGAAGTCGGCCGGCACCTTCAAGACCTTCCTCTCCGGCGGCGACGCCATCTTCGGCGGCGGCGCACGCTGCTCCGCGGGCTTCAACGTCACCGCGGGCGACGGCAGCCCCGCCTTCCTGACCGCCGGTCACTGCGGGGTCGCGGAGGCCGCGTGGTCCGACGCGCAGGACGGCGAGCCGATCGCCACCGTCGACCAGGCGACCTTCCCGGGCGACGGCGACTTCGCGCTCGTCAAGTACGACGACCCGGCGACCGTGGCGCCCAGCGACGTCAACGTCGGCGGCGGCCAGACCGTCGCGATCTCCGAGGCCGCGGACGCCACGGTCGGCCTCGCGGTGACCCGGATGGGCAGCACCACGGGGCTGAGCGACGGCGAGGTCCTCGGACTCGACGCCACGGTGAACTACCCGGAGGGCACCGTCACCGGGCTCATCCAGACGAACGTCTGCGCCGAACCCGGCGACAGCGGCGGCTCCCTGTTCACCGAGGACGGTCTCGCCATCGGCCTGACCTCGGGCGGCAGCGGCGACTGCACGGTCGGCGGCGAGACCTTCTTCCAGCCGGTCACCACCGCGCTGGCGGCGGTCGGCGCGACCCTCGGCGCGGGCGACGCGGCGGGCGGCGGCGAAGCCGGCGCGGGCGAAGAGGCCGGCGCGGGCGAAGAGGCCGGCGCGGGCGAAGAGGCCGGCGCGGGCGAAGAGGCCGGAGCCGGTGAAGTCGGCGGCGAGGAAGCCGGCGCCGGTGAAGAAGTCGGCGGCGAAGAGGCCGGAGCGGGCCAAGAGGTCGGCGGTGAGGAAGCCGGTGCCGGTGAGGAGACCGGCACGGGCGCCGAGGACGGACTGACCGAGACCCACTGATCTCCGCGTCGAGAGCGGTTCGCCCCCACTGAGCCGCTCTCGACGCGGAACGACACGGACCGGTTCGGCCCCCCGGCGGGAGGGCCGAACCGGTCCGTTCTGCCGTTCCGGCCCCGCGTCAGCCCGTACCCCGCGCCCGCAGCAGAAGCAGGGCCACGTCGTCGATCCGCTCCCGTGTGGCCACGCTGTGCCGGACGAGTTCGTCGGCCAGCTCGTCCAGGGGCAGATCCCCGGCCTCGGCCAGCCGTCGCCCGAGCGCGGCGAGCGCGTCCTCGATGTCGACGCCGGGCGACTCGATCAACCCGTCGGTGTACAGGACGAGCACGGAGCCGGGCGCGAGGTCCACCTCCGTCGTCGGATACGTGGCCGAGTCGGCGATGCCCAGCAGCGGGCCGCCGGCCAGGTCCAGCACCCGCACCCGCCCGTCGGGCCGGCGCAGCAGGGGTGGCGGATGCCCCGCCCGGGCCATCACGGCCCGCCCCCGGTCCGGATCGAGCCGCAGATACAGACAGCTCGCGAAGAGGTCCGAACCGAGGTCGATCAGCAGCCGGTTGGTGCTGCGCATGACCTCCGCGGGCGGCTGCCCGACGGTCGTGTACGCGCGGACGGCGGTACGGATCTGCCCCATCAGCCCGGCCGCGGTCACGTTGTGGCCCTGCACGTCCCCGATGACCGCCGCCGCCGGACCGCGCATCGGCACCAGGTCGTAGAAGTCGCCGCCGATCTCCATGCCCTGGGTGGCCGGCAAGTAGCGCGCGGCCGCCTCGATACCGGGCAGCAGCGGCAGCGAGTGCGGCAGCAGGGCTTCCTGCAGGCCGTGCGCCAGCTGGTGTTTCGCGTCGTAGAGCACCGCCCGCTCCAGGGCCTGGGCGATCAGGCTGCCCAGGCTCGTCAGCACCGCCCGTTCGTCCGCGGGGAAGGGGTGCGGCTCGGCGTAGGCGAGCACACACGTGCCGACCGGGCGGCCCGAGGCGATCAGCGGCAGATACGCCCAGGACGCGAACCCGTCGGGCGTCGGGTGCCGCGCCGGATACAGCCGCTCCAACTGCTCCCGCGAGTCGAAGAACGCGGGCACCCCGCTGGTCAGAGCGTGCGTGCCCGGGGTCTGTTCGGTCAGCGGCAGCCCGTCGAAACGCTCCACGACGTGCGGGTCCGGGTATCCGCGGTGCCCCAGGACGTGCAGTCGGCCGGCCCGGGAACCGAGGACGACCAGGGCCTGACTGCCCACGGCCGGGGCGATCTCGTCCGCCACCAGCTGGACCACGTCCTGCACGCTCGCCGCCTCGGTGAGCGCCCCGGCCAGACTCAGCACCTGGGAGATGGTCACGAGGCGGGAGGGGGTGTCACCGGGCTGCGGCCCGGCCCGGCTCATCTCCGCCACCGCCCGAGCCCGGCTGATCCGCACACTCAGGCCGGTCGTGCTCGGATACAGGCGGAAGGAGAGCCAGTCGCCGGGCGGGCGCATCGCCACGAACGACGTGGTGTGCTGGCTGAGCAGCGCGGCCCGGTAACGGTCCTCGTACGCCGGGTCGTTGAGCCAGGGAACCGCCGCCCACAGCTGGGAGCCGAGCAGCTCGCTCACGGCCACGCCCATCAGCTCGGCCGCCGCCGCGTTGGCGAAGCCGATCCGCCCGTGCAGATCCAGGGAGCACAGCCCGTACGGCAGCCGCGCCACCATCCGCGCCGCCTCCACCGTGCCGAGCGTGCCGGCCACGCCGCCCACCGTCGGCGCGGCGAGCAGGTCGGGTTCGGCGTGCAGCGGGACGCTCTCCTCGACCGCCCGCTCCAGCCGCAGTGCCAGCCGGTCGCAGGCCGCGGTGAGATGATCGCGCTCCCGGTCGGACAGCTCCGGCGGATGCGATCCGGGCCAGGTCAGGAAGACCGCGCCGTACTCGGTGGACTCCGTGGCGACGGGCACCGCCGCCATCGCGAAGGGGTAGGGCAGCACGACCGCGATCCGTGGATAGCGGCGCGCCATGTCCTCCTCGCCGCCCACCCAGACCAGCCGCCGTTCGCGCACCGCCTCGGCCACCGGGATGGGCGCGCTCAGCCCCACCCGCTCCCAGGGCGCCGCGAACGCCCGGGGCAACCCGGCCATCACCGCCATCTCCAGGACCGACGCGTCGTCCGCCAGCAGATAGACGGCTCCGGAGTGCGCGTGCACCTCGTCCATCATCGACGCCAGTGCGAGCGACAGCAGGGGTCGGCCGACGCGGGTCCTTGCGGTCACCGGCGCCTTCGCGGATGTCCGGCCGTCGGACACGCCGACCACCTCCTCGCCCGACCGGGGTACGGGTCCCTGGGGTCAAATCTCCCTCCTGGCGGCCCACCGCGCACGGCGAGCGGCCGGGCGGCATCGTGCCGGCCCGCGTGCGGGCACACGCATTGCCCGCGTCACGGTGAGGGCGGCCCGTACCCCGTGCGCCCCGGGCCATGCCCCCACAGTCGAAGCGCGCGGCGGTGGACAGGCGCCGCGCGTGCGCCCCCGCGCACCCCGATGGCCGGTTCTCCGCGCCCGCGAACGGTCACGGGCGCGAACAATGGGGCAGGCGCTCAACACAAGGAACCGGCGTACGGCGAGCTGAAGGGGTGGCAGTGATCCGGGTGCTTCTGGTCCACGACGAGTTGCTGGTCCGATCGGTTCTGGCGGAGTGGCTCCGCCGGGAGTCCGACCTGAGGGTGTACGACACCTCCTGGCGCGGCGCGCCCGGACACGTGAGGTCCGTGCGGCCGGACGTCTGCGCGGCCGACCTGGAGTGCGCGGACACCTACGGCATCCCGCCGCTCGGCGAACTCTGCGCGCGCGGCCCGGAACCGGTGCACCCCCGGCTGCTGGTGCTTGCCGGCGCGAACAGGCCCGGCTTGCTCAAACGGGCCGTCGAGGCGGGGGCGCTCGGTTACGTCGACAAGGAGGGTTCGCCGCAGAACCTGGTGCGCGGGATCCGCCGCGTCGCCGAGGGGGAACGTTTCGTCGACGACTCGCTCGGCTTCGGTTTCCTCAAGGCCGCGCAGATGCCGCTGACCCGCAGAGAGCTCAGCGTGTTATCCCTGGCCGCCGAAGGGGCCTCCGTCGCTGAGATCGCCGGGAGCCTGCACCTGTCCCACGGGACGGTGCGCAACTACATGGCGGCCATCACCCGCAAGACCGGGGCCCGTAACCGCGTCGACGCGATCCGCATCTCGCAGGGCGAGGGCTGGCTCTGACCGCCCGGACGGTACGGGCGTCCAGCCGCCGACGAGTTCGCGGTACGGCGCGAAGCCCCGCACCAGCTCCTCGTGCGTCCCGCACGCGGTTCGCCTGCCGTCCATGACCAGCACCCGGTCGGCCCGCCGCGCCGAGCTGATCCGGTGGGCGACGACGACCAGTGTGCCGCCCGGCCGGGCCGCGAAGGCCCGTTCGGCGCGTTCCTCCGCCGCCGGGTCCAGGTGGCAGGTCGCCTCGTCGAGCAGGGCGAGCGGGGCGTGGGACAGATAGGCCCGCGTCAGCGCGATCAGCTGCCGCTCGCCCGCGGAGAGCGCCGCCGGATCCACCCGGGCCCCGGGCCCGCCCAGCGCTTCCAGCAGCGGAGCGAGCCCGACCGCCTCCGCCGCGGCGAGCAGTTCCGGCTCGGGCACCGGGTCGGGCCGGAACTGCCCGAGGTTCTCGGCGAGCGTCCCCGTGAAGACGTACGCCTCCTGCGGGATGACCACGCGCCGGGCGGCGGCCTCGGCCACCGGCATCCCGCACACCCTGATCGTGCCGCTCCGCGGCTGAAGCAGCCCGGCGACCAGTGCGGTGAGCGTGGACTTCCCGATGCCGCTGGGGCCCACGACGGCGAGGTGGGTGCCGGCCGGGAGGGTGAGATCGAGGTGGTCGATGACGGGGGCGGCGGTGGGGCCGTAGGCGAAGGTGACGGAGGCGAGGGAGAGGGCAGGGGCATCGGCGGTGGGTTCCGGGCCCGGCCGCGCGAGAGGCGCGGCGTCCGGGGAGCCGGCCGGCTCGCGCACCAGCCGCCGCAGCACCACGACCAGTCGTGAACCGCTCGTGCCCAGGCCGTGGACCAGGTTGCGCAGGGCGGGGAGCAGCGACTGGGTGACGTAGGCGAGGGCCCCGACCAGGGCGCCCGTGGTGACGCCGTGGTCGAGGAGCCAGGGCGCGGCGGCGAGCAGCAGCACGATCGGGAGCTGGCCGCCGACGGCGAGGGAGGCCACGCGCAGGACGCCCCAGCGGGCGAGGGAGCGGGCGCTCCGGAACTCCGCGTCGATCCGGCGCCCGGTGTCGGCGGCGACCCGGTCCTCCGCGCCGGCGGCGGTGATGTCCCGTAGTCCCGGGCAGACGGCGCCGAGGTCGTCGGCCAGGGCCTCGTCGGCGACGAGGAACGCCTCCTGCCGGCGGGCCAGCGGGCGCAGCGTCGCCGCGAACAGGGCCACCCCGGCGAGCAGTGGGGGGCCGACGACGAGCAGCAGCAGCGGGTCCAGCGAGAACAGGCCGACCAGGGCGCCGACGGAGGTGAACAGGAACGAGCGCGACACCATCACCAGTCCGGCGAACGTGTCCCGGGCGATCTCCACCTGCTGGGTGAGCCCGGACAGCGCCCCGCCGTCCGCCTCCCGCACCCCGCGTGCGACGACCCGGGCGACGAGCCGGTCCCTGAGCGGTTCCACCAGCGCGGCCACCGCGGCGTACACGCGGGCGGTGCCGTACGCGCCGACGACGACCCCCAGACCGGCCACCCCGAGCCAGCCGAGCCCGGCCTCCGGGCGCCCGGCCAGGAACCCCTCGTCCAGGGCGCGGGCGGGCGCGTACCCGGTGAGGAAGGTCTGCCCGGTCTCCAGCACCGACCAGCCCCCGAGCCGCACCAGCACCCCCCACCGCTCCCGCAGAAACCGGACCCCCAGCCGACCGATCCCCCCGTCCACGTCACCGGCCCCCTCGGTCACGACCGCCCCTCCTCCCAGGTGGTTACGTCGGGTCCGGCTCCACCACCGGGTTCAGAGAATCCGCCGGCCCCTTCGTGGCCCTCGGGCCTACCGACCAGGTCGGATACAAGGGGTCCGCCTCCGGGTCCTCCGGGTTCTCCACGGCCGCCAGGTCCTTCGGGGCCACCGGGCCTACCGGATCCACCTCCGGGTTCACTCGGTCCTTCAAGGCCGTCGGGCTTGCCGGGCGGGTCGGATGCACGGGGTCCGCCTCCGGGCTCACCAGGTCCTCTGCGGACACCGGGCCGATCGGGCGGGCCGGATTCACCGGGTCCGCCACGTGACTCACCGGGTCCACCGGGTCCACCGGGTCCACCGGGCCCGCCGGGTTCTCTGGGACCACCGGGCCTACCGAACCTGCCGGATCCACCGGATCCGTCACCGGGCTCACGGGGCTCACCGGGGCCCTCGGGCCTACCGGGCCGCCTGGATCCGTGGGAGTCGTCACGGGGCTCACCGGGGCCCTCGGGCCTACCGGGCCGCCTGGATCCGTGGGAGTCGTCACGGGGCTCACCGGGGCCCTCGGGCCTACCGGGCCGCC